>NZ_JONO01000025.1 GCF_000711895.1 Photorhabdus australis DSM 17609
ATGTATTGAGATTTACAGAAAGAGAAGACGCATAAACAGGCAACGCATTTTTCGCCAACACCACCGTATCCACCAAACCGAGGTTTTTCACAAACTCACTTTTGTTGGGAATGTCTGCGCCGTTTTGGTTTTTTGCCAGCTTACTATTGGCATTGTTATTAACTTCACTAACCAGCTTTTGTGATGCGGCTAATGCACTACTATTGCCGAGTTTGTCTGTCAGTCCAATGCTCTTTTCAGTGACAATACTTTTAATGGCTACAGCAAGTTGATCTAATTTGCTCTTGTCGGGCCTAACGTTTGCGGCTTGCAATACAGACAACAATTCAGCTTGCACAATGTTAAACCATTCTTGGCCGGGGTAGCTGACAGCAAGACCCGCGCCGCCCTCAGTAAACCAGAGCGGTGTCGGATTGCTTGCCGGGGTGACGGGCGGCATCACACTAACGCCAGAGGGGTTATCAAGTCCAAACATCGTTAATCCTCATGATAAATAAATACAAATTCAGTTTCGGCGGGGACATAGCGTTCTAATAAACACTCAAGGTCTGCCGCGTCAGCAACACGCAAGCGTTGCTTACAATTATCAAGCACAGTTGAAAAGCGCGAGGTTCTTTCAAAGACATGAACAAAAACACGAAACCAATTTTTTTCTGGATAAATGGGATAGTTGCATCCACGCAGGCAGTGATGAGGGTAATGCTCCTCGATTTTAATACGATAGCCGCGTTCTGCCGCTAAGTGCTCATAAAATTGATTGCAGAGACTGCCTGACATGATTAACTTTGCTTTTACTGCCTGCCGGCGACTGTCAATCGTTGACTCATCGTCAATACTGCAATCGGGAAGCCCGGCAAAGTCTTCCCAATCTTCAAGCAGCATAAAAGCCCGGTCTGCATAAATTTCATTTAAGATAGCGTCACTAATCACATCCACGCGGGCAAATTCTTCGCCTGATGCAAGCATTAATTTACCCAGATCGCTATCGGGATCTCTTACCCAGGCTTTGCCTGGGGGCAATAAATCAAGACCGGATTTTTGATAGTCTTTTGCTGTCATTGCCATTCGATATCTCCCAGGACAAAAATTTCATGTTCGGCGGCATACACGTCCGCAACAGGTGACATCACGGTGTTATCAATTTCACCCGGCGCGTTAGAAATGGTTGCCCGCATTTCTGACAGTAAAGCCAGTCCACCTGGCGGCAGATTTTCCAGATAACCTTTCAAATTGGTTTTTACAGCCTGTCTGACGACTTCTGTATTCGGCGATAAACGAATGCGAAAATTAATGACTTTAGCAACAGGACTTTCCACAATTAATTCCGCACCTGTTGTTTTGCCTTCTGCTTGGTTGGTCACCGGGTTGATATGCCCGGTCAGGTATTCTTTCACACGCACAAGATCCCCTGGTCGTGGAAATATATTGGTTTCTTCGTCCATCACGAATAAAACACCGACTGACCCATAGCCACGGTAGCGCGGGATACACCACGCACGAGTGACCCCTGCACATTCCTTAGCCCAGCGTTCATAGTCATATTTATTGCCCCCGGATGGCGGGTATTGCACTCTGAACAACAAACGAGAACGCAGTGAATCAATCGATTCCAGTTCTGCACCACCGCCAATGTAATGAGTCATGGCTTGGGTTTTCACACCGACAACCGGCGAAACCAATTCAAATTCAACCCCGGCTGCTGTATTTCCCCGCCTGCCGGGTTCGATGGCAATAACAGAAACTGGGTTCTCACCCGATGCGGCATACACATCATCAGTAGACTCAAACACAACCCCATCCGGGCGCTGAAAGCGTGTGCCTTTCGGTATCACGGTTTTATTTAGCACAGTCACTGTAATACTGCCTGTTGCCTGAGTGGCGGGTTTACGCCATACCCCCCAGAACTCACAATGTTCCAGGAGTTTGTCATCGTCTGAAAGATGAGGGACAACCTGCCGACTGGTCCATGCAAGATGATCATGCAATCCGGCTGCGTTACCCGCGTTAGCAAAAGCAATTGCCCCCGTGGTACTGAATGCAGAACGGGCAAATGTGCCGGGTAAACGACTCTCAATATCTGACTGAGTACGAGCCAGTAACGCGCTAAGAGATGGGGCTTTATACGGCATTTAAATCACACTTAAATGAGCTTTAAACGACAGGGGCAACACACTGCCGTTGAATAGGGTAATATTCACTGTCAGCAATAAAACCCCGCGTTCGGGTGCTGTTGCGGCAACAGTGATTTGCTTTGCATGGTTATCTTCAATCAGCCATGTCAGCGCTTCTTCTGCATAAGCTTTGGCACGATGCAAAACAGATGACAACTGTTTCTCTCGTGATAACAACCATAACCGGCTGCCGATTGGCCGCGCATTAAATGAGTCTCCCCACCAACCTCGTTTGTCAGTACCAGCCCCCGAAGGAAGTTCGTCAGAATCCAGCGCCCGACGGTCAGTAAATAATGAAATAATGACCGCAGTCGCTAATGAGTTATCCAGCACAATATCCGCGTGCTTGATAGCAATGTCTGCGTTGTTGGTTTGCCATTGAAGCGCAATGTCATTCATCTCGGTTTGCTCGTGCTGTATCCGTCATGCTCTGTGTGAATGTGGTCTTTACCGCTGGTTGAACCTGACATATGATTGTCAGCCGTACTGACACCTTTTATATCAACATTGCCGGTAAAGCGGGTTTGGGGAGCATCAAACACAATTTCATCCGCCACGACTTCAAGACGCTTGCACTGAATGCGAACAACCCCATTTTCAGTCAGTAAAACATGATGCCCTTCCTGGTGATAAAGCGCACTGTCACCCGCCTTTAACTTACCCATACGACTGTTTTTATTGTCGACGGCAATCGCAACCAGGTGCTGGCGAACGCCGCTCACCGACAATACAATCGCTTCACTGCCGACGGGCGGAACGCTACTGTGACCATAGTTTTGAAATCGTTCTACATCGTCAGCAGCTTCATCAGCCAGCAACGAAACTTGCAAGTTTTGCTGCTTCAGCGAGTCATTGACAATATTAACCACGCCACGCGAAATCAGCAGCCGGACCCGGCGCTGAATGCTGGCGGTGAGCTTATTAAGCTGATTAATCATTTCCATACCCCGTCATTGGTTTTAGGTTCAGGCTGTGCGGGTTCGTTAAAGCCGTCACTCGGCATCAGTTCGAGCTTTGTTACCGTGCCCGTATCGTTATCAAGTGTATGATTCACTGAGACAATCAACAGGACTTTCTCATTCAAGCCGGCTGGCTGGGCGTTTAACGTCACCAATTCGTTAGGCTGCCAGAGCTGACCATTTGGTTTGAACCAGCCAGTGACGCCAACTGTTGCAGTCATACCATGCGCCAATGCCCGTTTCTGTTCCCACGAGCCACGCGCATTGCCTTGGGCGGTAGTCAGGTTATCGTCAGCAAGAATAATAGTGGGGCGATAGCGGGTAATTTCAGCATCACGCACATCAATATTAATCGCGGTAGATTGTGCCGGGGTTTGGGTTTCTCCCCATAAGCCACCGGCGGCATTACTGCCTTTAACACGATACAGGCTGAACCGGTCAATCCAGGACAGATAAGTGTCAATCGTTTGAATTTTCACTCCCTGATTGTCTGCTGGTCCCAGCACTAAAATACCGGCTTTTTCCGTGCCAGCAGTGGTAAAAACCAGTTCACCCAGCGCATTACTGGTTACCAGCACCCCGCGATGCCGGGCAGCGCGTGACAAGTTATCAAACACGGTTTCGCCGGGTTCAATCTGCCATTGTTTGAATACGGTTGCCGCCGACACCGTTTTGACTTCCCAACGAACGGTGACACCGAACGGCTTGCATAAGTCTTTGGCGATAGTTTCCAGGGTGACATTACGCCACTGGCCTTTACCATGAATGGCCGCACAATCAACTAAATCACCAGTTTTATCCCGACCCGATACGGTAATGGTCCTTTCATCATCAATACTGGTTTCCACCGTATCCACATAACCGGTAATTACCCGCTGACCATTCATTTCAAGCTGGCATGATTGACCAGGTAAAAGCACAAGCGGAGAATCACCGCTTTTAACTGTGACGCCTAATGAGAATTGTCCTGCCATATCTTCAATGCTGCGGGTCACATCCAGCGTTTTCCAGCCGGAATAGATTTTATTACCCAAAATTAATTCGATGGTATTAGCCATTAATCACCTCAATGTCTACGCCGCCGGTGACGAACGCCGGGTGTCGGATACCGTTGCGGCGGATAAAACGGGCAAGTTGATGCACCTCGCCGGTTTCGCGATAAAGCGTGACTAACGCTGGCTCTGTTCCTGCCAGCGCAATATGTCTGGCGGTCGGTAACGCCCCCGCCGTGGCCTGCATTTGCTGCACAAAGGTAATGCGAAAATCCCGGAGCTGATTTGAGGTCTCGAACCAGCCCAGATCCCCGGTCGCTATCAGTAATTGCATCAGCTCATCATCCAATTGGGTACTGGCTTTTCGGGTATCATCCAGCGTTTCAATCAGCGGAATGGAAGTTACCGGGAGTTCAGCCCCAGACTTGGATGACTGAGCATCAACGGCTGACGAAGAAAAAACGGTGTAAGACGTTCCGGCCAGGGTTAATGAAGGCGCAGGCGGTTTGGTTTTCGCGGCTTCTGTCGCCGCATTTAACACTAACCCGGCAAGTTGAGCCGCAATAAAAACCGTGGTGGTGGTATTCACTACATGTTGTAAATGCGCCACTGCCGGCACATTCGATTTGGATTGCACCTGAATACTGCTGCCGGTTTTACGTAATGCCCGGCTGGCAACGGCAGGTGGGGCAACTTCCGCCATGCCGCTGACCAAATTAGCGATATCATCAAAGAGCTGATGCGGGGCATTAATCAGATTCTTTAAGGAGCCTTTCAGCGCCAGTGCGGAACCCAATAATTGGTTCATACCGGAGGTAGCCGGTAAGCTGCGAATACCATTAACTAGGGTGTTAACCGTCGCCTCAACGGTATTCAGCGTCTCGGTGACTTTAGCCATTGCGCCGGTTACGGTGTCCCATGCCGCTGTGACATCGGACAGAACGCGGTTCGTCAGGCTATCGCTGTTCAGTTCGGGCTTGTGCGCTTCAACCGGGGCGGTTTTATCCGCCGCCGGCACAAAGGTGACAGAAAACATCGCAACCCCACCGGTATAGCAGGATTCCCGCACAGTGTAGGTTTCGATTTGAATCCGCTGCTTGCCCCAATAAGGATGATCGATTTCGCCGGGTTCGGGAGCTTCAAGTGCCGTTATCAGCGCATCACGCTGACTAAAATAGTTATCACCAAACACTACGGCGGTAAATGCATACTCGCGGGTGGTCAGTCCCAGGTCTTCGGTTTCGCCGTCATCCCGCAAGGGGTATTCGTGACGAACCACACGACGACCGCCGGTCAGCGTCGCATCATCAATAATATAGAATGGGGTACCGCGAAATGTCCCTTTACCCGTCCCCACTTTTGAACGCCAGGAGGTATCATTAAACAGGGTTAACACACCATCAAAATCGGGCATCATCAGTAACTTCTCGCATAGCTGTAGCCGGTGTTCACCCGCAAATCGACATTCTCAGCCTTGACTGATTTCGTTTTCGCTTTGATATCCCCGGTCGTTTCAACCTGGATAGTAATCTTACCTTCCGGCGGTTTTTGCTGATTTTGCTGCGGTTGGGGCTGCGGGTTAGCAGGTTCTGCCAGCGACGGAGGAGACTTCTGTTCCCAGTTTCCGGTTAAGTAAGGGGAGGGCGTGATCCCTTCTTTCACTATCTGATCGTTATGTCCATACCACCAGTTTTTAAGGCTGACAGGGAATATTGGGGAGCCACGTTCTTGACCGCTTGTGTCGTAGGCATGGGGGTATTCTTCCTTCATTTGCTTTTTCCATCTTTCAAGGGTAACTTTTTTTTCCTCTTCGGATGGCAACAGAGCCTCAAGCTCACTGACTGTATTGATTACGGCACCGATCAGACCGCCGCGATTAAACTTTGACTTGTTATTACTGGGGCTGTTGTTATTATCCGATTGACCTTGTTCTGACCAGTTCGTGACATAAACCGGCACCACATCAGCACCACTTAATGCCCCCGAAGAGGTATCACCGCCCGCCGAACCCGCTGGGCCACCCTTAATATATTTAGCAAAATTGTATACCCCTTTACCGGCGCGATACACATAACGCGCCGCCACAGCCGCCCCGATCGCATACGCGGCTTTTTCAACGGCAGCAGCATATTCGTCTAATTCCTCTGGCGTCAGCGAATGAATGGCATCAGCTAAGTCCTGAACAGGTTTAGCCAGTTTCAGTTGAGCAAATCGCTCTCCGGTGTTTGTTAATGACGTTAATGCACCATTAAATGTCTGGACATTCTGTGTGGCTTTTTTCTCCAGCAATCCCTCTTCAATATTATCCGGGTGAGCAATTTTTTTTACCAAATCACGTTTTTTAGGGTCACCGAGTATCATGATAAATTTCAAGGTGTCGCCATCAAAAACATCTTTTAAATTGTGCTCCTTATTTTTGGCTGCGTTACTGATTTCAAACGCAAGATCAGCAGGGTGTTTTTGCTGCCCATTTTTATCTTTTACATTAATTCGGCCTTTTCGTTTTAAAATCTTCTGTTTTTCTTTATCATTAATGGTGTCGTAAAAACCCTGCATGGCAGAAAATGCCTGTTCTGGATCATTAAATTCGGCATTAGCAACACGCAGCATTGCCAACATTTGCTGTTGGTCTAATTGGGATTGCCATTTTGTGTCTTTTCCCAATCCCCTTAATGCCGTCAGTTGGTCGCCGATATTGCCAGTCCCCTCTTTGCTGGCAGAAACTACACCCTCAAGCCACTTACGCATTTTCTCCGGGGACTTAAAGCCCACATTAAACATCCCGCCCAGCTCATTCCCGGCAGCACTGGCTTCCAGTCTGATAGCGTTAATCGTTAGCGCGATATTGTCCAGTTGCGCTAAAGTAGCTTCAAGATCGTTAGTTTTTCCCAGGAACGCTTCTGCACCGGTCATTAAATCCGAGGTACTGAGTTTACGATGCGCGGCGACTTTGGTTACCGCAGCATCCAGTTTCATCACCTGGTCCGCCGTCAGATTATAGGTTGTACCCAGTTCGGTGATAGTCTGCTGATGGTCGGCAACTTGTTTGCCCGCCATTGCCAGCCCGCCGCCGGTGACAAATCCCACCATACGGTTATCAAATTTATCCAGAATACCGTTAGCCCCGGTTACCGCACTGGAAAACAGCCGCATTGAGCGGCTGCCTTCCGTGCCGAACCTGCGGATACTGGCCCCGAACTGACGGGATTTTTGCGTCACATTGCCGACCAGATTAACAATAAATTCGGCGCGATTTTTCGTTGTCATTTAGCGTTTCCCCAGCCAGTGTGAGTACAACAATAGTTTCGGTAACGGTAAGGCCAGCGCCCAGGCTGGCCCACCCTTAAGCCGAATACCGACGGATAAGGCAGTGCGTTCAATAGCCCGAACGCACTGCAAACTATCGCCCCTCGTCGGCGACTTGCCTCATCGTTTCCATCGCGACATGACGCTGTAAACCAGCTTGGCTGGCGATTAACTCCAAATCATCCTGATGCAGGGTTTTTAACAGTGCCATCGGTATCGGGCCGTTGATGTTGCCAACACGTGCGATAGTGCGGCGTAATAACTCATAGCCCATTAGCGCCGGACTGGAGAGTAGCATCGGGCCTTTTTCTGTCATCACGACCCGCTCACTGGCGGTTTCGGCATCAATCAAATCACCGGCAGTCAACTGGCGCAGTTCAACATCAAACTGCTTTTCGGCTTCGTCATCATGGCCGTATTGCAGGCCGTGCTTTAACTGAAACATGGTTAAATTTCCTTACATTCAATGCCGATAAATTCAGCGGATATCTCACCTTTGCTGGTGAGCGACACATTACCGTCACACCAGGCGTTAGCGAGCATAAAACGTTCGCCCGTATCGCATTCAAATTCGATAGTCGCATCCACCATATTTTTAATCACAAACAGACTGACACCGGGGCCTTGCGGAATAACACAGCTTAATCGGGCTTCTTTCGGTGTCTGCTGCCAGCCATAAACCCGGGCACCGATAACCGGGTCACGGGTTACGCCGCCCGGCGTCAGTTGTGCGCCGTCTTTGGTTGGGATCTCTTTGCCATTAAGCCGGATATACGCAATACCGGTATACTGATAGGGGCTTGCCATCATTTTTCCTTATTACAAAATAAACTGGATAGCGTGCGCATAAATACGGAACTGATTAACCAGATTCGGATTGCTGCGCACGTTAATGCGATTGCGATCACTGCTGTCGCGTTCAACAATCAGCGTCGCTTTAAACGCGTCGAAATCTTCCACCAGGCCGGCAAATTCATGTTCAGTAAATAAAGCTAATAACTCTGTTCTGATGACGGACGGCGTGACTATCGCTTGTCCGGCACTGAACGGCGTACCGTCATTGGCTAGCTTATGACGCGGATATTTTTGCGTGATACGTACCCGTGTTGAGTAACGCAGATACGAGAGAGTCGCGATAGTCTCGACATCCAGATAACTGGGGTCGGGGTCGCCGAAGCTGTTTTCACGATACATGGTTATCATGCGCTCAATCTGCACGACATTACCCGCCGCCACATTGAATGTTGATATCCCGTCATAGAGCAGCAAGTTACGCTCATTCAATGCCCAACGGTCGCTGGCGGCAGGCGGCAAAATACCGGGCAGTTGCAGCGTCTGGAGGGGACGAGCCGGGTCAATACTCAGTGAACCCACCGCCACACCTGCCAACGTGGCCGCCCAGATATAGGTCGGCTGTGGCGCAATCCCGGTTGCGAGGGTTGAAAACAGATAATCATTGCGTAACGTCCCGAACGTTGAGGCTTGCGCCAGTGTGCCGCGGCAGGCCATCCAGCAAATGCCGTCAATCATGCGCAGCGGTCCCCAGCGGGTTTTCAGTTCATCACGCAGTAAATCGAGATTCGGCGTATCCGTGAAGGGGTTAACAATATAGTTCCACCAGGTATCACCAAACGCCGTAATGGCCGCCGCTAAATCGGGGTTGCCCGTAGCACCACCCATCGGGGTGATCGCTAAGTTGATGCCCGCCGGCAGCATTTCCCCGTCGTAGTAGTTGACCCGGACATCAATATCATTGCCGGTTTCACCACCCCATTTGGCTTTCAATATCACGGTGTCAGCCAGGGCTTCCGCGCTCGCTGTGACCGGCAGTTTTTCATTTGCGTTAATCACATCGCGGATTTTACCGGCCATCGTGACTGCATCATCACCGGCCTTGACCGTGACACGCACGGGAACGCCGGTTATCATCAACGCAATTTGCCCGGTTTGGGCCACCTTACCGATAAACTGAATTTTCCCTTCGGCTTTGACACCATCCTCGGCATCATCCAGGGCGAGCGCCCACAGTTCGGCAAACGCGTTGCCTTTAATAAATGACGCAGCCATTTCAGCCAGCATAGAGCCACGCCCGAACGCGGTTTCAGCCGCACTTGCCGAGGTGACGCGAAAAGGTTGCCCGGCGGGCACCCGCCCGGTTTTCATGCGCAATCCCAAGAGGAGCGTCTTATGCAACATTTGCGGTGTGCCAGTCACCGCGGCACTGTTATCAAATTCGATATAGCACAGTGGCACCCGAATATTGGCCGGGATTTCATTAAATGAGAGCGCCATTTATTGCGATGCTCCTTTTTTCGTTGATACAGCAGGAATTTCAACTACATCACCGTCTTTCAGGCGACGTAACCAGTACCCGATACGGGGCTTTTTATCGCCTTTTTCAGTCAGCGGTTCGTATGTTTCAGGGTCACGAACAACCAACCCCGGTGTGGGTTTAATATGCAATTCAGTCATGGTTTATCCTGAATAGGTAAATGAATCAGGGCTTCCTGCTCAGGCGTCCCCGTTGGCTGCCCCCATTGCTGATAATGGGTGGCATAATCATCCAAATCATCAATCGCGATAGGGTCCGGCAGTGGCTGCGGCGCATCAAAATACAGCCCATACACTGCAATGCCTGCCTGACTTTGCGTATCGCTCCACAGGTTGCCAACCTGAGTCAGCGTGAAGTTACCCGCCGGGGCAATCCGGCGGTTGTTCAGCCAGGCGGTGAGCCGCTCAACAATCTGATAAATACCCGGCACCTGGGTTTGTTTACCGTTTAACACGGATGCGCTGACAAAAATGCCCCAGGTGCTGATGGCGGTGTGACGTATCTCGCCCTGGCGACTGCCTAACCAGGCGACGTAAACCGCCGGCGCGGTATTGATAATCAGCTTGACGGCGCTGTCGCTCCACTGGCCGGGGTGGGTATCCACTTTGCGCAGTGTCTTACCAAATAGCTGCTGGATGCCCGCCACCAACGAATCTGAAATATCACTGGTGATAGAAGCCGGTGTTTTCATCAGATAAATCCCCGCGATTTCTCGCGCTGCCAGACACTGCCGGCGCTGGTGATTTGCGCAATATCACCGCCCTCCGGGCGCTCAGCGTCTTTACTGAGTCCGAGACTGACATCCCCGGCGGCGACTTTTTCCAGCAGACGGATCGCATCTTCACTGTCTTTTGTGGCTTTTTCTGTTGCCGCGCCGTCTTCGAGCGAAAACCGCGCCAGCACACAGGCCACCCTGACCAGAACAGACGGCACCGTTTTCAGTGGCAAGGTCGCGCGACTGTCGATATAGCCGTCAATCGTCGCGCAAGCATCATCCAGCGCCGTTTGTATCAGTCGCTGACGTGCCGTCGTCAGTTCGTCATCGGTTAATGCCGCCCAGTTGTCAATCTTGACATCCGTCAGGGTGTTCAGACCGTCACGACTGTAACGCGCGTACATATCAGCAAGCCGGGCATAACTCATTTATTCGCCTTATCTTTCCTGGGGTTAGCTAACGCAGCTGTATCATCTTGATGAGCCAGCCGCCCCGGTTCGTCATTATCGGTATCTGTCGTAATAACCGTGACAGACAGACGGGGATCAGCTTCCAGCGCCTGGCGCTGGTCAACATCAACGGTCGACAACGTGTTTTCTCCCCGAACAAGCACAAACCCGGCACGGCGATAGCCATCATGGGCGGTATTAACCACGCAAACACCCATTGTTTCGGCGTTTTCAGCCATTGAAATTTTTTCTGACATAACATTTCACGTCCTTTAAACAAGGTTTAAACGGGGTTAACACCCCGTTTAACAGGGGATTAGAGGTAATCCGCGACAATCAGCTCAAGGCGGCCTTTCATCTCATTGCTGACAGTGCCGCCCTTAGCATCAATCGTCAGCTCACGCTCTAATAGCTGCGTGGCCTCTTTTTCCATTGCCGGCGGAACAACCAAATGCGTAGGCCGGATTGCCAGCGGACGCCCCCCATCGGCTTTAAACTGTCGCATGGCGGAAATCATTGCCCAAACGTTGTCAGCCGTTAATGGCGCTTTAGCGGCATAAGCCAATTGCCAGAATGAGTAACCCGCTTCACAGCGGGTATCGACGCCGTAGCGAATGAGCTTGCGCATAAAGTTCTGCTCATCATCGACTTTATCCATCGCGACCATTTCCGGCGCTTTACGTTGCTGGAAAATAATGGGTTTAATGGCCCTGGAATTATCAAGTACAAACCACGGCAACCCTTTATAGCCGTCGTCTGTCAGGATGTTACTGACTGATTTAGCCTCACCTTTGCCGTCTACATCGGGGTAGACCGGATGGTCAGCATCAAAGAAGTTCTGTTTGTCGTAACACAGATTGGAGAAGCCGTTTGACAGCGCACCGAATACCAACTCATCGGGCTGCACACCGGCGGCACGTCCCATCTCAGTAAACAGCGGCGAGTAAATGCCGACGTTATCGTCTTCAATATCATCCCGATCAACGCCCACTGTGCTTTCGAATGGCCGGTTAATGATTTGATAACCGTGTGATTGCATATCTTTAATAACCCGGTCACCAATCCATTCATGCATGCCCGGAAACTGCCCCAGCCAGCCGTAAGTGTTGGATTTTGTTGTACTGGGTACCACGGTAGCGATTTTTTCATACTGACTCGGTGCTTCATCCAGCCCATTTTGAAAATCGCCGTTCCAGCCGGTAAATAACGCTTTAATCAGCGCGGGGGTCACAATCGCCATTATTTGGCTCCTTTTTGTTTGCGTTTCAGGAATTCGGCCTCAGATAATCCCTGGAGCCTCGCCGCTTCTTTTTCAGACGCGGACAGGACGGCCATACGCGACGGTTGTTTCGCTCTCAGGGTTTGACGGCGGGTGAGTGCCGTAATGCCTTTCCGGCCCGCAATCGCGGCATTTAACTCCGCAATACCGTGCTGTCTCGCGACCGCCCGCAAATAAGGCACCTCCGCCGCGACAACTCGCCCTTGTCGGCGGGCAGTGGTAATAATCGACTCCGCACTTTGTGCACCCGCCCGGGCACTTAACACGGCGGCGCGGCGGGCCAGAATTTGATAGGCTTTAGCGGGAACAAATCGGGTTAAATCCACACCATTCAAAGCGGCGTCCTCAAGGATCTGTTCTGCTTCGGTGATATCGGTGGCGGCATCATCAACGATATCGGTCACGCCACTGGTCACACTGTCCGGGTCTGCCGTACTCTCAATCACCTCTTGCGTATCAACAGCCGCCTGGGCCGACGCTTTCAGGGTTTCAATCGCAGACAGCGCCTGATTCAGTAAATCATTGAGTACCTCTTCGCTGAGTTCGGCGGTATCGTCGGGCAGTTCAATACCCAGCTGCTCTAGCAACTGGAGAATAAGATCATTCATAACAATGTCCTGTTTTGATGGAGGTAAAAAGTCCGAAAGAGTTTGCGCCGCCAGCACAGCCAGAGGCCGCATACCGGTTAAACCGGGGTCATTGGTGAGTGCGCCCATCCTCAAATAAAGGGGATGGCCCAGCTCGTTATAAGGAAATACGGCGGACAAATAAGCCCATTCGCGGTTATCGATAGCGGTTTGAGCCGCGAGCGTTAACGACAGGCGAACAAACAGCCCCAAACCTTCGCGCCACTGCATATCTGTTGCGGGATTTTTCAGCCACGCCGCCGCAATAGCGTCTTTGCACGCCGCAGCATCGTCATTTTGTTTTAATGTCACATGGTTGTAGTCAAACAGCACGGGCTGACCAATAGACGCGGTAGCAGCGATAAACTGTTCAGCAATGGCGGCATCCATAAACCACTGCCCACCGACAACATCGTCTGGGCGGCCGTCACGGGCACTAAAATGACCCGCGGGCAGTAGCTGATACCAGCCATCGGCGGCCTGAGTCATCGAAGCATTCAGGATCGCTAAACGGGGGTTGGGGGTTGGGCTTTTCGTTTTCATGCTGCCATTCTGGACAGAATGAAAAAAAGGTGGGTTTGTGGGGGATCACACCTGCATGGGAAAGAAGAGATAGAACGGGGGCCAGCAGTGACACTATACCCCGTTTAAAACCCGTTTAAAAATGCCGGGAGGCGTTTAACTTTTTTTAGGTAAGAGCTAACACACTAACGCGCTTTCAATGCCGCTGCGTGCTGCGCATTGATATTGATAATGTCGATAATATCCGCAATTCCCTGCGCCGACAGTCCCATATACGGACGGGTGGGGACCGCAGCCGGGCCGGGCGGCATATCGGGCAACCCGCCCCATTGATGGATCGCTGCGTAAACTTTATTGGTGCCAATGGCCGCGCTCACTGCGTCATACGCTGTTGACAACGACATCGCCAGCCCCCCCTGTGAGCGTTGTAACATTCTGCCCGTTTTGCCTTTTTTTGCCAGGCGGGCTTTGTACTTTTCGGTTAACGGTTGCCAGGGGTTGCCTGTTGTCGGGTCAGCTTCTTGCGCAAACGCCTCTTCGCTTTCACTGGCGAGAACAGCAGCAATCGCACGGGTGATCGGCGTCGTATTCCGCCCCAACTTTTGCACCCGTTTAAAGGCCGCTTGTATCGCCGCATCATCAAATTGATAGTCAAGTTGCATTCAGATTCACTCATGGTAAAATAGGTTAAACAGTGTACGAATAACCGGTAATTCGACGTCAGCGCAGAGCGCCATACGTTTATGTGGGTTCAACTCCCACCACTGTAGCAAGCCCCGTTATTCGGGGCTTTGTTGTTATAGTATGCCTTTCAGCAACTCATAATTTCCGCCGGCGACGCCTTTTTTCAGTTCTGTTAACGGCACCCGGTACGTATTGATAACCACATCCAACGCATCAGGTTGTTTACGTACTGACCACGGCGCATTGACCACCGTTTTAATAGTGCGGTTATCATCATTGCGAATATACAATAAATTCTGATTCTGCTTATCCCAGAGGATAGCCGAGGGATTGGCAACCACCTGCGGCAACGTCTGATATTCGGCCATGGTCAGGGCGACGCCTTTTTTCTGATGCTTAAGACTGTCAGCATGCACCAGTTCTTTTTCACTGATAGCCAGCACGCGTGCCGCAGGCTTGCCGGTCCGTTCCTCCACGGCCACGGCAATATCCTCGGTCATAAACCCCAGCGGTTGAATGTTGTTGCCAGGACGCCGTTGCGTCAGCACCTGGCCGACCCATTGCGCGAATGCGTGTTGTCGTACCGGGGCGTTATTCAATGACTGAATAACCTGCTGACGGAGTTCACGGTTTTGCAACCCAATCAGCTTACGCGCAATACTGATATCCGACCCCATAGCCAATTGCCCGGCATTGTTTGACCAGCCCGCGCCGGTGGTCATGCGCTGCTTGCCGTTGCGGTACGTCGTGACTTCCGACTGATAAACTTCACCCGTCCGCTTATCAACCCCGGTTTCAACAAGTTGGGTGCTCACCGCACCGAGACTGGATTCTACAGTTAATCCCATTCGTTTGACCTGTGCAGCGGTTAGTGCGCGAACGCGGCAGCGACACCCCCAGTCGTTAGGTGGATAGAACGTGTCCCAGATTGGGTCATCAAAACGAAACACCCGCCCGTGCATGGCGGCATGGCTTTTCCGCGTGTTCTTGTCAATGACAGCAATATACTGCCAATAAGGGTGGGTCTCGGTGCTCGCCAATTGCTGTTGATATCGCCCGGCCTGATACGCGGTAGCCAGGTTAGTGCGATAAATCGTTGCCAGCCGGGCCGGGCTGCCTAACTGGACGGTTTCCGCATTACCGTCACCGTCAACCACAATTTGCTTACCCCACCAACCCTGTTCTTGCAAACGGGGTTTCAGGCTTTTAATAAAATCGCGTTCGGTGGTGCCCTGACTCAGCGCTTTATCCACCTCATCACGAATAGTCGTCAGAATATCCATCCGCGCCGCTTTTGCCACGGTGAACGCTCCCGCATGAGCGGCAGCATCGGTTTCCTGCCAGTTCCAGTTGACGTCATAGCCCTTGGCACGAAAATAATCCACGGCCAGTTTTGGCTCTAATTTAGCGGCAATACCTAAATCAACCGGTTGTGACATTCAGACGCCCCCAGAGTTCGGCGACAAACATCGCCCGATGTAACATATCAGCCAGTTGTTCATCGTCCATGTCAGCATAGAGTTCAGACGCTTTATTTTTTGCCGCCTCATAGCCCCTGGTTTCCAGTGCCATAAGAATAGGAACTAGCAGCGGGTCAACCGTGTTTTGCCATTCCTGGCCGCTTACCGCACCCGGCATCGTATTCACCGATGTCACCGGCTCCGCCGTTAATGCGGTCCATCCGGTTTTAGCGTTTAAAAAGGCTGAAGAGAAATCCGGGGCTGCGGGTGTTTCGGGGACTTTCAGGCAATCTTCATCATCGGCGGCAACAGGAATTTGCAGCTTATCATGCACCCATTGCACCGGAATTTTCATCCCCAGACCGACCAGCCCCGGCAGCGCGGCGGCATAGGCGCTCACATCTTCCGGCTCGGACAAATCAAACTCAAACACCGGCTTACGCCGTTGATTATCGAATGATTTGCAGTTCAAGGCATATAAAGGAAACACCAGATCCCGCGTGAGTGTGGCGGCCAGTTGCGTGGCGTCACTGTTGCGCACCTCGAAACGCACTTCATTATGCACGTTACCCAATGCGTTTGTACTTGTCGCGCCGTCTGCCTGGCTGGTCAGTGTGCCACCCAAAATGGCTTTAGACATGCTCAACTCAGCCCAATTCATCATCGCCATAAACGGGTCTGATGTGCCGTCTGCCGCCGCTTTAAAATCAATCAACATGGAGCGCGGAATAATCCCGCCGGCGTTATGACCGATTGACATGACCGCATGCAATAAAGTCTGTTTCTCTTTGTCAGTCGCGCCCGCCGGATATTGCCCAACTCTAATAGGCAGACCGTAGATTTCCAGAAACTCGGCCAGGTCCCGGACCGAATAGTTCTTGAAGATAAACGGCCAGACGAGAGTGCGGATTAACCCCGTTCGGGCAAGATAACCTGACTTTGATTTGGCGATATGCTGTATCCAGCCGAACGGCTGCAAATCTTCCCCGTCTGCCGTCCCGTTGCGTAAGCGTAATTGATTGCGCTCATACTGAGGCGTCTGAAACCAGGCCGGGTCGCGCCATTCAACCGCACGCGGAATAATCAGCTTGCCGGCATCTTCCCACTCGATTTCTTGGCAGCTGAACCCTTTTAATATCGCGTCTGTGGCATCGAAAAGGCAATCGGGTAACCAATCCGCATCTAACAATATTTCGGTTAATAGCTCGGCGTCGCTGATTTCTTCCCGGCTGGCATTGGGCGGCGGCTTAACTGACCAATCCAGCGACTGGATAGCCCGCCGACGCTTACCTAATTCTGACTGTAAATGCGCGTCTTTTTCTTCCATATCTTCCGCCAGTTCACACTGTGCCAGTAGCTGGCCGCGCTCGGCCTCAATCAGAATTTCAGCCGCGCGGGCAGGCGTCAAACCACTGACCGGATGATCACCGTAGTATCGGCGCAATTGCGACACACGGGATTCACCATCCCGAGTCTGCATCTCATGTTTAAACCAAAAGCGGCGGCCAACGGCATCCACTAACCTGTTGAATATTTTCACCAACACCCCCTCTCAAAAGTCGGTAAGTCATCATCGTTTTTGGCCGCGTGTTTCTCCGGTAGGGGAATAAATTCAATTAGCTGGCCGTCCATGTAACTGGCTCGGGTAAACATCAGGTAAGCCCCGGCACTGTCGCCGTGACGTTTTTGACCGTCTGTCCCGGCCCGGCGGGTTTTATCAATTTTGGGCACGCCCCGGATGTTCTGGATTTGGCGCTGGTCGGCAATGATGTCTTCATCTTTAGGAATACGGATGTCATTGGATTCATACAGCGCCTTGTATTTTGGTGACCATTCACGATAGAAATTATCCGTAATATGGATAGCATCGACCATATTTTCACCGTAGTGCAATAACACTGTTTCCCCTAAATAACCGCCGTTCCCTGTCGAGTCGATGGCAATCCCGACCAAACGGGGGAGTCGGTCAATCATAAAAAAGGCTATCTGGCGTTGCTGATTGTAAGGCACATCATGCAATTCAACGGTGATATGCAGAATGCGGCGGGTGTCCTGCTCAATACTCCCGGCCCCGATGACCGATAAATCGCCGGAACGGGCAAAATCCTGACCGAAAGCATGGCGGGTATCAGGATCCAGTTTTTGTAATGCAGGTAACAGCGTCTCTTCACAAAACGTCAACACTGTGTTTTTACGCTCGTCTTCCGTCCAGGTCATATGGCCCCTGGGCATAGCAAAACGGACAACAACACACTGGGCATTGGTTGCGCGGTCAATCAGCACCCGGGGGATATAGGCCCCGCTGCCTTGCTTCGGCACGCAATAATATTCTTCCAGTGCATCTTCTTCCGTCGCGGTGTCTTTGAGTAAATTAGCTTTCCATTCGTCTTCTTTTTCCTGCGACCAGGTTTGCCGGGAAACCTGGCAGATACGTTTATACAGCCCGTCATTGCAACCATCATCCAGCGTAATCGTATGAACAGAATAACGTTTACGCCCGGCGCGGGAATCCTGGATCAACTCGTTAAACAGGTTTTCATTGCCATTATGCGTCGAAATAATGCGCACTTTTGCGCCCCACATCGTCAAAGCCAGCGCGGCTTTCAGCACTTCGGCCAACCGTTCATGGAAAGCGGCCTCATCGATGGTGACATTCCCTTGCATCCCGCGTAAGTTCTTAGGGTTGCTGGATAATGCCTGGACTTTAAACCCGCTGCTAAAGTAAATAACAAACGTCAGAATATCTTTGTCTTCATCTTTAAAGACTTCTTCACCCACTTCACCCGCCGCCAGCCCGTAAGCCTTAGCCCACATGGCCGCCGCATCAATAAATTCCCGCGCCATTTCTTTATTGGAACCAATATAGAAATGGTTTGTGCCGCCGGCGTCACGGGCTTTGGCGGCGGTCAGTGACGCATCAGCGGCGTCAGCCCAGGTCAACCCGATCCGCCGCGATTTTTCTGCAATTTTTAAGACCGATTCATCGGCGATCCAGCGCTTTTGATAACCCAGCAGCACCGCATTGGGGTCAAACGTCTCATCGTTAACCGCATTGATAATAAACTCCGTTGCCGGGTTTAATTCCTGTACTAGCATTAAACAATCCCCAAGATTTGACGCTTGATATCTGCCGCCGCTTCCGCCGTGAGTCCGGCCTGTTTGACCAGGGTTTCAGTCTGCTCTGCGGCTTCCGCCGCAAACGCGGCCCGGATTTCTTTTTCGCGCTTCGTGCTGGTCATGGCGGCCTGCTCAATCCGGGCGGCGACCAGGGCTAACTGAGATAAGGCTTTCGGTTCAACCGGCTCATCCCCCTCGGCCAACTTCATACTGGTTTCAAATGCGAGGGATTTCACAAATTCTTGCAACAGCTTCCCGACGTCGGAAGAGGGCGCAGACCCCAGCCGGGAGACCCACACATCAGCAATTTCCCGCCCTTCACGAATACGGGCACCGAGGGTTTCCATCCGGGAGGCGTAACGATTCAGACCCGTCCGGGAGATTTTCAGCGCATCGGGTAAACCTTCTTCATCGATCAGCTCATTAATCGCGGTGCGGATATCTTCCTGGGTATGACGCTTATCACGCAGCAAACTGTGAAGCTGGTCCCGGATGGCCGGCGGCAACAAATCAATCTTCGACGGACGACCACGCGTCTGTTTATTACTCATGGCTATCCCCTTGGCCGAGGGCGCTTCACACCCGGTACGGTACTGCGACCTTCTGCCACATCCGCCCCGCGTCCGGTCAGGGTAGCAACCAGACAACCGGCAACATCCTTGATCGACACTAGCCTCTGTTCTTCCAGCCAGGACATATGAGAGCGCACCACGTCACGGCCAATACGATGACCGTAGGCATCAAGGCAGGTCTGCAAGACCGATTCATTGGCATCACCACCACATTCGGTCAGTGAACGCAGCAAAACCAGCCGTTGGTCAGCGTTCAAAATTTCACGCATGGATGACATTAATTCTTTTCCTTTAATTCATTTTGTAATAACAAATCGCTCAGATGGCGTAACTGACGCAGCTCCGGCAAGGCGGCTTTTAAATCGCCGCGCAGGTTCGCCATCTCCAGCTGCAAAGCGTGTAATTCTTTCTGATTCGGCAAAGTCGATAATGACCCTTCAAGCTGTCGCACCTGCACTTTAAGTAATTCAACATCATCACGTTTGGCATAAGTTTTACTGAGCAACACCAGTGCCACGTTAAAGGTGACCGTGACCGCCGCCCACACCATCGACCAGTTCTCTTTAAGAAATGCCAGCACCGAATTTTTTCTCCCATAATTCAACCTGTTTTTGACAGTCAACACAGCGTTCAAACGCCGGATTAATGGCAAGCCGGGCGGGATCAATCGCGTCGCCACAGTGACAGCAAATGCCGTCTCCTGTCTGAATTGGCCGCTCAACATGGGCTTTTAGAGCTAATTCCCGCTGACATTGTTCTACTTCACAGGCTTTATCAATCAGTCTGCTCATTTTGTTGTTTTCCCCGTTGTTGGTCGGTCCATGCTTTGATTGCCGACAGCTTTTGCGCCAGTTCCTGGCTCCATTGCCCGTATTGGCTGGCGTGAGTCAGCAGCGCATGCGGCTCCCCGGAACGGGGCATCGGCGGTTTCGCGGGCAGTTGTAACAGCTGGGAAGGAATTGCCGGGCAGGCTGAAATCACCAGGGGCGGCGTGGCGGTAACCGAGAGCGGCTTGGTAGAGCCGCAACCCGTTAGGGCCAATGCCGGTGTAAGCACTCCCATCACGCCTAAGAGCCTCAGGAATACTTTGCTCAATACGTTGCGTGGTTTGTGATAAGCGCGTGATAGCGGCGTATAAGTCATTTGATATCTTTTCGTTTGCATGTTGCTGTGCCTGCTGTTTTTCAATCAAATCGTGCAGTACGCCGGCATTTAATTCGGCGGTGGCTTTTTGTGCCCGATAAAAAGACAGTTCTGCTTCTTTGCGGTTTTCAATTTCCTGATTGATTTGAGGTTGCAAACGTGATTCGGCCCACCTATCCCCTAGCCAAATGCACAGTGAACCCCATACCACAATGAGCCAATAACGTCGGATAAGATTAATCACGGGCAAACACCTCGCGGTTTTCTGTCACATTGAGTTCTTTGTCACGCTTAATGGCGGCTTGTTTTGATGCCTGAGAATGCGTAACCCAGGCGGCGAGATAGCCGACGAACAGATATTCATCCATCTTGCCGGCAAGCGCACACCACAACAGAACGGCTGTACTGGCAACAAATGCCCCAAATAAGGTGGTATCAGAGGTTGAGAGGCGACCGGTTGCCGGGTTGCTGATAAGCTGCTTTAAGTGCGCTAACATACCGGCCCCCTGTCGCATTCAGCCCGCAATAAGCGGATATCTTGAGCAGAAACGGATTGCCAGCCCCGGCAAAATAGCGATTGATAAGTGGCGTTATAGCTATAAATTGGAATGTCGCTGATATCGTTGCCGGCCAATGCTTGCTGTAAACAACGTTCCCGCCCGGCTTCATAGATACCGAGATAGCGCGGGTTACGCAATTCAGCAATTTGTCTTTTTAATAAATAGTCTGAAATCGGCGGCGGCAGCATCACAACACCTCTAACACCGCAGGCGTCAGCTTATCCAGGCGGTTAAACCAGCCGTCAAGAAAGACTTTTTGTGTCGGGTTCACGGCAATAATACGGGCGTAAGCCAGTGCACGCCGATTCAGTAGTCGGATAAACAGATATTGCGGCGCAAGGGTTTCGACGGCATTGAGGGTGCCAGGGCCGATAACGCCGTCATCCCGGACACCTACTGCACGTTGTAATTGCTGTACGGCGGGCTTGATGCCGTGCTGAACGGCGGCATCAAATACCGCCAGCGAGATACCTGCCGGTAACTTATCGCAACCGGCTTTCAGCCAGAAATCCCGGTAATAGATTTCGGTGGCATCGTCTTCGGTTAATGCGGCAATATTGAGGTGAGGGTAGCTGCGCTGACTGATACCCAATTTTGTCTGGCCGCCGGTGTCGTTGGGGTTATTGACATAGCCGCCCTCTACGGACAGTAAGTAATGGATAGCATGGATAAAGGAAACGCTGTAACGGTAAGTCATGATAGCTACCTTTGTTGATAATCGGTAGCTCATCATCATGTTTTAGGCGGGACAATTGGGTTTGTGGGAGGTCAAACAAACCCCATCAGAACAGGTAGATTACTTGAAAAGCTCACCTTGATAACGTTTACGATGGAGCGCTAATTGCTGACGCAGAATAGCATATACCGTCGAATGGGTAAGGTGATATTTTTTTGCTAACTGCACAACCTCACCGCGAGAACAACTCCACTCATTAAATAACTGGTTATCACGTAATGCGATTTTTAATGTGTCGCCAGTGGGTAAATAAACAGCTCTGCCACCATAATAATGGGCCAAAACGCCCGCAAGTTTACTAGCTGACAATCGCGTATCTTTTATATAACCTTGGCGTTGTAACTCAGTGCTAAATAAATCAATGATATCAGCAAGTAGCTGCGGCCAACGTGCTTGTAGCTCTGTTTCTGGTATATCATCTAATTGATCTAATATTTGTCCCAATTCGTCATAATTATCGGCAAAAAGTGATAGGTTTTTCATATCGACAACCCGTTTAATAGCTCAAGTGAAAATACCAAATAAAGAGTCCACTCAATATTGACAGAATTAAAATCCCCAAGCTCTTATCGCTTTTAACCGGATTATCTTGTGCAACAGACAACAATGTTTTCCTTCGAATAAGATACAAAGGGAGAAAGATTATTGTTAGAACTAAAGTCAATGTTCCCCACCAAATTGGTGAACGTCCATGAACTTTTTGTTGTTCATCGCGGTATGGACCAATAAGATTGTGGCATGCATCAAAAAACACCCAGAAAGAACATGCAATCGGCACTAATGTAAAAAAGTAATCGCTATCCATTTAACCCTCCAGCTTGTTGCTCTAACCACTCTTTGCCTCCTGGTAGTGTAACTAAATCAATACCGTATTGCTGCATTTGTTTAAAATATGAGTCACGACTATCAGAACCTGACACTTGTTGTTTCTCCCGTGTATTGATATTGCTGCTTTGTGCAAAAACTTGTTCGGCTGACTGATAGACAGTTTTCAGGTAGTTGTGGTTGGATAACGGTTTCTTGTCTCCCTGTGCCCGTTTTTCACGGATGCGTTCAACGGTTTCACTCAAGGCGTGAGCCAGTACCCGACTGGGTTTGTAAAGCGCCAGCACTTCCCCGGCCAGTTTTAATGCCCGGCTATTGGACAGGTTTTGTTTCTCACGGCGAAATAAGCCGATATAGGCCACCAAATGCCGGGCACAACTGCCCGGTAATTCAGACAGCATTTTTAATAACTGACGGCTGGCGTCATCTTCACATAACGCTTCTAAGTGCCAGTCTGAGTGGCAAATTGGGCAACGGGCTATTTTCATGATGATTTCCTCATATTAAAGGCGTGACATATCGCATCGTATCCCCGGCGTGCCGGCAGTGGTTGTTTGCGGACAGCCATGCCTTCTGTCATCAGCCTGATATGCCATTTTTTCAAACTCTCAATAACTGGATAAACCAGTGCGGGGGTTAGCCAGCCGACTTCTGCGACCCCGGCACCATTGACTTTAGCTGTTTGTCGCATCACAAATTTATTCAATGCTGACTCTGAACCATCATCAATAAACCCCTGCTGATACATGGTGATCCAAATGGCCCGAATTTTGTTAATTTCTGCTGTGCGCACACGGCCTTTAACATGCTGATAATCAGGTTTAAAACGGCGTTTAAATCCCCGTCCAACAAACGCCGCATACACCTGTTTTAATTCATGATGGGACATATCACTGCATGATGTTTTCCCGCCGGTTGCTGTCGCCAGGGCCGCGCAATAAGTGTCATCGTCAAGCTTAAGCGTCGTTTTGGCGATATGAATAAGACGAATGAGCTGTTGTTTATTCATCGTTCATTCTCCCACGCTGTTGGCGACTTCGGATAGAATTGAGCACGATAAAGCCCCGGCTCTTAATAATGCCCTCCTCCCGTAACTGATTGAGATACCTGTTACCTTCTAACGTGGTGACGCCAGCTAATACTTCTACTTGCACGTTAACCATAACGGGTTCTAGATGAGTAATACTGACACCACCGGTCATTCCCTCAAATGATACCACTATGTTACCATGTCCTAGTTTCCACGCAGCAGAACGAGTTACAACATGCCGGATATTATCTTTGTCAATAAGTGAAGAATAATAAAACTCAGAACCTATCGGGTATTTTTTATTAAATTCTTTTACAGTCATTTTTGAAGATAAATAGTGATTCATTTTTTCTATTTCCTGTTTTTGGCGTAAGCGCGCCCCTGGCGGGTTTACGCCATATTTAAACCGTCTTTAATTTTGTGGTGTGTTAAATCACGCTGGAGTTAAATAATCTATTCTGACAAAATAAGGTTCAGTACTAATTTCAACTACCGTGCAATGGGTTAAGTCTTTCGCTTTATCCACTGTCTTAACCAGCGTTCCACCACGTAATATTTTGTTGGGCTGATAGATAAAACTGCCACCAACCCGATAACGTTGATTAAACTGTGTTGCTTTCATATCAAACCCCGGCGATATCCAATGGTATCGGTTTATACTGGTCAGTATCCCCCACACGTTCATAAACCCGAATATAGGATTTACTGCCGATAACCTGCAAGGCTTCGCCGATGGCAACCATCGCTTTATTCCAGCGCTCGTCATCAATATCCAGCCGACGCAGTGCCAGAACACGACCCGTATTGATATCGCCCTCTTTGTCGGTGGAAAACGCCTGATTAATTAGCGCATGAATTTCAGGACGCGCACCCTCTGTCCAGTCTACAAGACATGCATCAATCAGGGATTTAGCCGCCTGCAAACGCTCATCAAAAGCAATACGGTCCTGCATTGCACGTTGAATTTTAAAACGGCCATCATAAGAATAGAGTGTCACATTGCCTTTTTTCCCGCCTTTCGTGGCACCGTATTTCTCTGCTGACAAATCAACAAAAGCCTGGATATCAGCAAAAGCACGCAGCTTCAACTCAGCTAATGCCGAGTTAACCGTGATGGCCTGCTCAACGATTTCTCCGACTAAATTATCCCGTTCCAGGTCAATCGCTTTGATGATACTGACGGGCGTCAGTACGCCTTTAACATCGACCCAATAACTCTCCGGTGCCTGCTGTGTTGTGTATTGTTTAGTGGACATGTTGATTAACCTCCTGAGTGTGAAAACATAAATCGTATTGCTGCGCGAGGTGATGCTTAATAACCTGTACCAGCGCCATGACCTCTTGCTTTTCATTGGCTGTGTAGACAGCGCCGCCTGACGCTTTAACGTCATGCATTAATTTCCCCTGATGAGTGGTAATAACAATTTCGATTTTAACAGCCATATATTCCCCTAATTAATGTAATGATTCCGACCAAAAGACCTGACAGCCGCAATGTACAAACATCCCCTGCCGATAATCACTATTGCGCCCCAGGTATCGGTAAGTAGCCTTGCCGTTACGAATTAACTGCTCACAATGCTGATGCCGGGCAATTTGAATACGCGGCGCACTATCCCGTATCATGATACTCATCACAGTAAACCCCTGTTCTGTCAGCGCAGATACCGCATCGCCAGCACGATTAAATACTGAAACCAGTGAATCCTTTGTCATAATGTCGCCCCCTCTAAATCTTTAACCGCCGCGCGGATATGTTTCTCAGAAAGTAGTTCGTTGTTGCCTTTGGCAAACATGGCTGCCAGTCGCAGGGTATGGGATACGGTACGCAGTGCGCCGGGACGTTCTGATAACTGCTGAACTAACGCGCGTTCCTGTTGGCCCAACCCCCAAGCCTCAGCAATGGCGATAACGTCATCTTTTTTGGTTTTCAGTATGGCGACTTTTTTCGCTATCCGGCTGAACAGTCGTGCAAAGTCCACACTGCGGGAACTGCCGCCAGTCAGCCGGGCATAGACTTGATGATTGCCGACCAGCGCCAGACCAATACCGGTCTCCTCCTGCAAGATGCGCAATTCCTCTAATACCGGATAATCAAGATGGTCGGCCTCATCAATCACCAATAACCCCGACGTGCCGCGCAATTTTCTGCGTACTGCCCGCCCCAGCTGACCCGCCCGGCGTGGCGCATCTCCCAGCCCCAGCTCCAGGGCCAGCTCGTACAGGCATTCGCTCAGGCTGGCGCGGGAGGGTGACACGGTGATCAGCCACACGTTAGGGCGCTCAGCGACAAACTGTTGCAAGGCTTTGGTTTTACCGACTCCCGGACTGCCATAGATGACACTGATACATTGCGCCAGTTGAGCATATTGCAACGCGCTCCAGATTTGCCGCACAGTCTTCGTCTGGACAAAATCCGGGGCGGCCGGCATTTCATTGGTACGCTTGCTGCGGTTCTCCAGCCAGACAGACAATTGCCCGGCCACTTTGCTGTTATCACCTTTGTAGCTTTCATTCATAAACTGAGATAACGCGGTACTGGATATGCCACTTTCGCGGGCGACATTGCTGTAAGTCAGGCCGTCACTTTCAACAATGGTTCGGATAGCGGCACGAACGTCAGCCAGCTCTGTTTGTGTTTGAGTCAACGCGATAATATTGGTCATCGTAGTCTCCTAAATTAAATTGTGTTTTTCTGCTGTTGCTCATGCAGTTGTACCACGGCATTTTCAAACGCGTAGTCATAATCGGTGTCCGGCTCAGTCTGTGCTTCAACCTGTACACGCCGCAGGGTATTACCCGCCGGGTGATAGATTTCGACTACCCGACTTTCAGGCGGTGCTGGCGGCACGGTTTCCGGCATCAGTTCCGCGACTTCCAGCGCGGTCATGCGGCGCTGTGCAGCAGTGGCTTCTTTTGTGCGCTTAACAAACCGGGTCCGGTTACGGTCATGCTCACGAGCGGCCTGGGTATCACCAAACCCGGATTTTTCAATGCAGGTGGCTTCACAGATAAAACGTCCGTCCAGGGTGTAACACAGCACGGAGTCATGCAGTGCTGCCGGGTCAAAACGGATAACAATTTTGTTAGGCTTAACCCCCAGTAAATGCTCGTGATAGTAACGGTTTTTACGAGACTGTATTTTGCCGCCGGCATTTAAAGTAAAGGTGCCATTGGTGACCGTGACAGCTTCACCCGGTAACAATAATAAATGGCGTTGCTCTGCTGTTGCCTTGCGTACTGTGCTTTCTTGGTAGCTCTGTTCAAACGCATCATCAAACGACCCTTTACCAAGGCACACCTCTGTATCGCGCCCTTGCCGACGGTTCCAGAATGCAATCCCTTCGGCAAGGGCGTTTAAAAATGTTTCCGCATCAACAACCCGGTCACCATAATTATCCGGCTTTGCCATCGGGTTAGCGCCGGTATAAGCCCCAGCTAAAGCGGGATGCTTATCAACCACTTCACCCAGCCCCCCATGAGAGAATGCCCGTTCAACTGGTTTGGCCTGTCCATGACCTCGACCAAATAGCACGCTCGTCCAATGCAGCTGAATGCCCAATAGCGGAATGATGCCTTTAGGGTCATCTTCTTTAACTTTGAATCGATAGCGGTTCGGTACACCGCCAGTCATCCATTTGTTGGCCGCGGCGCGCGTGTTATCAATAGTGATGTGTTTGGGAATGCCGTATTGCTCAATCACATCAGCCAGTGCCAGGCGGATACTGTCGCTGTTCTCGGACACATCAGTCCGCCAGGCTAGAATCTTGCGGGTACGGATATCTTGCCAAATCCACGTCTTGGGCCGGATAACCTCACCGTTAAACCATTTAACAAAAACGTTATGCTGATAACCGTCGCCGTTAATCCATTCCATCGCATCCAGTTCAAGCACAGTGCGTTCTTGCGCGGGATAAAGCCGCATTAATGCGTGCTCACCCTGCCGCAATAGCACCACCTGTTCGGCTGGTACTTCACGTTCAAGCTTCCGCCGCAGGGATGACAGACTCGGTATTATCCAGCCATGTGCCGCAGCCACTTCCTCAAGGCGGGCATAGCAGGTCCGCAGCGCCGGTTGCTCCGGGCGCAGATAATCCGCTAAGAAGAAATCCCAGGCCGCAGACGTACAATCAGCTTCTTTCTTCTTACGGGTTGACATACTGTGACCATGTTTACCCACTAATGCTGCCAGCCAGTCAGAGCGGTCAAAAGGTTTAGCCTGGTAGTACCAGCGGCGGATGCTCGCAGGAGGAACCTGTAGCGCATCACTGACAGAATCAAATGCGGTCAGTGTGTCGATACCCGTTTCAATCATCCCCGCCACGGCAATCACGGCCTCACACTTTTGGCGTGCTTTTTCACGCTGCTTATTGCTTGCAGCATTAAATTGTTGCCAGAGTGATTCCCGGCAGTAGCTTTCAGTCTGACGTTGTTTTATTTCAAACTGGCGATCGTTAATTTCTATCGTGCCTTGTTTTTTCAGTATTGCGGCACGGGCGACAGGAGGCAGGCAATTAATATGAAACTCAAATGCCTTAGAACCTTCACGCTTACGGACCATCTCTGTTGTTGCATTTTTCTTTAAGCGGTTAGAAATGTTAAAAGGGGCTGTTGGTAAATTCGGTAGCCCGACACACTCTTGCGCTGTAACCCAAATATCCATCAGCTTCATACTCCCTGACATTATGAATTTTGATAACGACTCGGCCAGATAACAGCCGGATCAACACCGATTGCCTGAGCAATCAATCTTTCCCCCTTGGGCCAAGGGCGAACTAGCGCATTACGCAAAGTATCTTTAGCCAAACCGGCGCTGATAGACAATGCGCGTAGATTTGTGCCGCGTTTTTCTAATGCTGCGCGAATATCTGCACGATGCCAATCTGCTTGCTTGCTTGTCTGCATTGTGAAATCCTTATAAGTTTATCGGCGTGGATAATCACTGCTGATTATCTGTGTGAGTATGAATATAGCGTATAAAAACACGCTTGTAAACATCATTGCGTGTTTTTATACGCAGTGGTTTATTTTCAACAAACCTTTTGTTTAGCCTGTAATGGTGGGATTTATGACTGAAAAATATAATGAAGGAATAAAAAACACAGATCATGTTTTTCTTGAGAGTGTAATAACACGCTTTGGGGAGAGGTTATCCACCCTCATTAATGGAGAACCATACAAGTCATTTGCAAAAAAGTGCAATATGTCTGACAAAGCGATAAGGGACTATGTGAGTGGAAAAACATACCCAGCTTTAGATAAGATTGCTCATATAGCAAAAGTCACGGGATGCTCATTTGAATGGCTAGTGACAGGCCACGATATCAATGAACAAACAATTACTGAAACCCAAGAAATACGCACGGCTGTTACACCAGAGCAACAACAATCATGGCTATCCATATTAGGCAGAATGACCCCATCAGAAAGAGAATCGGTTATTGACAGGGTTTTCAGACAAGGCATTAGCACATTACTAGTACCTCCCCAGACAAGTACTCAACAACAAGAGTCGCAATTTCCATGGCCGGAAGACCTGCCTGCCAAACTAGGGGTATCTAACAACTCATTGGCGTTTGCTCAACTGTATGCATCTTTAACTGATGAACAACGACAGAGATTTTTGGAGTCTATCAATGACAAAGAACACGTCCCGGCAAACCACAACAAAATGAGCAGCAAAGCAGGTTAACATGGGCTAAAGTAGCCTATGTTTTAAAGCGTATTTAAAGATGTTTTAAATGACTGATAGTGTGCGTCCTGGTTTTATTAAAATAAATGGCACAAAAGCGGCAACCACAAAAATTTTCTCATTTTAGTTAGTCTGCCCGTTAGGGCAGGGATAAACTTATCACACCCACTCAACACCGTACCAGCGCTGAATTTACACCCGTGAATTCCCGTTTATTTTGACCAATTCCCTATTTCTTTTTGTTTCTCATTACTTGTGGTTCAATACATTGTGAGATAAGCTTTGCCGATAGTGTTGCGACTTCTTCAGCATTTGATACGTCACATTGATGGCCTTCACAGCTATAACCTTGTTGCTGAATTTCCTGACAAAGTATTTGAGCTTCACTTGTACTTGATTTGTAGGTAAAAACCACATGATAATTTTGAGTAGTCAGCATCTTTACTATGCCTTTACCAATACCACGTGATCCTCCTGAAATAAAAACCCAAGGTATGCTGATATTCATTAATTTATTCCTCTAAATTTATGCCATCCGTCTGCCAATACAGAATTCATCAACCTTAGTTGGCAATCTGTTTTCTTTTTGTTGTTCCCATCAGGCTCATTTCAACAACTAAAGAGATTTCTCCATTTAGCCAGATTGGAATTTCCAACGTGCCGTATAATGAGCCATCAACATCAAAGGTATCCTTAGGCAGGATCGAATATTCGATGCTTGGCATTTCATTTGGGATTTCGCGATTGAGCAGGGCTGGAGATAAACTCACTGTATGCATAACATGTAAGACGATAAGATCTTTGAGGCATGTTTCATCATGTTTCCCTTGTTTGCCGAAATAGTTTTTAAATTCTGTTGCTAGTGCAGTTTTTGCACTTTGTTGCATAAAGAGATAAAAAATCAGGGCATCCAGAAAGATCCAGAACTCATTGACCTTAGGGAAGGTATTCTTGAATTCAATGGCCTTTCTTATCGTTTCTTGTAGGGGAACCTGGCACTGTGGTTTTTCTGGAAGGTCAGTTTTTTGCGAAAAATCGAAGTGACTATAATGACCAACTAAAGGTTTTAGGTTTGTTGTTTCATCTTGCAGATTAAAAGTAGTTTTCCCATTTAAATCAATGTGCTTAGTTTTGACACAATAGCAAGCATCCAAAGGCACGGGATTTCGTAAATTAGCGTGCCATTGCCTGCCAATATTCACATTTGGTTGTGAGAGACAGTTATATCCACTTTTGAGAGGGATCATTGCCAGCATACCGTGCACTGCAATACCTCCCAATCCAACTTCTCTTGCGATTTTTTCATCAAAATGGATGGGATTGTAGTCTCCAGAGAATTCAGCCCACTGTTTGAGATCTTCTTTGCTAAATTGAACGTTCATCTGTCGGCTTTCCTGAAAATAAGTGCACAGTTTGTACCGCCGAATCCATAGTTAACATTTAAAGCAGTATCGATAACTTGGTGAGTTCGGTGGGTGTTGGGTACGTAATCCAGATCGCATAGCGGATCTGGATTGTTCAAGTGCATAGTTGCGGGAATAGTGGCTGTTTCTATTGCTTTGATACAGAAAATGGATTCAATTGCTCCTGCCCCGGCAATAAGATGACCTGTGTAGGATTTTGTACTGGAAATAGGAACATGGTAGGCGTGCTCTCCCAGGCTCATTTTTAGGACATCAGTTTCGTTAATATCGTTTAACGGGGTTGATGTCCCATGAGCATTGATATAGTGAATATCTGAAGGGGAGAGTTGGGATTGTTCCAGCGCTGCTTGAATTGCCATTACTCGCCCTTTGCAATCAGGTGCAGGTGCTGTCATATCAGATGCATCGGAGCAGTTACCATAGCCGATGACTTCTGCCAATATTTTGGCCCCTCTGGCAACCGCACTGTCATAATCTTCAAGGCATAATACTGCTGCGCCTTCTGACATAACAAAACCACTACGGTCTTTGCTAAATGGGCAACAGGCTTTTTCAACCGATTCTTGTTCTTTACTTAGTGCGCCAAGAATGTCGATGCTCCAAACGATGAAAGGATCTCTGATACTTTCACCGCCACCTGCCAGCATCATCTTAATGCGTCCGCTTCGGATAAGTTCAAAAGCATCACCGATTGCCATACTGCCAGTTGCACACGCTGCAACTGGGGTATTCTGATATCCCCGTAAATTCCAATTCATTGAAATAGCTGCCGTGCCTACACTGTGCATGGACATAATATTTGTCATGGGTGAGGCAATACCTTGAGTAGCATAGGAATGGTTGTTTTCAACGGTTGCATCTTCCCCACCCCATCCAGTACCAAAAATGACACCTCGCTCAAAAGGTGAATAACTTTCGTCAAGGGCTGCTTTATCGTTACCAAATGCCATTTTGATTGCATCATCTGCAGCAATCAGCCCCAGTTTGCTGAATCTGGGCAGATTCTTTAGCAACTTTTTGGAAAATCGTGATACATCAGGAGAGAAAGATATGTTGCCGAAGAATTTTGCAACAACAGAAGTGTCTGGATGGGTTTCCTTTCTGTAACCTACACGATAGCTTAGGATCGCATCCCAGATTTCCTGAGTATTCTGCCCAAGAGAACAGATAGACCCATAGCCTGTGATGGCAACGCGGCGGTAATTAGTTTGAGAATTCATGAAACATTATCTCCAAAAGTAAGTTCCTGGTGACATGCTTTATTTTTTTAATATAACCAAATAATGGAGTTGGTAGATAAAAGCATCACAAAAATAAATGTTAGCTGTGTTGTGATATGCCATAGACAGCTAACATCCAAGTGTATTGATAATAATTATTTTATTGCTTCACTAACGTAATTGACGAAATCGCCGATTGTCGTCGTATTATCCCGCTGGAATTTATCGAAATTTAGTTGAATACCCATTTCTCTTTTTAAAGCAACTTGAATGGATACAAAATCCAGGCTCACTAGGTGAATATCGTCGAGTAAGGTGTCAAGAGTAATGTCTTCTGGTTCAAGATCAGTTAATTCAGTAATTTGAGATTGCAGTAGTTCAAATAGTTTCATATTAATATCTCCTTAAAAACTACAAAACATTAGTGGAGCTTCGGCGCAGAAATATAGATATCAATGGATATAAAAGAGTTATTCCTGATATGCCGTCGTTTAAATGTTATTTTGCTGTTATTCTTAAGCGTTTAAAGATTGTCCCGAGATTTTCAGCAAGTTATAAGTTTCTTGTTTGATAGCGTTAGCCAGCATTTCAATATCATTTTGGCTTGTTGTATGTCCAAAGCTGATACGTACCGCGCTATCAATACGATCATCAGGTAGCCCCATAGCAACCAGAACATGAGAACGTTGCGTTGATTTGTTATTGCTACAGGCTGATCCTAAAGATAAAGAGACTCCGTGACATAAATCCAGCCTACTAGCTAATGATTCAGCTCGAACCCCAGGGAAACTTAAATTTAGTGTCCAGGGCGCTTGAAACTCTGGGTTTGTACTGCCATTAACCAGATAGTTAACATGATGCTGTTCCAATAGAGATAGCAAAGTTTCTCTGAGCGTTTTGTAAGTATCGAAACGTTCTTTCAATCCATTTAGAGATTCTTTAGCTGCCGCCGCCAGTCCTGCAAGGCCCAAAGTGTTCTCAGTACCACTGCGTATTCCCTGCTCTTGCCCTCCGCCATGTAACAAAGGGTTTAATTGAGTGCCTGGTGCATGATAGAGACCACCAATACCTTTAGGACCGTTAAATTTATGGCCAGAGAAAGATACGGTTGTTATGCCAGTAAATTTGTCACAGTTAAAAGGAAGCTTACCAATAGCTTGTACTGCATCTATATGTAGATAAACGTTGGCTTCTTTTGCCAATGAAGCGACGGCTTCATAGGGCTGTATCACACCGGTTTCGTTGTTAATTGCCATTAATGTGATCAGTCGTGTTTCGGGTCGCAAGTTTCTCTCGATGCTTTGTACGCTTATCCGTCCCTGATTATCAGGATCGATCAGCGTCAGTTGAAGTCCGCGTTGCTGATACCAGAGTAATGGCGCCAGAACAGACGGATGTTCAATGGAAGAGCTAATGACATGATATGCAGACAGATCTGAACCGGGAAGCGTCGCTAACAGGCTGGACAACGCTTGGTTATTACTTTCGGTTCCTCCTGATGTAAACAGGATTTGTGCTGGTACCGTGCCCATTAATGACGCCATAGATTTTCTGGCGTCGGCGAGCAGGTTTTTAGCCATGTCGCTTAAGCTGTAGTGGCTGGACGGATTAGCAAAAATAGACAAAGCGTCTTTAATCGCCAACTGCGCTTTGATACTTAGCGGTGTTGTGGCGTTGTAGTCGAAGTATAGGCTTGTCATATTTTTCCCTTTAGCTGCTCGAATAACTTATGCAGCATATCAAGGCAGTGTTGCTGGGCTGGTTCTAACTCTCCTAATAACGCATCAATGCCATCAGGTGATAATGTGTTTAATTCTTCGAGAGTTTTGCCTTTAGCGTGGCGACAAAATTGGTTAGACATTGCCAGAGACGCGGTGCATCCCCATGCACGAAAACAGGCATTATCTATCCGCCCCTGGCTATCCAATGTCAGGTCAATATCAACCTTATCACCACATACAGGGTTACCTAACGCCAGTTTAATTGTGGGTTTGGATAATTCCCCCTGGCAATCAGGATTACAAAAATTGTCAATAATGATGCTATTAAACATAATTCCACCTTGCTATTTATACAGCGGGGGTAGCCGAGGAATCTTCGTCGTTTGACATTTTTTTCTCAAGATTAACCGCACAGCAACCAAACTCTTTAGCAGCAGCGGTGCGCATAACAAACTGAACTCGCTGAGAATTACGCCAGGATTTGTTAGGGTCAGTGCGTAAGTAGACCAAATCTTCTGTCAGTAACATACCCGGGGTAGAAACAGAAAGAGGGTCCAGAATGACTAGTTGTCCTGTTTCACCATCAGGTAACTCGCGTGATAAATCATTAGGATCACGGACGGAGAAATGAATATAAGGAGGAACATGCTTATGGTTATATTCATCTTCTATAGCAAGAACGTTTGCCTCAACCAGACCGTACATATCACGTGTCCGGGATGCTGGAATTCCCATCCATTCTTCAATATCTGCATTCAGTTCACCCCGGGAGATCATATCTCCGGTAAAACGTTTCCAGCCGCCCATTGTGATTACCATGCTATCGCGATCTAAAGTGAGCTTGGTATTATTTTCTTTTAGGAAAGTAATAAAACGATGGATCATGAATGGAGGACCAATTAAATGCCGGGTGAACTTGCCTTTCCACTCGATTAATTGATTCAGTGCATCTTCTGGGGAAAAACGATCTTGATTGATCATATAGCGTCGAGTGTCTAATAACCCTGTAAAGAAATTAAAGATTTTGACCAACGCCATTTCGGGAATATCTTCTGTTGAAGGGCATAAGCATAAGACAGCACCGCCAGACACTTTGAACATGTTGCGATAATTAGAGTAAACAGCTAATACTGTGTGATCCATAGTCTCGTGGCAACGGCGATAAACACTCGGAATTCCACTTGTACCGGTTGAACGCATTTCATGTTCGATTTCAGATAAAGGTTTGCTTAATAAGCGATGACTTTCGGCTGATTTATAAGTTGCAACAGGTATCAGTGGAATGCGAACTAAATCATTATAATTCTGGATGTCTTCTGGCTTAATGTTTTGCTTTTCACAGATATCTTTATAGTAAGAGTTATTATGGTAATGGAAATGAAAAGCATCCTTAAGCAAACAGGTTTTTAATTCTTGTTGCTCTTCTTTAGACAGTTTATAGAGAAAGTCGACATCTGCTATTAACCATTTTAGCGGATTTCCTCCACGAGATTTTATACCATCATATATATTTTTGATATTTTCCATTTTTGCATCTCCGGTAGAGTAGATGAATTAATCTTTGTTTATTATATGTTATAGCAATAATGCATAAATTACGTAGGCAAAAAGGATAGTTATTTATTGTATCATTTTATTGAATAAATCGGCTGTGTTATTATTGCAGATAACTATATGAATTTATCAATACTGAAAAATTCATGATAAGAACAGCTGATTTATTCAAAATATCCACTTTAATACGAATGTGACCAGTTAATTCAAGTAAATTATTTAATTATCTTTTATATTTTCTCGAAGTTCATTGTTTTTTAATATATTGAACGGTTTTTATAAAATTTTTTATTGTCCTAAGATTGGGATAATGATAAAAATAAAATACAGATAAATTACGAATTAGAAACGAGTACGCATGATGAAAATGGATTGTTTAATTGTGGGTGCCGGTCAAGCCGGGTTAAGTTTAGCCGCTATCCTCACGGCTAGGAATATTAATGTCTGCATATTAGAGCGAGATGCGCGTATTGGTGATGTATGGCGTAGGCGCCCTGATAATATGTTATTATTTACTTCACGCGGTATGACTCAGCTTCATGGCTTCCCATTTCCTGGAATCGAAGATGGATATCCGGATAAAAATGAAGTTGCTGATTACCTCGAACACTATGCTATACATCATAACCTTAATATACATACTCAAACCGAAGTGGTTGAAGTGAAGCATGATAAAAATGGCTACCGTGTTAAAACAAAAGATGGGAAAGTATTTAACGCACCTTGTCTGGTTAATGCAACGGGGGCTAATCAGTTAGCTGATGTTCCTGCATTTGCTAAGCAACTTTCAGCTGATATACAGCAATTGGCGGCAGATAAATATCAAGAACCCAGGCAAATTAAAGAAGGTAGTAGAGTCGCTGTCATTGGTGATGGTGCTAGTGGGCGCCAAATTGCTAAAGATTTAGCGGCTACTACGGATGTGACGTTATTTTGCAGTTCTTCCCGTCCTCTTTTACCGAATAGAATAATGGGTAAAGATATCTTTTGGTGGTTGAGTAAAAGTGGTCTGTTGTTTGCTAATTATTATAGTCTGGTGGGAAAAATCATGCGGCGGCGTAATCCCATTCCTTGTGGGGATCTAAAAAATCATCGGTTAGCTGCTTTTGGTGTAAAAATAGCAAATAGACTAGTTGATATAAAAGATAATAAATTATGCGATTTATCTGGTAATCAATATGAGGCAGATACTGTTATTTGGTGCCTGGGTTATAAAGATAATACAGCATGGTTGACTCTTCCCGGCGCTGCGGATGCCAACGGATTTGTTTGTAAAAGTGGTTATGCAGAAGGCGGGAAAACACCTTACCCAGGGTTATTTATCGTTGGGCGGAAATGGCTGAGTAGCCGTGGTTCTGAATTAGTGTTAGGTGCTTATAAAGATGCAAGTCGGGTAGCTAAATGGGTAGAGAATTATCTGAAAGAGCATGTATCATTAGAATAAATGATTAGTACAGGGTAGTAATATTTTACTCTGTATGTTTTATTTGTTATGGATTTGTAATTTATTGGCTGGTGTTGTTATGAAATTATTCTGAATTCTGTATCATTACTGAAAGCACATAATTTAAATATGTTATTGGCGTAGAATGATACAGAATCTTTAACATACTGGTTCTTGATAATAACAATTGTAAATAGGATTGATTTATTTTAGGTAACTCATCAAGAATACTATTTATTCATAACACAGATATTTTGTTTTGGGAAATTTAATCCTGTTAATGTTGATGAAAAATTGAGTTGTTTTTGTTGTGATCGGTTCATACAAGCATTTTTTAATTCAGATGGTCTTAATCCATATAGCATCATACAGGTACGGCTGAAATGTGCGCTATCGGAAAAACCGCTATTACTAGCTAATAGAGTAAGAGAATCGGACAAATGTATCTCATCAATAGCATGATGTAGGCGTTTCCATAATAGATAACTCCGGAAATTTGTTCCCATTTTTTCTCGAAATAGATGTAAGAATCGACTTTCAGACAAATAAAGTTGGTTTGATATTTCTCGGGAAGAGATACATTTTACCGGCAATTCAGTAATAAGAGAGGCCGCTTTCATGATCCTTTTATCCTGATAACAATGACAATTCTCTATTTCACCTAAGAGGTTATTTAAGATGAAAATATCTGGAGAGGTCTCTGATTGTAAGCAATTAATAAAATAATTTGCTATCAAACCGGATGACTCTTGACTTAAGTATATTATATCTGAGCCTCCCATCTGATGTGATAACAAATGACACAGAGGATTGGCTGGATCTATTAGTAAATTAAAACAAAGCTGTCCTTCTGTGTGTAATTTATGTTTAATATTAGAAGAAATAATAAATCCATGTACTTGCCGAGATTCATTGTCAGTATCAATCCTCATCGGTGAATTATTCGGTGTTACACTTAATTGTATACAAGGGTGGCGATGCCATTCTGTTTTCATATTATAAGAGAAAACTAAATCTTGCAGATGGAACTTATAGAATTTAATAAAATACGGTATTTTATGTAACATAATCTTATCCTTTATTAAATTATTGTGTGTTTGAGTTAATTGTTTCCTGTAATTATAATAAATTAATGATATTAATTTTTTAATTTAATGTTGTTGATTTATTAAATGATTATTATTGGAAACTATACTGCATTGATATTACTAAATGATTATTATGAAATTGAAATTGTTTCCTATGGTATCTTCAAGAAATAATTCCACTATGAGCAAATATCGTTTTGACATAGCATGGGGAATTTTTCACAGCTATGTTTTTAGCTGATGAAATATCCAAAATGATTTGCCTTTGCTAGTCAATCTTAACAATATTCGAATTTTTCAGTGATAAATATCACTATTCACTTGATATAACTATATACTCGTTATCTTTCAAGTTGCCTTTTTGTTGGCTGCACTCACTCACCCCGGTCACATAGTTATCTATGCTCCCGGGGATTCGTTCCCTTGCCGTCGCGATGAATTTTGAAATCCATAGGGTATAGATATTTCCTCTAGTAACATAATTAGTGACCAAAAATTTAATGATGAGTCAATATTTCATATAATTATTATTGATTAGTTATAACTTATATTAAACATATTATTGTGAAAACTGTATGGTTATTTTTTTATATTCTTTGTGAATTATGTCACACCAATCATAAGCATATGAGCATAATGCGATAAGTGGGTTATATCAGGCTTGTAATGAATGAAAATTCATTATAGCAATCCCCAAAATGCTTTAATCAAGGGCTCATTTAGCCGTTTTCTCTGTACACATATACCTAACTCGAATGGTTCCACCAGAGAAATATTGTCCAGCAAAGATATGCGATTGCGTACTGGCTCAGGGCTGTTTTCTACAACTACATTGGGAATTAATGCAATCCCACAACCTAGCGCAACCATAGAAACAATCGCTTCGTGGCCGGATACAGTAGCGTAAATTAATGGGTTGTTGATTTGATGGTGGCGGAACCAGTGCTCAATGCGCTTACGAGAAGGACCATGTTCCGGCAAAATAAAGGGGATAGTATCCCAGTTAGGGTTTTCTTGTGTTACAAGCGTTCGCACAGTACAGGGAAGGGAAGGTGCAATCAATACTAGTGGTACTTTACCGATTTTGGTGAAGCTAACATTATCTGGTAGCTTTTCTGGCTTACCAGCGATTCCTAAATCGGCATCATTAGACTGTACTTTATTGACTGCATCTGCAGCGTCACCAGTAGTCAGTTTTATTTCAACCAAGGGATGTTCTGCCCGGAAACGATCAAGAATCTGCGGTAAGTGACTGTAGGCTGCAGTGACTGAACAGAACAGGCGTAACTCACCACTTAGCGATGGGCTTTGTTGATTCAGTGAGTGTTGTAGTTGCTGATATTGTAACAGTGTCTGCTGGGCGAATTGTTTAAGTTGCTCTCCGGCAAATGTTAGCTTTACCGAGCGATTATCCCGTAAAAACAATGGATGCCCCAGAGTCTCTTCAATGCGCTGGATTTGGCGGGATAATGTAGATGGACTGACATGCATTGATTTCGCTGTGCGGCCAAAATGGCAGCTTTCAGCCAGATGCAAAAAAAGTTTGAGATCACGTATATCCATAACCCATTTACCTTTTCTTATTCTCATAATCAGCATTGCATAAAATGCAATATAGCATTGTTAATATATCAATTTAAGCAATGGGTTTCATGTCATATATTGAAAGTATGCAGACACCTCACATGCTGAGGTAAATATCAAAAACAGTCGCAGCACTTAGATTGCTGAACACAACATGGCAACGGAGTTACTAATGGCTAATTATTTTAATACGCTGAACTTGCGTCAGCAGTTGGCGCAGTTAGGTAAATGTCGTTTTATGGCACGGGAAGAATTTGTTGATGAGGCAGGATATTTAAAAGGCAAAAAAATAGTTATCGTCGGTTGTGGTGCGCAGGGGCTGAATCAAGGTCTGAATATGCGTGATTCTGGTTTGGATATCGCTTATGCCCTGCGTAAAGAGGCCATTGAAGAAAAACGAGCCTCATGGCGTAAAGCAATAGAAAATGGTTTTCAAGTTGGTACTTACGAAGAATTGATATCGCAGGCTGATTTGGTGATTAACCTGACGCCAGATAAGCAACACTCTTCTGTTGTCCGTGCTGTTCAACCGTTGATGAAAGAAGGCGCTGCTCTGGGTTATTCTCACGGTTTAAATATTGTTGAAGTAGGTGAACAAATCCGTAAAGACATCACTGTTGTGATGGTAGCGCCTAAGTGTCCTGGTACTGAAGTGCGTGAAGAATACAAACGGGGCTTTGGTGTTCCTACTTTGATCGCTGTTCATCCAGAAAACGATCCAAAAGGTGAAGGTATGGCAATCGCTAAGGCATGGGCAGCGGCAACGGGTGGGCATCGCGCTGGTGTTCTGGAATCTTCTTTCGTTGCTGAAGTGAAGTCCGATCTGATGGGTGAACAAACCATTCTGTGCGGTATGTTACAAGCTGGCTCACTACTGTGTTATGACAAATTGATAGAGGAAGGTGCTGAACCAGGTTATGCAGGAAAGTTGATCCAATTTGGTTGGGAAACCATCACCGAAGCACTGAAACAAGGTGGTATTACCTTGATGATGGACCGCTTGTCTAACCCGGCAAAAGTGCGTGCATATGCGCTATCTGAGCAGTTGAAAGACATCATGACGCCACTGTTCCAAAAACATATGGATGATATTATTTCTGGTGAATTCTCTTCTTGTATGATGGCGGACTGGGCTAATGATGATCAGAAGTTATTAAGATGGCGTGAGGAAACTGGTAACACTCAGTTTGAAAATTCACCGCAATATGATGGTAAAATTGGTGAGCAAGAATACTTTGATCACGGTGTTTTGATGGTAGCTATGGTGAAAGCCGGGGTTGAGCTGGCATTCGAAGTTATGGTTGATACCGGCATTATTGCAGAATCTGCATATTATGAATCTCTGCATGAATTGCCACTAATTGCTAATACTATCTCTCGTAAGCGTCTGTATGAAATGAACGTGGTTATTTCTGATACAGCGGAATATGGTAACTATTTGTTCTCTCATGTTGCAGTTCCACTGCTGAAAGAGAAGTTTATGGGTTCACTACAGGCAGGCGATTTAGGTAAGCCTGTTGCAGAGAGTGGTATTGATAACACCCAGTTACGCGATGTGAATGAGGCTATTCGTAACCACCCAATTGAAGTCGTTGGCCGCGTGTTACGTGGCTACATGACAGATATGAAACGTATTTCTGTTGGTGGCTGATATTAGATTTGAGTTAAAGATAGAGGGAGGTAAATCCTCCCTTTTAAATTTAACAAAAATGATTTCTGAGATTAATGTTACTAATGTGTTGAATAATAAACCATTGTGATCGGATCAAGAAAGGTGGCTTATTGTTTTAAAGAAAACGGCGTTTCCTTCCCCTTTCTGCTACAATTCCTTCCCCTGAAGCTCTGTCCTGATATAACTCATTAAATACCATGCGATTAAATCCCAGCCAACAACAAGCAGTTGAATTTGTTACTGGCCCCTGTCTGGTCTTGGCAGGGGCTGGTTCCGGCAAAACCAGAGTGATCACGAATAAGATCGCGCACCTTATCCGTATTTGTGGCTATCAACCTCGTCATATCGTAGCTGTGACTTTTACTAATAAAGCAGCACGGGAAATGAAAGAACGTGTAGCCCAGACTTTGGGACGCAAAGAGGCTAAAGGGTTGATGATTTCTACTTTCCATACCTTGGGATTGGAAATCATTAAGCGTGAGTACAAGGCTCTGGGAATGAAAAGCAATTTCTCGCTGTTTGATGAGCAGGACCAGATGGCTTTGTTAAAAGACCTGACAGCTGATTTGTTAGAAGAAGATAAGGAACTGTTACAAAAACTGATTGTTTCCATTTCAAACTGGAAAAATGATCTGCTTTCTCCACAACAAGCAGCGGTATTGGCTCGTTCTGCTCAGGAACATCAGTTTGCTGAATGTTATCGCCGCTATGATTCACATCTGACGAGTTGTAATGTGTTGGATTTCGACGATCTGATTACCAAACCTACCTTGTTGATGCAGTGTGATGAAGAAGTCAGGGAACGTTGGCAAAACCGTATCCGTTATCTGTTGGTTGATGAATATCAGGATACCAATACCAGCCAGTATCAATTGGTTAAACTGCTGGTCGGGCAAAGAGCGCGTTTTACTGTAGTTGGTGATGATGATCAGTCGATTTACTCATGGCGTGGTGCAAAACCACAAAATTTGGTGTTATTGAAACAAGATTTTCCGAAGCTTAATGTGGTTAAGTTGGAGCAAAACTACCGATCTTCTGGTCGTATTTTGAAAGCGGCTAATATTTTGATTGCCAATAATCCCCATGTGTTTGAAAAACGGCTTTTTTCTGAACTGGGGTATGGTGATATGTTGAAAGTCATTACAGCTAATAATGAAGAGCATGAGGCGGAAAGAGTTATTGGAGAACTGATTGCACATCATTTTATTAATAAAACCCAATATAAAGACTACGCTATTCTTTATCGGGGAAATCACCAATCTCGGGTGTTTGAAAAAATGTTGATGCAAAGCCGTGTCCCTTACCGGATTTCTGGAGGCACTTCTTTCTTTGCTCGTCCTGAAATTAAGGATCTGTTGGCTTATTTGCGAGTATTGACTAATCCTGAAGATGACAGCGCATTCTTGAGAATTGTTAATACACCAAGACGCGAAATTGGTGCAGCTACAGTTCAAAAACTGGGCGATTGGGCGAATCAACGAAATAAAAGTCTCTATCAGGCCAGTTTTGATCTTGGTTTGGAACAAAGTTTGACTGGGCGTGGGTTGGTAGCACTACAGCGTTTTACTCATTGGATGGATGAGATCGCCCGTCAGATTGAACAGGAACCTTTGCTTGCTGTGCGTGATCTGCTACATGGTATGGATTATGAAAGTTGGTTGTATGAAACATCACCAAGTCCGAAAGCGGCTGAAATGCGGATGAAAAATATTAATCAGCTATTCATTTGGATGAGTGAAATGCTGGAAGGTGATGAACTGAACGAACCAATGACTTTGTCTCAAGTAGTCGCGCGTTTCACATTGCGGGATATGTTAGAGCGCGGTGAAGATGGTGAGGAGTTTGATCAGGTGCAATTGATGACTTTGCATGCCTCTAAAGGGTTGGAGTTTCCGTATGTATTTCTGGTTGGTATGGAAGAAGGGCTGTTGCCCCATCAGAGTAGTATTGATGAAGAAAATATTGATGAAGAGAGGCGACTGGCTTATGTGGGAATTACCCGCGCTCAACGGGAACTATTCTTCACTTTATGTAAAGAACGTCGTCAATACGGTGAATTAATCCGGCCAGAACCAAGCCGTTTTTTACATGAGTTACCACAGGATGACTTGCATTGGCCGCAAGATAAAAAAATGGTGACTGCTGAGGAGAGAATGCAAAAAGGGAAATCACATATTGCAGATATCAAGTCACGTTTAGGTCTTGGGCAAAAAAGTAAGCAATAAAAGGTACATAGGAGTTTCCCTATATCACAGAAATACAGGGAGGTAGATTTAATTTAGGTTTGAACCATCCAATTCTTGCAGAACAAGCGGCCATTGAACATGGTTTTGCCACAGAATTTCTTGCTGTAAAGACTCTGCCCGTAGAGGATGTTGCATTAGCCAGCCATGAGGTAAAGTAATCATCAATTCTTCACCACTCACTTTTAAATGCAAAGCAGAAAAGGTGTTATCTCGGTGATGGCTGGCTAATACGATAGCCAACCGCAATAGGCGGCATAAGCGCTGAGCTTGTATCAACGGCAAAGCATTTTGTTGACTGAAGGAAACCAAATCAATAGTGGCATTTTGGTTTCTTAGTAATATGGCTAATAGCTTTTTCTGTGCGGGAGTATAGCCGGGGAGATCGAGATAATTGATAAGATAGGCCGCATGTGATGGAGCCTGACGGTAATCAACACTCAGACCAATTTCATGTATCAGACAAGCACTAAGTAATAATTCATGACACCGACTATCAAGCTCCCAAGGTTTAGCGACCTGTTGCAAGAAATGCTCTGCCAACTGTTTGACTCGTTGAGATTGCTCAACTTCCAACTGAAAGCGACGCTGTATATTACGTAATGTTCTGGTGCGAATATCTTGTTCTATCGGTAAATCCAGCATGCCGTAAACAAGACCTTCTCGTAAAGCGCCGCCAGCAAGGATCATACTTTCAATGTCTAACGCTTGAAAAATAGCTATCAGGATAGCAAGACCGCTTGGGAAGACGAGTGCCCGTTCCAGCGTCAATCCTTCGATTTCTAATTCTTCCAGCTTACCGCATTCAATCGCTTTATGTTTGAGTTCCTGGAGTCTTGGCAAAGTAATCAGCTCATCCATACCTTGAGCAATCATGATTTCTTGCAGTGCCTGAACTGTACCGGAAGCTCCGACGCAAATCTGCCAGCCTTGTTCTATAAGTTTTGAAACAATGGGTTTCAGGATTTCATGTGCGGCAGCTTCGGCTTTGGCAAAGTTTTCTTCTGTCAGGCTACGGTCATTAAAGTAACATTCAAGCCAAGTAACACAGCCCATACTCAGGCTGGATAACTGATTAGCCTTTGCCCCATTCCCTGTGACCAGTTCTGTACTTGCGCCGCCAATATCGACAACAAGCCGTTTTTCGGGGCCGCCAGTCGTGTGGGCAACACCTTGATAAATAAGTCGAGCTTCATCTTCACCACTGATTACCGTAACGGGACTACCAAGTATTTCTGACGCTTTTTTTACAAATTCACTAGAATTTCCGGCGATACGCAAAGTTGCTGTAGCGACAACGCGGATTTGTGATGGTGGTATACCTTGTAAGCGTTCAGAAAAAACCCTGAGGCATTGCCAACCTCTCTCCATTGCCTGCTGAGATAAATAGTTATTTTTATCCAGCCCGGCGGCTAATCTGACTTTACGTTTGATTCGTGCCAATATCTGCATACTGCCGGATATTTCACGTACAACCAGCATATGAAAACTGTTTGAACCCAAGTCGATAGCCGCATAGAGAGAAGAGGTACTCAATATCATTTAATTTAGCCTGAACGTTTACGGTTATTACGCGGTGTATTATTACGATGCGATAAATTATTACGGCGCTGATGGTTCCCAGAACGCGAACGATGGCGTCGTTTAGGAACCGGTAAATCTTTTAACAATGCATTACTGTTATATTTACTGACAGGGATCTGGTGCTGGATATAACTTTCGATTGCTGGCAGGTTCAGAGCATATTCTTCACAGGCCAGGCTAATAGAGTGACCACTTTCCCCGGCACGTCCAGTACGGCCAATGCGATGAACATAATCTTCACAATCATCGGGTAAGTCATAGTTAAAAACGTGAGTTACGGATGGAATATGCAATCCACGGGCTGCCACATCAGTTGCAACCAGAATATCAATATTGCCATTACTAAATTCTTCCAGAATGCGTAACCGTTTTTTCTGTGCAACGTCACCAGTTAGTAAACCAACGCGATGTCCGTCAGCAGCAAGATGAGCCCAGATATCTTCACAACGATGTTTGGTATTGGCGAAAATAATGCAGCGATCAGGCCACTCTTCTTCTAATAACGTTTGAAGCAGACGCATCTTTTCTTCATTAGAAGGATAAAACAACTCTTCGCGGATACGGTGTCCCGTTTTCTGCAACGGTTCCACTTCTACATACTCTGCATGATTCATTTGCTCAAATGCTAGTTCTCGGACTCGGTAAGACAGAGTAGCAGAAAACAGCAGGTTCATGCGTTCATTGGCAGGAGGCATCCGACGGAATAGCCAGCGGATATCTTTGATAAAACCTAGATCGTACATACGATCGGCTTCATCAAGAACTACAACCTGAACAGCATTCAGATTAATATGCCCCTGCTTGGTATAGTCGATCAGACGCCCGGTTGTGCCGATGAGAATATCAACACCGGATTCCAGCACTTTCAGTTGTTTGTCATAACCATCGCCGCCGTAAGCAAGACCCATCTTTAATCCCGTTGTTTGTGCCAGATCTTCTGCATCAGAGTAAATCTGTACGGCTAGTTCGCGGGTAGGAGCCATAATCAGCGCTCTTGGCTGATTGGTTTGACGCCCCTTTGTTGTGGGATGAGTCAGTAAATAATGAAAAGCAGACGCTAAAAATGCTAGCGTCTTCCCGGTACCAGTTTGCGCTTGCCCCGCGACATCACGACCTTCGACAGTGAAAGGTAGTGTCAGTGCCTGTATAGGCGTACAATTAGAAAACCCCTTGTTATCAAGAGCTTCTATGACTTTGGGGTGCAAGGCGAAGTCGGAGAACTTCTTTTCTGTCAAGTGTGTTTTACTCATAGTGTGGTAGAATATCAGTTAACCGTTGTTTTACGGAAGTGTATCCTCTGAAATAAAGGCAACCTTATATCAGTAATGTTACACTAGCATGGTAAAAATTATTCTTTGGAGTAAAAAATGAGCGATAAAATTATTCACTTGAGTGATGATAGCTTTGATGCTGATGTTCTGAAAGCAGCGGGTCCAGTTCTTGTCGATTTTTGGGCTGCATGGTGTGGCCCATGCAAGATGATTGCACCTATTTTAGATGAAATTGCACCAGAATACTCAGGCAAACTGACTATTGCTAAACTGAACATTGATGATCACCCGGCAACTGCTCCTAAATACGGTATCCGTGGTATTCCTACGTTACTACTATTCAAAGACGGTCAGGTAGCTGCTACCAAAGTGGGAGCATTGTCAAAGACTCAATTGAAAGAATTTTTGGATGCTAATATCTGATTGAAGTGAAATCACACTAATACCGGACGTTTAGCGTATATCACTATTTATTTCATTGACCGCTAGACGTCCGTAAAGAAGCGTGATAAGTTAGCGCCACTGCTTGTATCACATACCTCATGTTAGAAGTATGTTGCATACTAAATAACCTGTAGTGTCTGATAAGTCTGTTATCTCTGGATAGTCTAAAATATCCAATGGGTTGTACGGAAGTGATGTGGTGTATGACTCATTATGTTGAGATAGTTTTTTTATAGAAATCAGTAGTGTTTCGGCATTATCTCAACAGCGTTTTTGACAGCCTGTCAGTCTTATTTGAGCTCAATCTTGGTACTTCAAATTATTACCTCTTTATATAAATAATGTATAAAAGGTCTTATTTGTTTTTTGTACAAAATAAACAGGCATCGATGACGCTGCCATACTATTCACGTTCATAGTTCGAGATATACCCCGAGTTAAAGAACCCACCATTATGAATCTTACCGAATTAAAGAATACGCCGGTATCTGAATTGATTACACTCGGCGAAAATATGGGGCTGGAAAATCTGGCCCGTATGCGTAAACAAGACATTATCTTCTCTATCCTTAAGCAGCATGCGAAAAGTGGAGAAGATATCTTCGGTGACGGTGTGCTGGAGATATTGCAGGATGGATTTGGATTCCTCCGTTCAGCAGACAGCTCCTACCTTGCAGGTCCCGATGATATCTACGTTTCTCCCAGCCAAATCCGCCGTTTTAACCTTCGTACTGGTGACACAATTTCAGGTAAAATCCGCCCACCTAAAGAAGGTGAACGCTATTTTGCACTGTTGAAAGTTAACGAAGTTAACTTTGATAAACCAGAAAATGCCCGCAGCAAAATTCTTTTTGAGAACTTAACTCCTTTGCATGCTAATAACCGTCTGCGTATGGAACGGGGTAATGGTTCCACGGAGGATCTGACGGCTCGTGTTCTGGATCTGGCCGCACCGATTGGCCGCGGGCAACGAGGTCTTATTGTTGCTCCACCAAAAGCGGGTAAGACTATGTTGTTGCAAAATATTGCGGCTAACATCGCTCACAATCATCCAGATTGTGTATTGATGGTACTTCTAATTGACGAGCGTCCAGAAGAAGTCACTGAAATGCAACGTTTGGTGAAGGGTGAGGTTATTGCTTCTACTTTTGATGAGCCGGCTTCCCGCCATGTTCAGGTGGCAGAGATGGTCATTGAAAAAGCAAAGCGTCTGGTTGAACATAAAAAAGACGTTATTATCCTGCTTGATTCTATTACTCGTCTGGCACGTGCTTATAACACTGTTGTTCCCGCATCCGGTAAGGTACTGACTGGTGGTGTAGATGCTAACGCATTACATCGTCCAAAACGTTTCTTCGGTGCTGCACGTAATGTCGAAGAGGGGGGAAGCTTGACCATTATTGCTACTGCATTGGTGGATACAGGTTCGAAGATGGATGAAGTGATTTACGAAGAGTTTAAGGGCACTGGCAATATGGAATTGCACCTCTCACGTAAAATTGCTGAAAAGCGTGTTTTCCCTGCTATTGATTACAATCGTTCTGGTACACGTAAAGAGGAGTTACTTACCACATCTGAAGAGCTACAGAAGATGTGGATTCTTCGCAAAATTATTCACCCAATGGGTGAAATTGATGCGATGGAGTTCCTTATCAATAAACTGGCTATGAGTAAAACAAACGACGATTTCTTTGACATGATGAAACGCTCGTAGTTTTTAACTTAAGGTCATGATGATTTTAATCAACGCCACGTTCCGTGGCGTTTTTTGTATCCGCTGTTATAGCTCCATATGGATATGGTATGTATTTTGCATGAAACTTATATGCTGCCATTTTTCAATAAGCGTCGTAGATTATGATGTAAAGGTTATTAATTTTCCTACAGTTAAAGAAAAGTATCCTCACGAAATGGAGAATTTATGGGGTTGGTTCCTTGCCAGAAAAACCATGTGGCTGTGGATAATAAATAACCAGTCTATATTTGTTTTTCACGGAGAGTTTTTATCGTGAATATTCCCAGTATGAGTATTGAGATTTTTTACATTTTTCTGTTTTCGTTTGCGTTTTTGTTTATGGCGCGTATCGCAGGAAAGAAAATTGGCCTCGTTGATAAACCCAATTATCGTAAACATCATCGGGGATTAGTGCCTCTGGTTGGTGGGATAGCTATATTTGCTGGGATCTGTTTTGCCTTTGTTATAACGAATGAGTTTATACCCCATAAATGGTCGTATTTAATTTGTGCCACTGTACTGGTATTTGTTGGTGCATTAGATGATCGTTTTGATGTCAGTGTTAAGGTCCGGGCAACTGTTCAGGCTCTAGTTGGTATTGCAATGATGTATTTTGCTGGCCTGAAATTAAGCAGCCTTGGCTATGCTTTTGGCCCTTGGGATATGAATCTTGGGCCATTTAGTTATGTTGTGACGCTATTTGCTGTTTGGGCTGCTATTAATGCATTTAATATGGTTGATGGGATAGATGGGTTGTTAGGTGGACTATCCTGTGTCTCTTTTGGTGCTTTGGGTATCTTACTCTATCGAAGTGGTAATACGGCACTGGCATTATGGTGTTTTGCATTTATTGCAGCCATTGTTCCTTATATTCTTCTCAATCTTGGTTTCTTAAGCCAACGCTTTAAAGTATTCATGGGTGATGCAGGCAGTACACTGATTGGTTTTACCATTATCTGGTTGCTTATTGAATCTACTCAGGGGAATGAACCTTCTGTGAACCCAGTTACTGCATTGTGGATTATTGCCATTCCCTTAATGGATATGGTTGCCATCATGTACCGTCGCTTGCGTAAAGGAATGAGTCCATTTTCTCCAGATAGACAGCATATTCACCACCTGATTATGCGCTCTGGATTTTCATCACGTCAGGCATTTGTTTTGATCACTGTTGCTGCGGCTTTATTAGCGGCTATTGGAATGATCGGAGAATGGTTGGAATTTATTCCTGAATGGGTAATGTTGGCATTTTTCTTGCTTGCATTTATGTTATATGGCTATTGCATCAAACGTGCATGGCGAGTGGCTCGTTTCATTAAACGGCAAAAACGTCGTATACGCTATTCTGCTAACCATTAAACATCTATCAACAGAGGTTTTGTGCAGTGATAAAATCAGAAATGAAATCTATTCAAGATGAACAGACTCTGGAACATGAACTGGATGTCGTAGCCTTGTGCAGTGCTCTATGGCGTGGAAAAATGTGGATTGTCGTACTGGCAATAATCTTCGCTGCTATAGCTCTGGGGGCATCTTATTTGATGCAACAAAAATGGAGTGCAACAGCAACTACTGATTTGCCTACGACTAATCATTTAGGTAGTTATTACTCTCAGCAGCAATTCTTGCGCAATTTGGATACTCATATTAACGTTTCACAGGAAACTCAGTTACCGTCTATTCCAGAAGAAGCTTATAAAGAATTCATCACTCAGCTTGCGGCATATGATACCCGCCGAGAATTTTGGTTAAAATCTGATTACTACAAGCAACATCAGGAAGGTGATGCCAGAGCAGATGCTGCTTTACTGGATGAGTTAATTAATAATATTCAGTTCATTCCTCATGATGATAAGAAAGTTCTGAATGACAGTATCAAATTGACAGCAGAGTCTTCTGTACAAGCAAATCAACTCTTACGTCAATACATTGCCTTTGCCAACAGTCGCGCCAGTACTCATTTGAATAATGAAGTAAAAGGTGCATGGGCTACCCGTACTCAATCTATGAATGCATTGGTTAAGCGACAAGAAATGGTTGCTAAAGCGGTTTATAACCGTGAAATGAATGTGTTGCAGCAATCCTTGAAAATTGCAGAAAAGCAAGGAATCCGACGTAATCAAACTGATACACCAATTGATCAGTTGCCTGATTCAAAAATGTTTATGTTAGGTGCACCGTTGTTACAGGCTCAGCTTGAAACTCTGGAAGCAACAGGTCCTGATTATGATGTGGACTATGACCAGAATATTGCGATGTTAGCAACATTGAATGTTGGTCCAACATTGCAGGACCAATTCCAGACTTATCGTTATCTGAGAACCCCTGAGGAGCCTGTTACCAGAGACAGTCCACGTAGAATGTTCATTGTTATTATGTGGGGCGCAGTTGGTGCTTTAATTGGTGCTGGAGTGGCACTGGTACGGCGTCCTCGTAAGTAACCAAAAGGTTATAATAAGTTACTGCTTTTGAAAGATATTTTTCACAACACCAGAAGCAGAGATAAATAGTATTAAAGAGTGTTTTTGCAGGGAGATCTGCAAATTACTGACCAATAAGAGAGTCACTGTGAAAGTGTTGACTGTGTTTGGTACCCGGCCGGAAGCCATTAAGATGGCTCCGCTGGTACATGCGCTGGTAGAGGATGAAGCCTTCGAAGCGAAAGTATGTGTTACTGCCCAACACCGGGAAATGTTGGATCAGGTGTTGCATCTTTTTGAGATCGTTCCCGATTTTGATCTCAATATTATGAAATCAGGGCAAGATTTAACGGATATCACGTGCCGTATTCTGGAGGGATTGAAGCCTGTTTTAGCCGAATTTAAGCCTGATGTTGTGTTGGTTCACGGTGATACTACAACAACTATGGCAACCAGTTTGGCTGCGTTCTACCAGCGTGTCCCTGTCGGTCATATTGAAGCTGGACTAAGAACCGGCGATCTCTATTCCCCTTGGCCGGAAGAGGCAAACCGTAAGATTGCTGGACATTTGGCAATGTATCACTTCGCTCCCACGGAAAACTCTCGTAAGAATTTACAGAAAGAATCAATTGCAGATAGTCAGGTTTTTGTCACGGGTAATACCGTGATTGATGCGTTGTTGTGGGTACGCGATCGAATAATGAATGACGAGGCTATGCGAAGTAAGTTGGCGGAGCATTACCCGTTTATTGATACCAATAAAAAAATGATTTTGGTAACAGGTCATCGTCGTGAAAGTTTTGGCAGTGGGTTTGAGCGAATTTGTGAAGCTTTGGCGCAGATAGCCCGCTCTCATCCAGAAGTGCAGGTAGTTTATCCAGTTCATCTGAACCCAAATGTCTGTGAGCCGGTAAAACGCATTTTGCATAATATTGATAATATCATTCTCATAAAACCACAGGATTATTTGCCATTTGTCTATCTGATGAACCATTCCTATATGATTCTGACGGATTCTGGTGGCATTCAGGAAGAAGCGCCTTCTTTGGGAAAACCAGTTTTGGTGATGCGTAATACTACTGAACGGCCAGAAGCAGTTGATGCTGGAACAGTACGTTTGGTAGGAACAGATACAAGAACTATCGTAGAAGAGGTGACTCGATTATTGACAGACGATGCCGCCTATCAGCAAATGAGTCGAGCTCATAATCCTTACGGGGATGGTGATGCCTGTCAACGAATTCTCGACGCTTTGAAAAAAATCAGGTGACATTATGAGTTTTGAAACTATTTCTGTTATCGGTCTTGGGTATATCGGTTTACCCACTGCGGCAGCATTTGCATCCCGTAATAAGAAAGTCATCGGGGTCGATGTTAATCCGCACGCGGTGGAAACGATTAATCGTGGTGAAATTCATATTGTAGAACCAGACCTGGATAAAGTGGTGAAAACGGCTGTGGAAGAAGGCTACCTGAAAGCAGTAACGTCTCCATTACCAGCAGATGCTTTTTTGATAGCTGTTCCTACGCCTTTTAAAGGTGAGCATGAGCCGGATATGAAGTATGTGTGTTCTGCTGCTGAATCAGTGGCGCCAATTCTGAAAAAAGGCGATTTGGTAATTCTAGAATCTACTTCACCGGTGGGTGCAACGGAGCAGATGGCAGAATGGTTGGCTGCGGTGCGTCCTGATTTAACTTTTCCTCAGCAGGTAGGTGAGGAATCTGATATTGATATAGCTTACTGCCCTGAACGCGTGTTACCAGGCCAGGTGATGGTTGAGTTGATTAAGAATGACCGTGTTGTTGGCGGTATGACGCAAAAGTCTTCAGCCAGAGCCAGCGAACTGTATAAAATTTTCCTTGAAGGCGAATGTGTTATCACTAATTCAAGGACAGCAGAAATGTGTAAGCTGACGGAAAACAGCTTTCGAGATGTAAACATTGCATTTGCTAATGAACTTTCCTTGATTTGCGCTGATCAAGGTATCGATGTATGGGAGCTTATCCGTTTGGCAAACCGCCATCCTCGCGTAAATATTCTTCAGCCGGGTCCTGGTGTAGGTGGTCACTGTATTGCTGTTGACCCGTGGTTCATTGTTTCCCAGAACCCTAAACAATCACGTCTTATACATACAGCGCGTTTAGTTAATGATGGCAAGCCCTTATGGGTTATCGATCAAGTAAAAGCTGCTGTTGCGGATTGTTTGGCTGAAAGTGGAAAGCGTGCTGGAGAAGTGAAAATTGCCTGCTTTGGTTTAGCATTTAAACCAAATATTGATGACTTACGTGAAAGTCCAGCGGTGCATATCACCCGTATGATTGCTCAATGGCATGCAGGTGAGACGCTGGCTGTAGAACCTAATGTGCATAAATTACCAACTTCTTTGAAGGAAATAGTTCGATTGGTTAACTTGGAGAAAGCGTTGGAAGAAGCGGATATTCTGTTGATGCTGGTGGATCATAATCAGTTTAAAGCGGTAAATGGTTATGACATTAAACAGAAATGGATTGTGGATACAAAAGGAGTCTGGTGTTGAGACGCATTCTAATTACAGGTGGAGCGGGTTTTATTGGTTCTGCTGTTGTGCGACATGTTATTGATAATACACAAGACAGTGTAGTTGTGGTTGATAGCTTGACTTATGCTGGCAATCTAGAGTCCCTTGCCTCGGTTGCAGATAGCCCTCGTTATGCTTTTGAACAGGTTGATATTTGCCAACGTGAAGCGCTGGATCGGGTGTTTGAGCAGTATCAACCGGATTGTGTGATGCATTTGGCGGCAGAAAGCCATGTGGACCGCTCTATTGATGGCCCTGCGGCATTTGTCGAAACCAACATTGTTGGTACTTATGTTCTGTTAGAAGCAGCTCGTGCTTTCTGGCAAAAATTGAGTGAGGAGAAACAAGTCACTTTCCGTTTTCATCATATTTCAACAGATGAAGTGTATGGTGATTTACATAGTGAGGATGGTTTCTTTACTGAAGAGACGCCTTATGCACCAAGTAGCCCATATTCAGCATCTAAAGCGTCCAGTGATCATCTGGTAAGAGCATGGCATCGAACTTATGGTTTACCGACAATTATTACTAATTGTTCAAATAATTACGGTCCTTATCATTTCCCGGAAAAGTTGATACCGTTAATGATTTTGAACGCATTAGCGGGCAAGTCCCTGCCTGTATACGGAGAGGGGAAACAAATTCGTGATTGGCTGTATGTAGAAGATCATGCCAGAGCGCTCTATCTGGTTGTAACAGAAGCAGAACCAGGTAAAACCTACAATATTGGCGGTCATAATGAGCGAAAAAATATTGATGTGGTTTGTGCAATTTGTGAATTGTTGGAAGAGTTTTGCCCAGAGAAACCAGCAAATATTGCGCATTATCGTGATTTGATTACTCATGTTACAGATCGTCCCGGTCATGACATGCGTTATGCCATTGATGCAGCAAAAATTGAGCATGAGTTGGGCTGGAAACCCCAGGAAACGTTTGAATCAGGTATTCGTAAAACAGTTCAGTGGTATCTGGAAAATGAAAACTGGTGGTGCAGAGTTCAGGATGGTTCTTATGCAGGTGAACGCCTTGGATTAGGTAAAGACTGAGCGACGTTGGAGGTAACATGAAAGGCATTATTCTGGCAGGAGGATCGGGTTCCCGGTTACATCCGATAACACTAGGTGTTTCCAAGCAATTACTGCCGATTTATGATAAGCCGATGATTTATTATCCTTTGTCAGTATTGATGCTGGCAGGGATACGCGATGTTTTGATTATCTCTACACCAGGAGATTTACCTTCTTTCCACCGATTGCTCGGCAATGGTGACAAATTTGGTATTCGTTTAAGTTATGAAGAACAACCATCCCCGGATGGTTTAGCTCAGGCATTTTTAATTGGTGAAGATTTCATCAATGGCGGGTCCTGTTGCTTGGTATTAGGAGACAATGTCTACTTTGGGCAAGCATTTAGTCCGAAACTGAAGAATGTGGTTTCCCGAAGAAAAGGAGCGACTATTTTTGGTTATCAGGTAATGGACCCTGAGCGATTTGGTGTGGTGGAATTTGATGATGAATTTCATGTTCTTTCCATTGAAGAAAAACCAGAAAACCCCAAATCTAATTGGGCGGTAACAGGTCTCTATTTCTATGATAATCAGGTTGTGGATTTTGCCAGGCAGGTGAAGCCTTCTACGCGGGGTGAATTAGAAATTACCAGTATAAACCAGATGTATCTGGAACGTGGTGAACTGAATGTTGAACTGTTAGGGCGTGGTTTCGCTTGGCTGGATACCGGCACTCACGATAGTCTGATTGAGGCCAGCACTTTTGTACAGACTGTTGAGAAGCGTCAAGGTTTTAAAATCGCTTGCCTTGAAGAAATTGCCTGGCGTAATGGTTGGTTGGGTGATGAGCAATTAACAGCAACAGCAAAATCTTTGTCAAAAACTGGTTACGGCCAATATCTGTTGGATCTGCTTCATGTTCGTTCACGCCAATATTGAGTCATTAGAGTGGGATAGTCATTATTTTGGATTTTCCACTGCTCGTCTTGATTTTACACCTGATTCTAAGTTGTTAACTGTACCTCAGTTAGAGCAGTATTCTTTAGTGCAGGCTAAAGTGCCTGTACAGCGGCCAGACATTATCGATGGATTATCGGCATTGGGTTTTTCGTTGGTAGAAGGGGAAATAGACCTCTCCTTAATGGTTGGCACAAAAGATGCTTATACTACGAGGAATGATAATTCTGAGAGTGAGATGATATCAGCAACACAGCAAGATATTCCAATGTTGAAAGAAGTGGCTTCTAAAGTATTTTCTTTAAGCCGTTTTCGTACTCCTTGGTATCAGCCGCAGGATAGTGGTCGTTTCTACTCTACCTGGATTGAGAAAGCTGTGTTGGGTACATTTGATCATCAATGTTTACTGGTAAATGGGGATAACGGGCAACCTGCGGGATTTGTTACTTTGAGGGAGCTAGGAGAAGGTCAGGCTCGTATGGGGTTGCTGGCAGTATTTCCAGAAAAAACGGGTTGTGGGATTGGTTCAAAGTTAATGGCGGCGGCACAACAGTGGTGCCAAGGCCATCAAATACGGCAATTAAGAATTGCGACACAAACCAGCAACATTGCTGCTTTGCGTCTTTATACACGCAATGGTGCATTCGTTGAAAGCATCGCTTATTGGTTATACCGGGGACAAAATGATTCCATTTAATAGACCACCAGTAGTCGGCACTGAATTAGATTACATGAAGCAGGCAATAGAGAGCGGTAAGCTTTGTGGGGACGGCGGCTTTACCAAACGCTGTGAAGAGTGGATGGAACAACATTTCAAGTGCCCGAAAGTTCTATTGACGCCATCCTGTACAGCTTCGCTAGAAATGGCGGCCATTTTGTTAAATATCCAGCCCGGTGATGAAGTTATCATGCCGAGTTTCACTTTCGTTTCTACTTCTAATGCGTTTGTACTGCGTGGAGCGACGATTGTTTTTGTGGATATCCGTCCAGATACCATGAATATTGATGAAACTAAGATCGAAGCTGCAATTACAGATAGAACACGTGTAATTGTTCCTGTTCATTACGCGGGTGTAGCTTGTGAAATGGATACAATCATGGCTCTGGCAGAGAAATATAATCTGTTTGTAGTGGAAGATGCAGCACAGGGCGTAATGTCTGCTTATAAGGGCCGCGCATTGGGAACTATCGGGCATATCGGTTGCTACAGTTTTCATGAAACTAAAAACTACTCTTCTGGTGGCGAAGGTGGCGCTGCACTTATCAATGACGAATCATTGATCTCCCGTTCGGAAATCATCCGTGAAAAAGGGACTAACCGTAGCCAGTTTTTCCGTGGTCAGGTCGATAAATATACTTGGCGTGATATCGGTTCTAGTTATCTTATGTCAGATCTTCAGGCTGCTTATTTGTGGGCACAACTGGAAGAAGCTGAGAAAATCAATGAACGTCGTCTTGCCTTATGGAATGCCTATTATCAGGCATTAAAACCGTTAGCTGATGCTGGTCGCCTGACATTGCCTGTAATACCGGGAGGATTGGCGCATAATGCTCATATGTTTTATATCAAACTGCAAGATGTTGAAGAACGCTCTGCATTCAATAGTTATATGAAGGACGCTGGTGTACTAACGGTATTCCATTATGTTTCTCTGCACACTAGTCCGGGCGGTGAAAAATTTGGCCGTTTCCACGGGGAAGACCATTTTACTACCAGTGAAAGTGATCGCTTGGTACGTTTGCCAATGTTTTACAACATAACAGAGGCTGAGCAACAAACTGTTATCAAACATATTAAGAAATTCTTCGCCTGATATGTCACTGGCTAAAGCATCGGTATGGACTGCGGGTTCTACACTGATAAAGATCGGTGTGGGACTTCTGATTGTTAAATTATTGGCGATTGTTTTTGGCCCTAGCGGTGTTGGACAGGCGGGTAATTTCCGTCAACTTATTACCGTTCTGGGGGTATTAGCAGGAGCAGGTATTTTTAATGGTGTGACTAAATATATTGCTGAATATCAGCAGCAACCGGAACGATTGCGTGCGGTACTAGGAACTTCTTCTGCCATTATCCTTGGGTTTTCTACACTGTTGGCAGTGATTTTTTTACTGTGTAGTGTGCCGATTAGTATAGGGTTATTTGGTCATCGGGATTATGAGCCAGTTGTGAGGGCACTCGCATTTATTCAAATGGGTATTGCCAGTGCCAACTATTTTCTGGCTATTTTGAAAGGATATCGGGATGCTCAGGGGAATGCGCTGGCAATTATTCTTGGCAGCTTGATTGGTGTGATTGCCTATTATCTCTGTTTCATCCTTGGAGGGTATGAAGGTGCTTTGGCTGGTTTGGCCTTAGTGCCTGCGTTGATAATATTTCCTGCGGGACTGATACTTTGGTATCGCAAAGTGGTTTCGTTATCTGATCTTAAGCCTATGTGGGATAAGGTACTGGCTGGTCAGCTTGGCAAATTTACCCTTATGGCTTTGTTGACGTCTATCACTTTACCGGTTGCTTACATTATGATGCGAAACCTGCTGGCAGCGCATTATAGTTGGGATGATGTAGGAATTTGGCAAGGTGTAAGTAGTATTTCTGATGCTTATCTGCAATTTATCACAGCTTCTTTCAGTGTTTATCTATTGCCAACACTTTCACGATTGCAGGATAGGGGCGAAATATCAGATGAAATAATTAAGGCGCTGAAATTTGTTTTGCCTGCCGTGGTTGCTGTGAGTTTTACCGTATGGTTATTGCGTGATTTTGCCATCTCATTGTTGTTTTCTGACAAGTTTACTGCCATGCGTGATTTGTTTGCCTGGCAGTTGATTGGTGATGTCTTGAAAGTGGGCGCCTATGTTTTTGGTTATCTGGTGATTGCTAAAGCTGCGTTGCGTTTTTATGTGCTGACTGAGGTTAGTCAGTTTTTGCTGCTTACTGGTTTTTCCCATTGGTTTATTCCTGTCAATGGAGCGTTAGGTGCAACGCAAGCTTATATGACAACTTACATTGTTTATTTCACCCTTTGTTGTGGTGTATTTCTTGTTTACCGCAGGCGAGCATGACAACCTTAATTCATGTTTTGGGATCTGATATCCCACATCACAATCGAACGATATTGCGTTTTTTTAATGATGTTTTAGTGCAAGAAATTGGTTTTTCAGCCAAACCCAAGTTTATGGTGGTGGTCAGGAATCGGGTTTCTCTGGATGATTATCCGGAATTGGATATAACATTTTTCGATAGTAAAAAATCTCTGTCACGGGCTGTTACTGCAAAAGCGCAGTCAGACAGGGCTTGCCGGTTTTTTTTTCATGGTCAATTTAATACGGGTTTGTGGTTGGCACTGCTGTCAGGAAAAATTAAACGTAGTCAATTTTGGTGGCATGCCTGGGGAGCAGATCTGTATGAAGATTCTAATCAGCTAAAATTCCGTCTATTCTATTTCCTGCGTCGTCTGGCGCAACGTCGGGTAGGGCATGTATTTGCGGTTCGTGGAGATCTTTATTTCTATTCTCAACGTCATCCTAATGTACCAACATCATTGCTCTATTTTCCAACCAGAATGGACTCTACTTTAACGATGACAGAAAAAACATCTGCTGAAGATGGCAAGATGACAATTTTGTTAGGGAATTCTGGTGATCGATCAAACCGTCATATTACAGCATTGAAAACTATTCATGAGCAGTTTGGTGATAAGGTCCGAATCATTATCCCAATGGGTTATCCTGAAAATAATCAGGCTTATATTGCTCAGGTTGAGCAAACGGCTTTATCACTGTTTGACCCAGAAAATTTGGAAATTATTAAGCAAAATATGGCGTTTGATGATTATCTGGCATTACTGTGTTGTTGCGATTTAGGGTATTTTATGTTTGATCGCCAACAAGGGGTTGGAACAATTTGCCTATTGATACAATTTGGTGTGCCGTTTGTACTTAGTCGTCGAAATCTTTTCTGGCAAGATCTGATAGAACAACAGGTACCGATATTTTTCTTCGGTGATCCTCTGGATAGACAACTGATTGCAGAAGCACAACGGCAGATGTTTTCCTTAGACAGAAATACAATAGCTTTCTTTAGCCCGAACTTTGTTGATGGTTGGCGACAGGCGTTGGCAAAAGCCGCAGGAGAGCAGCAATGACTTTAACGCAGTTTGGCGGATTATTTGTTGTTTACCTGATATCACTGGCTTTTATCCTGACGTTAACTTATCAGGAATTCAGGCGTGTACGTTTTAATTTTAATATGTTCTTCTCATTGCTTTATTTGCTGACATTCTATTTCGGTTTCCCACTGACGTGTTTGCTGGTTTTTCAGTTTGATGTTGAGGTGGTACCAGTAGACTCTTTGTTACATGCTCTGTTGGCTTCAACTTGTTTTTATGCCATTTATTACGTCAGTTATAAAACCCGGCTGAAAAAACCTTCTGGGCAACCTAAGGCACCGGTATTCACCATAAACCGGGTAGAAACTAATTTGACATGGTTACTGCTGATATTAGTTGCGGTGGTAACAGTTGGGCTATTCTTCATGCAGAATGGTTTTCTACTGTTTAAATTACAGTCGTACAGTCAAATTTTTTCCAGTCAGGTTTCCGGTGTGGCTTTGAAGCGGTTCTTTTACTTCTTTATTCCAGCCATGTTGGTGGTTTATTTCTTGAAGCCGACACAGTTACGCTGGCTGTTTTTCCTGATCAGTACAGTTGCTTTTGGGATTTTGACTTATGTTATTGTTGGGGGAACACGGGCTAATATTATTATTGCATTTGCGTTGTTTCTGTTTATCGGCATTGTTCGTGGTTGGATAACCTTGTGGATGCTGATAACTGCGGGAGTAGTAGGAATTGTTGGCATGTTCTGGTTGGCACTTAAACGCTATAGTTTGGATGTCAGTGGTTCAGAAGCATTTTATACTTTCCTCTACCTTACAAGGGATACTTTCTCCCCGTGGGAAAATCTTGCATTACTGCTGAATAATTACGATAAGATTGATTTTCAGGGTCTGGCGCCTATTATCCGTGATTTTTATGTCTTTATTCCAAGCTGGCTTTGGCCTGGACGGCCTGATACCGTGTTGAATTCTGCGAATTATTTTACTTGGGAAGTGCTGGATAACCACTCTGGTCTGGCAATTTCCCCAACTCTGATAGGCTCCCTGGTTGTGATGGGAGGTGCACTGTTTATTCCAGTTGGTGCGATTGTTGTTGGGTTAATAATTAAGTGGTTTGACTGGATTTATGAATTAGGAAAACAGGAGACTAATCGTTATAAGGCCGCTATTTTGCAGGCATTTTGCTTTGGTGCGATCTTCAACATAATTGTGTTAGCTCGTGAAGGCGTGGATTCATTTGTTTCCCGTGTGGTGTTTTTCTGTATTGTTTTTGGCTTATGTTTGGTAATTGCTAAGTTGTTGTATTGGCTATTTGAGAGCGCCGGGCTGATTAAAAAGTATCTGACTAGCAACATGGTTGTATCGCAAAAGCATCCGCGGCAATGTAAGGAAAGAAAATGGAGCTAAACAATATTCCTAAGTATAGTATTCGTGGCCTAAATATTTGGGGCTTTCGCGATATGGCGCACTTTCTTGACCATATTTTTCAACGCGGGCAGGTAAAGACGGGGACTTTGGTTGCGATTAATGCGGAAAAAGTTCTGACGGTAGAGGAAGACACTGCTTTAAGTGCTCTGCTGAGTGAAACAGAATATCTGTATGCTGATGGTATTAGCATTGTACGTGCTATCCGCCGTAAATACCCTGATGCTGAAGTTTCCCGTGTAGCGGGTGCAGATCTATGGGAAGCCATCATGGAGCGAGCTGGCAAGGAAGGCACACCTGTCTTTTTGGTTGGCGGAAAACCAGAAATATTGGAACAGACGGAAAACAAACTACAGACTCAGTGGAGCGTTAATATTGTTGGTAGCCAGAATGGTTATTTCACGCCAGAAGAACGTAATATTGTTTTTGAACGGATTCATGCTAGCGGAGCAGCAATTGTGACAGTTGCAATGGGATCGCCTAAGCAGGAAATTTTCATGCGTGATTGCCGTAAAATTCATGCCGATGCTCTCTATATGGGGGTTGGTGGGACTTATGACGTATTCACTGGTCATGTAAAACGTGCGCCGAAAGTATGGCAGAATCTCGGGCTTGAATGGTTTTATCGTTTGTTATCACAACCAAGCCGCATTCGTCGTCAGTTTAAGCTACTGAAGTTTCTGGGATATTACTACAGCAATCGTTTGTAAATGTGTTTTCTGCCTGTCGTATAGCAATTTGCGGCAGGTTGCCAAAAAATTCATTTTACAGCACCTATATAACAGTTTGATCCTACCGGGCTTTTGTCATCTGTACTAATTATTAGGTAATTTTTTATTCCACTGAGTGGAAAAACATGTTTTGATCCCTGCCATTTTTATGGCTGGTCAAAACCAGTTTTGTATATTTTGACTATCACACATTACAACACATAACAATGGACAGGGAGTTTATGGCAGATCAACAACAGGGCCTGCAACGAGGTTTAGAAGCCCGTCATATTGAGCTAATCGCATTAGGCGGAACTATTGGTGTCGGTCTGTTTATGGGCTCAGCCAGCACGCTGAAATGGGCGGGGCCTTCCGTTTTGCTGGCTTACATTATTGCCGGAATTTTTGTTTTTTTCATTATGCGGTCCATGGGTGAAATGCTGTTTCTTGAGCCTGTCACGGGTTCTTTCGCTTCTTTTGGACATAAATATCTCAGCCCATATTGGGGATGCCTGACCGCTTGGGGTTATTGGTTTATGTGGGTGGCAGTAGGGATATCAGAAATAACAGCTATTGGCGTTTATGCCGAATTCTGGTTCCCTGAACTTCCTCAATGGGTGTCAGCATTAATTGCAGTGGCATTGGTCGCTTTGGCAAACTTGGCGGCGGTACGTCTTTATGGTGAGCTAGAATTTTGGTTTGCCATGATTAAGGTGACCACAATTATCGTGATGATCCTGATTGGTTTGGGGCTGATATTTTTCGGTATAGGTAATCAATGGCAACCTATTGGATTGGGTAATTTGACCGCTTATGGTGGTTTTTTTGCTGGTGGCTGGCAAGGATTTCTATTTGCGCTCTGTATTGTGGTTGCATCTTATCAGGGAGTGGAACTGGTAGGCATCACTGCGGGAGAAGCTAAAAAACCACAGGTGACGTTAAAAAAAGCAATTAATAATATCCTCTGGCGTATCTTAATTTTCTATGTCGGGGCGATTTTCATTGTAGTTACATTGTTTCCATGGACAGAAGTTGGTTCACAGGGTAGCCCATTTGTGATGACATTTACCAAAGTAGGGATCACTTCAGCGGCAGCCGTAATTAACTTTGTTGTATTGACCGCGGCGCTTTCTGGTTGTAATAGCGGTATGTACAGTGGTGGACGTATGCTCTATGCGTTGGCACAAAACCGTCAGTTACCTTCATCACTGACTAAAGTGTCAAAGAATGGTGTTCCGGTAATTTGTATTACCATTACGATCCTGTGTCTGATAGCGGGTTCCAGTTTGAATTATTTGATCCCAAATCCACAGGCAGTTTTTGTTTATGTCTACAGTGCTAGCGTCCTACCGGGAATGGTTCCATGGTTTGTTATTCTGATGAGCCAGCTGCGTTTTCGTCAGTATCATCAAGCGGCACTGAAACAACATAGTTTCAAATCTATTTTGTTCCCATATGTAAATTATCTGACACTGGCATTTTTATGTTGTGTGTTGGTAGGTATGGCAATTAATCCTGATACCCGTTTCTCACTGTTGGTAGGCGGAGGATTTTTGCTAATAGTGTCGTTGATTTATTGGTTGGTGAAGTTTTTTAGTGGCAGAAAACCAATAGCCCGATAGATGGATTTGCTGTCATAGCTGGGGTGGTCGGAAAATGAAGAGTTGGCTTTATCAACGAAATGAACAAGGTGTAATCAAACGCATCATTTATTTAAAAAAGCACTGGACAGTATATCATTAAATCCGTACTATCCCCATCCGCAACGGCGTTAAGCGCCCGTAGCTCAGCTGGATAGAGCGCTGCCCTCCGGAGGCAGAGGTCTCAGGTTCGAATCCTGTCGGGCGCGCCATTATTTGCGTGCAAGAGCTACGGTGATGTATTCTGCTGTTGGTAAGTAGTGAATTAAAGTAAATAGCTGTTATGGTGGCTATAGCTCAGTTGGTAGAGCCCTGGATTGTGATTCCAGTTGTCGTGGGTTCGAGTCCCATTAGCCACCCCATCTTTTTTATGACATGCGAGGGTGGCGGAATTGGTAGACGCGCTAGCTTCAGGTGTTAGTGTCCTTACGGACGTGGGGGTTCAAGTCCCCCCTTTCGCACCATAGAAAAGAAAAAATTTCGGCGAGTAGCGCAGCTTGGTAGCGCAACTGGTTTGGGACCAGTGGGTCGGAGGTTCGAATCCTCTCTCGCCGACCAGATTCTGAAAAACCCTGCTTAAGCAGGGTTTTTTGCATTCGGTGCCTTTCACTCTTTTAATTTTTCTGTTCCCTCCTTAAATTTCTTATTTCGATGTATGTTTTATTGAAAAAGAGGTTTAGTGAATTTTCTTTTTCTTGGCACTAACCGTCCGTTTTATATGGTAATTTATTATTTTGTTATATTCTGACGACAATTGATATATTGACTGTCTCAAATAGGAGACTTTTAATGTTTTGAATTCTAATAAAAAATTCAGAATTTGTGAGATATTGTCTCAAATAAGAGACAGTGAATAAAGTGAGCTTTGTGATGGCTTGTTTTCTCGTTGTAATAAATGGAGAAATAGCTGATGAAGCGAGGTAGTCTTCATCTGAATAAGAGTTGGCACGTTAAATGCATTACTTAAAGACGTAGATGCTCATCCTATTTCTTATGATAGCATAGGCTTCATAAACCCGGGGATGATGCAGAGCCGATTATCGGTGCCTATTGTCCACGTCACAGATGAATAAGGTGTAGCTATCTTGTCATCACCGACCGGACTCAACGTTGAGTGAGGCACTATCCGTCTGTAGACCTGATTGTATTTATACACCTATCTTTTTCTAAGGTAGGTGTTTTTTTTGCCTTTTTTAAGAATATCTTATAGGTTCATAAGCGGTTCGGGTATTAATATCTGATATAAGTAAAGCTTAAAATATGATTGCTGGTTTTGCTATAAAACAGGTCCGGTTGCTTTACTGGCATTTTTTCTTGGTGGTTTTGGTGCCCATAAGTTTTATCTGGGCAAGATAGGTATGGAAATTTTATATCTGGTATTTTGCTGGACGCTCATTCCTGCACTTATCTCATTCATTGAATTTACTATTTATCTCTGTACTTCCGATGAGGATTTTGCCAGAAAATATGGTTAGAAAAGTGCCCTCGAATAGAGAGCATTTTTAATTAATAGTATGAAATATCAAAGGAATAACGGTAACTGGATCATGAAGACACCGTATTATCTGAGCTATTGTCTATGAACTACATTACTCTCGCACTTCAATGTTAGCATTAATCCCTCACGACGAACTTGTGCTGCTTCTTCCGGTTTACGTAATTTATCCAATGCATCTGCTAACCAGGCATAATCGTGGGCATCGGGTCGCTGAGCTAATGCTGCTTTGAAATCTTTTGTTGCTTGTTCCCATTGTCCATGTCGTAAGGCAATTTGTCCAAGGGTACTGTTTAATAGAGGGGTTGCGTCGTGCTGCTTTAGCTGATGGTCTAGTGCTTTTTGTATTGGTTTCGGATCTTCACTTTTTAACCGTGGAATTAATAGCAGTAAACGTTCATCGTACTGACGTTTTAAACTTTCTAGAATGATCTTTTGCGCAGTTTCATGGTCATCACATTCAATCAAATGTTCAGATATTGCAACTTGCAAAGCCACATCGTGACGAATTTTACGGCTTTGGTCATGCCACCAACGCTTTAAACCTTCACTACCTTGCTCTGCCATATGCTGATTCATCAAACCGATATAGGCTTGTTGACGTAGCCTGTGAATTTGTAATTCGTCATGCAGGCGGATTTTTTCCATGGTTGGCAATATATCAATCAGTGACTGGTGAGCATTTGATCTTGTATAAGCCTGTTCTGCTAGGCGCAAGACTTCTGGATGGCGTGGAGCTTGATTTAGAAGTTTGTCTACACCATGACGGGCGGCATGAATTTCACCTTGCGCCAGTTGAATGCGCACACGGGTAATATCAACAGGTAATTGATTGTTGTCTGCGACTTCTGCTGCGCGTTCCAGATATTGGTTAGTACGGAACTCATCTCCCCGTTGCTGGGCTGCTTCAGCGGCTAGTAAGTAGTTGATTACAGGTTGTTCTGCATGATCCGCATTACGAGTCAATAATTGCTCTACTTGTTTAAAATCACCTTCGGCCAGTTTAATCAGTGCTTCTTTTGTTTGGGCATGGGCACGGCTACGTTTGCGCCCAAGGAACCAGCCTCGAGTGCGTGAACTTGTGCGTATGACTCTGCGGTAGGACCAGCCAAGAAAGCAAAGTATTAATTGTAAGAGAACAAATATGATAAGTAGACCGGTAACACTTGTTTCAATGTTGTAGTTGTTAGTTTGAATGAGAACATACCCTTGATGACCCGCAATTATTGGGCCAAGCATGATACCAACAATCAACACAACAAACAGTAACAGAACTTTCAGCATTGCTTAGCCCTCCTGACTGGTTTCAGAAGATTGGGACAGCAAGCTGCGGACTCGGGTTTGCATCAGTTTTTCCAATAAAGGCTGACTTGAAAGATGATCCGGTACAGTCATGGAAATAGGTTGCTGACTCAGTGAATCAATTTCTTCCAGGAATGCTTTAGTATTTGGATCGTTAATATTAAAGTAAGCTCTGACCCAGGTTGAAACCGTTTCCAGTGATTGTTTAAATACTTCTCCTTGATGACGTGGTATTGCTTGAGCTGCGATCAATAAGCGGGCTCGGATGTTTTCCCGTAGATAGATATCTTGATTTGGCGCTAATAATGGCTCAGCAGCAGTATCACGGCGACGGATAGTAATGAAATTATCCATAAAGCTGCTCCAGCTTTTGCTTAGGTTTTGGCGCCATTCAGATAACGTACCGGTTAATTCATCATTGTCTTCGTCCATGGGTGAGCCATCGTTGGTATTGTCAGCTAGACGTAGGTTGTCCACCTGGTTAGAAAGCTGACTCACCCTCAGGATAATGCCATCAAAATCAATTTGGTTGATGGCAGACAATTCGCTTATGTCCTGTGTAATTGCCCGGCGGATTTCAATCAGGCTTGGATCATTCATTTCAGCAAGACTGGCGTCTGCATTTTTTAGCAGAGCAGCAGCAGTGATTACATCCTGATCATTCCATAATTTCCGGCCAGCCATTTTGACTAGAAAATCAGCTTGTGCTAGCAACCAGCTTTTTACATCAGAACTGGATAACGCCGATATTTTAGTCTGTAATTCTTGCAGGCGATTATCCAATTGCTCATTTTGTACGGTTTGTGCAGCAACTTGACTAAAAGCTTGCTTCTGTCCTTTGTACAGAGCTTCAATACGTTGTTGATCTTGTGATTGTTGATGTTTTAGCGATTCCAGTTGTTGGCGCAGCTCTTGGTTCTCTGCACTCAATAAATGGCTTTGCTGTTGTCCGTAGTAATAAAGGCTACCACCGATTGCCAGAATAATTGCAATAGCAATAATGTTTTTCAGAACGCCAGAACGTTCTTGTTCCTGAGGTTCTCCGGGCTGTTGTGGAGGTTCAACCGTTTCTATTGTTTTTTCAACTGTCTCGGCGGACTGTTTTTGTTCCGTCATAGTGGGCATCCCATGTCAGTTTATTCTAGTGCCTGAATTAAGGCATCGTTATCTGCACTTTTAGCAACTTTGACATCTTGCCAGCCCAGATTCCGGGCAGTGTGCGCAAGACGCTCGCTTACCACAATAAGATGGCAATTCAATAACCACCTGTTTCGATCGCTTTCGGGTATTAAGTTATATAACAGTTGCAGTATTTCGCTGCTGGTTACAACTAAAGTCTGTACTCTGTGCCTCTGCCAGCGAGCGCTGAATTCTGCTGCCGAGTAATCTACTCGCTGGCGAAAATAACATTCACAGTAATTAACTGTGGCACCCCTTTCTGTCAAAGTTTGGGCAATAAGTTCACGTCCACCATTTCCTCTGAGCAGCAAAGCTTGTTTATTTTCAACCTGATGTAAGGAGGGGAGTTCTAGCAGGGTTTCGCTGGTTTCGCCCTCTAATGACCAGGCAATATTTATACCAGTCAATTGATGAAAAGCCAGAGCAGTTGATCTACCAATAGCATAATAAATCAGCTTGTTTGGCCATGATAGATTAATTTTATTTAACTGCGAGTTTGCGTAATGAACTGCATTTTTTGACAGCAGAAATACCATATCACCGGTATTTAGGCAGCAAAGTTTTTCGGCCAGTTGTGACAGCTCTGAACTTGGACGAATATCGATTAAAGGTGCGCTGAAAGCAGTTTTGCCCACAGCCTGTAACCTTCTGACTAATTCTTCTCCGGCAGGAGAAGGGCGTGTCACCAGAATACTCATGTAGGGGGATTGCCTCGATAAACTTCCGCCAGAATTTCTCTTGCTCCCTGTTCCAGCAATTCTTCTGCTAGTTCAACGCCTGCCTGACATGCATCTTTGGGTAAGACTGTTCGCTCGCCACGAATAATAACGCTACCATCTGGCGCTCCAACCAATGCTCGCAGCCAGATCTTTCCATTCTGCCAGATCGCATAACTACCTATTGGTACCTGACAGCCTCCTTCCAAGCGGGTATTCATTGCTCGTTCGGCAAGAACACAGATTTCTGTGTCATAGTGATTTAATGGTGCCAGTAGAGCACGTGTTTGCTGGTCGTCAAGACGACATTCAATCCCCACGGCTCCCTGACCAACGGCAGGTAATGACTGTTCTGCAGATAATGGTGTACGGATACGGTCATGCAATTCTAACCTTTTCAACCCTGCAACAGCGAGAATGACGGCATCGTAATGACCGTTATCCAGTTTACTCAGACGGGTTCCAACATTACCCCGAAGGTCACGGATAATCAGATCAGGGCGTAGTTCACGGAGTTGACATTGACGGCGTAAACTTGATGTACCGACAATACTGCCCGCTGGTAGTTCATCAAGAGAGTGATATTTGGTAGAAACAAAAGCATCACGTGGATCATCGCGTTCGCAAATAGTGACTAATCCTAGTCCTTCAGGAAAAGAAATGGGGACATCTTTCATCGAATGAACAGCGATATCAGCTTGACTTTCAAGCAGAGCCAGTTCAAGTTCTTTGACAAATAGCCCCTTACCACCCACTTTTGCCAGAGGCGTGTCTAGAATGATGTCTCCTTGGGTTACCATGGGAATCAGTTGAACTTCTAAATCTGGGTAAAATTGTTGCAATTTTTGCTGAACATATAATGCTTGCCACATAGCCAGAGGGCTTTGGCGGGTCGCGATACGGATAGTTTTAGTTGACATAGATGCTTGTATTTTTCAGGCTTTGCAGCTGTCATATAAATGAAAAACATAGTACCTGTTTTAACACTTCAACAGTTTTTTTTCCAGCTAAGACCTGGGAAGATAATATACAGATTATATTAAAATATAAAATAAATTTTAATTTTTAAATTATTTTTATGTCAATGCCAATGGATTGATTTGAATGTGAATTACATTTTACCGTAAATCATTTCTGTAATTGGAGAATTCTGAATAGGAAGAATTGCTAATTGAAATATAACCAATAAGGTGTTTTTTATAAGATCGTTGATAACAAAGAATTACATGCAATACCCGAAAAATGGGCAAAGGAGATGTCCTTATATAAAAGAAAGTATAAAAGGTGTGGGTTTTATTGTTATTTTTATATATAACAATGTGTTACTTGGTTTCTTGGTGGGAGGGATATTGCAATTCAATTGCTTTACTGACTTTACGGTTTATCTACAAGGTGTTAAATTGATCACGTTTCCGGTAATAAATTGGTAAAAATCATTATAAATAATTCCATTGAGCTATATCAGCCGGAAGCGGGGGATTTATCTGGGCACTGGAACTCAATCGGGCGAGACGTCTTGTACCTTTATATCGAAACGCTGAAGCAGAGACTGGACGCGATAAACCAACTCAGGTTAGAGCGCGCCTCTACCGCCATGAGTGCGGAATTCAAACAGGTATACAGTTTACTGCCAGTATTATTGCATTATCATCATCCGATGATGCCAGGTTACATCAATGGTAATGTTCCCTATGGCGTATGTTTTTTCGAGCATGATGAAGTACAAAAATCTTATCTTATTGATTTAGAGAATAAATTAAATCAATCTATAGAATCACCTGCTAATGGTGAACTTCCCATCACTGGTATCTATTCAATGGGAAGTACTTCGTCAATTGGACAAAGCTGTTGTTCCGATCTGGATATTTGGATATGTCATCAGTCATGGCTTGATAATGATGAGCGTCTTCTACTGCAACGCAAATGTACGCTTATTGAACAATGGGCGGCGGCGCTTGGCATCGAAGTTAATTTTTTTCTTATTGATGAAAACCGCTTTCGTCATAATACCAGCGGTAGTCTTGGTGGTGAGGATTGTGGTTCTACTCAGCATATTCTGTTACTTGATGAATTTTATCGTACTGCTGTACGTATGGCCGGTAAGCGTTTGCTATGGGAGATGGTACCTGTAGAAGAGGAGGGCCATTATGATGAATATGTTTTGTCGCTTTATGCACAAGGTGTTCTGACTCCAAATGAGTGGCTTGATCTTGGTGGATTGGGTGAATTATCCGCTGAAGAATACTTTGGCGCTAGTTTATGGCAACTGTACAAAAGTATCGATTCTCCTTATAAAGCGGTATTGAAGAGCCTGTTATTGGAAGCCTATTCTTGGGAGTATCCCAACGGTAAGTTATTAGCGATGGAGATGAAACAGCGTTTGCACGCGGGTGAAATTGTCTCTTTTGGCCTTGATGCATATAGCATGATGCTTGAACGTGTTACTCGTTATTTGACAGAAATTAATGATACGACTCGCTTGGATCTAATACGTCGATGTTTCTATTTAAAAGTTTGTGAAAAGCTCTCCCTTGATCAAGATGATAAAGGTTGTACCGGCTGGCGGCACCAGGTTCTGACTCAATTGGTATATGAGTGGAAGTGGGATACAGAGCGGCTGGAAATTTTGGATAATCGTAACTCATGGAAAATCGAACAGGTTCGTGACGCTCATAATGAACTGCTTGATACCATGATGCAGAGTTATCGTAACCTTATCCGCTTCGCTCGCCGCAATAATCTGAGTGTCAGTGCCAGTCCACAGGATATTGGTGTACTGACCCGTAAGCTATATGCTGCATTTGAAGCGTTGCCGGGGAAAGTGACGTTAGTTAATCCACAGATTTCGCCGGACTTGTCAGAAAAAAATTTAACATTTATTTATGTTCCTCAAGGACGTGCAAATCGTAGCGGGTGGTATCTCTACAATCAGGCACCAACCATTGAATCAATTGTTGGTCATCAGCCTCTGGAATATAACCGTTATCTGAATAAGCTGGTGTCGTGGACCTATTTTAATGGCTTGTTAACAGAAAAATCCTGTATCCATATTCATAATGGTGAAGCTGAGTGTGATGAGCTGAAATTGCATGAATTAATTAATGATATTTCCGTTCATTTCCCTATCCGTCTGCCAGCTCCGACGCCAAAGGCTCTTTATAGTCCGTGTGAGATTCGCCATCTGGCAATTATTGTCAATCTGGAGAAAGATCCGACTGCTGAGTTCGCCAATCAAGTCGTGCATTTTGATTTCCGTAAACTTGATGTATTCAGCTTTGGTGAATCGCAACAATGTTTGGTTAGCAATATAGACTTACTTTACCGCAACTCATGGAATGAAGTGAGAACTTTACATTTTAGTGGTGAGCAATCTGTTCTGGAAGCACTGAAAACCATTTTGGGAAAAATGCATCAGGATGCTGCGCCACCAGCAGCGGTTGAAGTGTTCTGTTACAGCCAACATTTACGTGGACTTATCCGTACTCGAATCCAGCAACTTGTATCTGAATGTATTGAGTTGCGTTTATCCAGCAATCGCCAGGACCCGGGCCGTTTTAAAGCGTTGCGCATTGCAGGCCAGACCTGGGGGCTTTTCTTTGAACGCCTGAACGTATCTGTGCAAAAGTTAGAAAATGCTGTGGAATTTTATGGGGCAATTTCTAACAACAAATTGCATGGGTTGCCAGTGAAAATCAATACCAAAGAGACACACTTGCCTGCTGTGGTTGATGGTTTTGCCAGCGAAGGGATTATTCAATTTTTCTTCGAAAATACGGAAGATGATAAGGGCTTTAATATTTATATTCTGGATGAAGCCAACCGGGTAGAAATTTACTCTCATTGTGAGGGGAGTAAGGAAGAGCTGGTACGTGATGTCAGTCGGTTTTATTCTTCATCTCATGATCGGTTTACTTACGGATCAAGTTTTATTAATTTTAACTTGCCGCAGTTTTATCAAATTGTCCAAATGGGAGGCCAGGTTCAGGTTATTCCATTCAGCGGATCATCTTTCTCACATTTGAATGTGACGGATGATAGGAAGAACAGTGTAGAAGAGCTACCAGAACTTTATCGTTCTGTATCGCATTATTGATTTACCCCGCTACGCGCTGAGGAATCCCCAGAAAATAGACAGGCATAGCGTTGTGTGATCTACTGATTGTTCCACCAAGTCAATAAGGTCACTTGCTATGCCTGCTCGTAAAGTATGTCACACTTCTTCAAAGATGCTTTAGCGCCGTTTCATAAATATCGTCAGAATGCATTAATCGATGCCACTATGGCTTTTTCTGGGTTCTGGCTCATTATCAAAAGCAGAATATGCTCGTTGTGATGGTTTCTTTTATCTCCATAAAAGACCGAGTAAAGGTAGAAAATTCAAAAAGTAACGATATCGAATGGTGCGAAAATTACAGGTGAAAGATGGACGTTCGGCAGCCATGGAGCCTTGGCTTATTTTTACTAGCATGGATGACTTTAAACCTCGACAGGTCATGAAATTATATAGCCGAAGAATGCAAATAGAGCAAAATTTTAGAGATGAAAAGAGTGAACGATTTGGGTTTTGGCTCAGAGCGAGTTACAATCAAGGCGCTGGTCGCTTATTTGTATTGAGCTTTCTTGCTACGCTAAGTTCGATTGTACTTTGGTTGATTGGGTTTCATGCTGAAAACAAAGGAATACACCTCAGTTATCAAGCCAATAGTATCAAATCAAGAAGAGTCATCTCTTACCTAACATTAGCGGAGAATGTATTACGCCATTCCCCCCGCTAATATTATTTGAAATAGTGCTTAAAAAACACTCAAGCACCTCGCCAAAATCTACCAAAATATGGTTCTGATTTATTAGCGCTGATTTGTGGGGATCCCTCAGCGCTACGCGGGGTATAGGTTACTCATTCAAAACTAAACTGTTCTCCACTTTGTTCAGTGATGGACTGTGCCAGCATGGTGAGGAAATCTCCGCTGCTACGGTCACAAATCCACTGACCATCCTTATAGTCAAAATGATAACCTCCGTTTTTGGTTGCCAGCCAGATTTGATGGAAAGGTTCTTGGCGGTTGATAATAATTTTGCTGTCGTTATCAAAGCTCAGGGTCATGACGCCGCCATTGGTTTCACAGTCAATATCAGCATTGCCATCATAGTTATCCAGTTGCTCTTCAATATAAAGCATCAGTTGGTCAGCTAACTGATGAAATTCACTGTCGTTCATCTTCATTTCCTATTTGCTTTTCGAGGTCTAACTGCGATTATAGAGAATATTGACGTATGAATTACAGGCATTAATGCAATGAAGAAAAAATTACGCGGGTTTTTGGCTATCATAACCTTATTTACACTTTCCGGCTGTGGACTAAAAGGCCCTCTCTATTTTCCACCAGAGCAACCACCGGCAGAAAAAGCGACGACTGCGGTTCAGATACATGCAGATAGTATGCAGCAGAAACAGAAAGTGGGCAGCATCTCTCAGAAATAAGCGAGATAAGCCGGGTAGTTACCGCGGTTTACGGTGGAGCATTATATGCAGTTCTCCAAAATGCATGGTCTTGGTAATGACTTTATGGTCGTTGATGCTGTGACCCAAAATGTTTATTTCTCACCAGAACTGATCTGCCGTTTGGCAAACAGGAATACGGGTATTGGCTTCGATCAATTGTTAATTGTTGAAGCCCCTTATGATCCGGATCTGGATTTCCATTATCGCATTTTTAATTCCGATGGTAGCGAAGTCGCACAATGTGGCAATGGTGCCCGTTGTTTTGCTCGTTTTGTTCGTCTTAAGGGATTAATTAATAAGCGTGAAATTAAAGTGAGTACTCAGTCAGGACATATGGTACTGAGTATCACCAATGATGATCAGGTTTGCGTTAATATGGGGGAACCTGAATTTGAACCCCATAATATACCGTTCCGCGCGTTAAGAGCAGAAAAAACCTACATTTTAAGAGTGATAGAAAAAACGGTTCTTTGTAGTGTTGTTTCTATGGGGAATCCTCACTGCGTGATTCAGGTAGCAGATGTGGAGACTGCCGAAGTGGAAATCTTGGGGCCAGCACTGGAAAGCCACGAAAGATTCCCTGAACGGGCTAATATTGGTTTCATGCAAGTTTTGAACCGAGGTCATATCCGTTTGCGGGTTTATGAACGTGGTGTTGGGGAAACTCAAGCTTGTGGTAGCGGAGCTTGTGCTGCGGTGGTAGTTGGTATTCAACAGCAACTACTCGATAGTAATGTCCAGGTAGATTTGCCGGGAGGTTCGTTGTTTATTTGCTGGGCTGGGCCGGGAAATCCCCTCTATATGACTGGACCGGCAACACATGTTTATGATGGCACAATTCATCTGTGATCGATTCTGTTTTGAACCGTGGGGCATCGGAAGATGGAGAAAAAAGAAGAGCAGTTAAGCATCAATGGTATACCTGATGATCAGACTGTTGTGGATTATTTGTTAGAAAACCCCAATTTTTTTATCCGCAATGCACGTGCCATTGAACAGATACGGGTTCCTCATCCGATAAGGGAAACAGTTTCTTTGGTTGAATGGTATATGAGCCGTCAGAGGACTCGTATTGCTTGTCTGGAAGAAGATATAACTCTGCTAATGGAACGAGCTAGAGTGAATGAACAATTGTTTGAACAGTTGTTTAAGTTACTTGTTGATTTGTTTGCAGCAGCAAGTTTACAGGATATGGTTGGTCGGTTGAGCACATGGGCTAAAAATTTGGAGCTAAATAGCGCAACTATCCGTCTTTTTAGTGATAAATGGCATATTGGAGCACCGTTTAATGCGCCTGATTTAGCACTTTCTCGTCATGCTTTCGAACCAATTCGTATTCAGCGTTTTGGTAATAATAACCACTATCTCGGTATGTTGAATGGACCGGAAATTTTATTGTTGTTGCCACAGGTTCGTCATGTAGGTTCAGTTGCGATTTCTCTACTGGGGGCCAGGGGAGAGTTGGGTATGGTGATATTTAACAGCCGGAATCATCAGCATTATCAGGAGGGCATGGGAACAGACATGCTTGATCATCTGGCGAAGTTATTGCCGGATATATTATCCCGTTGGATTAAACAGATATGACGCAGGAAATTGATCTATTACTGGAGCCGGTTGAGGCATTTCTGCGGTATCTCAGAGTAGAGCGCCGGTTAAGTCCGGTGACTATCATCAATTACCGTCGTCATCTTTCCAGGCTGGTTGAGATGGTTTTAACAATAGGTGTCAGGCAATGGAAAGATCTCGATCCTGGTAAAGTGAGAATGTTGGTAACACGTAGTCGCCGTGCTGGCTTACAGTCAGCTAACCTGTCTTTACGCTTATCTTCTTTACGAAGTTTCCTTGATTGGCAGGTTACTCAGGGTGTGATAGCTGTTAACCCCGGTAAAGCTGTTAGTACACCGGGAACAAAGCGCCACTTACCGAAAAATATTGATGTGGATGAAGTGAACCAACTGTTGAATATCAATTTCAATGATCCATTATCAGTGCGTGACCGGACTATGCTGGAAGTGATGTATGGTGCTGGGTTGCGTTTATCGGAACTGGTTGGTCTTGATTGCCGACATTTGGATCTTGAAAGTGGAGAGGTATGGGTTTCAGGTAAAGGAAGTAAAGAGCGTAAGGTGCCTTTGGGACAGACAGCTGTTGAATGGCTTAATCGTTGGTTTGAGATGCGAGAATTGTTCGAACCGGGGGATAATGCTGTTTTTATCTCAAATAGGGGGCGGAGGATATCAACACGGAATGTACAGCAGCGATTTGCACAGTGGGGCATACATCAGGGAATAAACAGCCATATCCACCCTCATAAATTGCGTCACTCTTTTGCCACTCATATTCTGGAATCTAGCGGTGATTTGCGTGCGGTTCAGGAACTGCTTGGTCATGCCAGCTTGTCTACCACGCAAGTCTATACCCATCTGGATTTTCAGCATTTGACAAAAGTGTATGATGTTGCTCATCCCAGAGCCAAACGGGGGAAATCGTGATGCATTTTTACCGGCCTCTTGCGCCTGTCTTAGCAATGACATTTGATCTGGACGATACCCTTTATGACAATCGCCCAGTGTTAGATAAGGCAGAAGAAGAGGTACTGAATTTTGTACGGCAATACTCACCTAAGTTTAGTCACCTTGATTATCAGGATATGTATGTTTTCCGTGAAGCGATACTTGAGCAATACCCTGATATTTATCATGACATGACTTTATTGCGTTGGCAGTCTGCGGAGCTGATGTTTTGCCATTATGGTTTTAGCCGTGAAGATGCTTGTCGTGGGGCAGATGAGATTATGGCCCATTTTGCACATTGGCGCAGTCAGATTGATGTACCTGAAGCAACACATCAAGCCTTGGCTGTCCTTGCTGAACGGATACCATTGGTAGCTATTACTAATGGTAATGTGGAACCTGCGGCTTGTGGTCTTGCTCGTTATTTTAAATTTGTGTTAAAAGCTGGCCCTGATGGGCGCTCAAAACCTTACAGTGATATGTATTGCTTAGCTGCAGATCGCTTGAGGTTACCGCTTGGACGAATTTTGCATGTCGGTGATGACCTGAATACCGATGTGGAAGGAGCACTTCGTAGTGGTATGCAGGCTTGTTGGATGAATACAGAAAATAAAAAACTCTTGCAGGTAGTTGAAAGTCGCTTGCTGCCACACATTGAGATTTCCGATTTGGCTTCTTTGACAGCATTGATATAATCAAGAAATTATTCTGTATAAAAACATAGCAGCCTTTGGTTGCTGGCTAATCAATTGATGGTAACTATGGACGTCTCCTATCTGCTCGAAAGTCTGAATGACAAACAACGGGAAGCTGTAGCAGCCCTGCGGACAAATATGTTGGTGCTAGCGGGAGCTGGGAGTGGTAAAACCCGGGTTCTGGTACACCGGATTGCCTGGTTATTATCAGTGGAGAATGCTTCACCATTTTCCATTATGGCAGTGACTTTTACCAATAAAGCCGCCGCAGAAATGCGTCACCGGATTGAAAACCTGATCGGAACCAGTCAAGGAGGAATGTGGATTGGTACATTCCATGGTTTGGCTCATCGTTTGTTACGGGCACATCATCTGGATGCCAATCTGCCACAAGATTTTCAGATTCTTGACAGCGAAGATCAGCATCGTCTACTCAGACGCATTATCAAGGCGATGAATTTGGATGATAAACAATGGCCGGCACGTCAGGGGATGTGGTACATCAATAGTAAAAAAGATGAAGGATTGCGGCCACAGCATATTGAAAGTTATGGCAATCCTGTCGAGATGACATGGCATAAAATTTATCTGGCTTACCAGGAAGCTTGTGATCGTGCTGGGCTGGTGGATTTTGCAGAGTTGCTACTACGGGCCCATGAACTATGGCTGAATAAACCGCAGATCTTGCAGCACTACCAGGGTCGATTTACTAATATTTTGGTAGATGAGTTTCAAGATACTAACAGTATTCAATATGCCTGGATTCATTTGCTGGCGGGGGAAACGGGCAAAGTGATGATTGTCGGCGACGATGATCAATCTATTTATGGCTGGCGTGGGGCGCAGGTTGAGAATATTCAGCGTTTTCTGAAAGATTTTTCTGGTGCTGAAACTATTCGTTTGGAGCAAAATTACCGTTCCACCAGTAATATTTTAAAGGTTGCAAATACACTGATTGCCAATAACAGTGATCGTCTGGGTAAAAATCTGTGGACTGATGGTGTAGAGGGTGAACCCATTTCCCTTTATTCTGCATTCAATGAGTTGGATGAAGCTCGCTATGTGGTCAGCCGGATTAAAAACTGGCTTGAAAACGGGGGAGCGCTGAAAAACTGTGCCATACTTTACCGCAGCAACGCCCAGTCTCGAGTACTGGAAGAAGCGCTGTTACAGGCATCAATGCCATACCGTATTTATGGTGGTCAGCGCTTCTTTGAACGTCAGGAAATTAAAGATGCACTAGCTTACTTGCGTTTAATTGCTAATCGCAATGATGATGCAGCGTTTGAACGTGTGGTGAATACGCCAGCTCGTGGCATTGGCGACAGAACGTTGGATATTGTGCGCCAGGCTGCCCGTGAACGACAGCAAACGTTGTGGGACTGTTGTCAAACATTGCTTCAGGAGAAAGTGCTGGCCGGTCGTGCTGCTTCTTCCTTACAGCGCTTTCTTGAGTTGATAGAGGCATTATCGACAGAAACTGAAGATATGCCATTGCATATTCAGACTGACAGGGTTATTCGTGATTCTGGCCTGTGGACGATGTATCAGCAAGAAAAAGGTGAGAAAGCGCAGGCGCGTATTGAAAACCTTGAAGAACTTGTCACTGCAACTCGCCAGTTTAGTTATCAAGATGAGGACGAAGATCTGATGCCATTGCAGGCATTTCTTTCTCATGCCGCATTGGAATCAGGGGACGGTCAGGCAGATGACTGTCAGGATTCGGTGCAACTGATGACATTACATTCGGCTAAAGGGCTAGAATTCCCACAGGTGTTTATTGTAGGAATGGAAGAGGGTATGTTCCCAAGCCAGATGTCGATTGAAGAAGGTGGACGTTTGGAAGAAGAACGTCGTTTGGCTTATGTGGGCCTAACACGAGCAATGGAAAAGTTGACAATTACTTATGCAGAAAGCCGCCGTTTATATGGCAAAGAAGTTTATCATCGGCCATCCCGTTTTATTGGGGAGCTGCCACCAGAATGTATTGAAGAGGTTCGGTTACGTGCGACAGTATCTCGTCCAATTAGTCATCGTCGGTTAGGTACACAAATAAGTTCCAATGATAGCGGTTATGCTCTGGGACAACGTGTTCGCCACTCTAAATTTGGTGAAGGAACCATTGTTAATATTGAGGGGAATGGTGAGCATAGCCGGTTGCAAATTGCGTTTCAGGGAGAAGGGATTAAGTGGTTGGTAGCTGCTTATGCCCGGCTTGAAACGGTCTGAAAATAATATCCAGGTTGAATGTTGACACGCTTTTTCTTCTAAGCGTAACATTCGCGCCCTACGATCACGTAGGGAGTAAAGGAGACTTATGATACATGCTGAGCGCATTTAAGTTAGAGAATAATCGCCTGCTCCGTCTTGAATTAGAAGAGGGAGAAAAGTTATCCGATTCTTTGTGGGTAGATTTGGTCGAGCCGGAAGAACGAGATAGGCTTCATGTCCAAAATGAACTAGGTCAAATTTTGGCAACCCGACCGGAATTGGATGATATTGAGGCATCAGCGCGTTTTTTTGAAGATGAAGATGGGATACACGTCCATTCATTTTTTTATTTTGAAGACGCAGAAGACCATGCTGGCAACGCAACCGTTGCATTTACTATTCGTGATGGTCGTCTCTATACATTGCGAGAGCGTGAACTCCCTGCATTCCGATTGTATCGCATGCGTGCTCGTAATCAGATATTAGTCGATGGTAATGCCTATGAAGTGCTGATGGACTTGTTTGAAACAAAAATCGAGCAGTTGGCTGATGTTATCGAAAATATTTACAGCGTGCTGGAATCCCTGAGCCGAGTCATTATGGAAGGAAAGCAGGGGGATGAGTTTGATATTGCCTTGTCCAGCCTTGCTGAGCAGGAAGATATTGGTTGGAAGGTTCGTTTGTGCCTTATGGATACTCAGCGGGCGCTTAACTTTTTGGTGCGACGTGCCCGTTTACCGGCTGATCAACTTGAGCAAGCCCGTGAAATACTGCGGGATATCGAATCCTTGTTGCCACATAATGAATCCTTGTTCCAAAAAGTTAACTTCCTGATGCAGGCAGCGATGGGTTTTATCAATATAGAGCAGAGCCGGATTATCAAAATCTTCTCAGTTGTTTCAGTGGTATTTTTGCCGCCAACTCTGGTGGCTTCCAGTTATGGTATGAACTTTGAGTTTATGCCAGAACTGCACTGGCCATTTGGTTATCCGGGCGCAATTGGTTTAATGATTGCGGCTGGCCTTGCGCCGTATCTTTATTTTAAGCGGAAGAATTGGCTTTAGTTCAATTACAGATTACCGACAAAATGCTGGTTTTTTTATCCGGCATTTTGTTTTAATCAAGCTCTGTTCACCGGATAATGAAGTTTTATTATGATCTAGGCAACTATTAATACCACTTGTGTTGTATAAAGATGAATTGAATATGGCATTAGTGAATAAAATGATATCTATTTTTTAATCATATTTACTGCCATTGTTTTTATTTATTTTATTTTTTAACAAAAGAAAATAGCCAATTGATTATAAGGAAATATCATGGCAAAAGCCTGCTAATCTGATTAATGTAAAAAGTTCTTCTACACTTTTAAGTTTGTGATAATAGTTCATTAAGATGTTGTTTAATACAGATGATACAAAGTGCTCAGATATCAAATATAGCGTGATGTTTATAATGTTCCTGTGTCGAAATCATATTGATTGAAAAAGATATAACGTTAAGTGATGTCAATAAACATCCTTACAAGAAAACGCACGTGGTAAATGTGGGTATAATTTAATATACCGAATGAACTTCAAGATGCTTGAGTTGTCAGACATAAAAACATTTAAATTCAACAGCATAGTCGTTTTTCAAACATGCACTTTGAAGTATCTTGAGTATATACAATTAGAGTAGATATTAAAAATGAAGTGAATGACTTATTAAATAACAAGTCGAATACGTATTTTGGCAGAAAGGTGGTTCCTCTTGATAAGATGGTTTTTTTAAATCTGATTAATCAATTAGTAACTTGTTTTTATATTATAGAGGTCTAAAAACTAAATTAAGCTCTGACTAGAGAATTGTTTTTTTATATATTCTGCCATTTTTATAAACCAAGAACCTATTTTTTCGATGTCATGACTGAGAGAAACTGTATGATTTTAAGCTTTTCTATGAATGTATTTATATTGATAGAAGGAAGTAGGTCTGTGGCACTAATATAATTATATTTTTGATTGATGTTAAATAAATTTTTTTGTCGTCATTTTAATTTGGATGTATTTTATTTTGTTTATATTGAGGTTTTTATTAACATACAACTTTAGAACAGTAGTTTTCATATTAAATATATAAACATGATTGGTGAAATAAAAGGTATTTTTATTGAGGAAATAGTATTTAGTTATTAAAAAATAAAGTTAATGCAGAGACAGAGAGAATTAATATAGAGAATATAATTACATTGTGATGATATTCTTTGTTCTTCTCATCAAATGAATAACTTGTGCTCATTAGGAAATTCACAGAATAAAATGGTATCTGTAGCTTATTTCATTGTGCACACCTAATCATACAAATTGCCGTCCCCAATTGAGTATATTTTTCCCCAAACGTTCAAAGCCAAGAGCAATATAAAACCCTTTAGCTTGAGGATTAGACAGTACCCGCAATAATGTTCCTCCTTTTGTATGAACGTTATTCAATGCTGTTCGTACCAATTGCTTGCCAATACCTTGATGCCAAAAAGCCGGTTCAATAAATAATCCATCAAGTTCTGAATTTCCATCAGATTGCGGCAATACAACACTGAATCCTAGAATTACGCCAGTTTGTTCCGCAATATAAATATATCCCGCGGCAATATATTCTGTAAGGAGTTCTACCATGTGGGGATTTGCTAATAATAACTTGCAATCATTTTCCCTCATCAGAGAGGCACGTAACTGAAGTGCCTCAGGGGTAATTTGTTCTGTTGTTTTGGCTAATCTGATTTCATTACTTTTGCTATCTCGGCGATTTACGCTGTGTATACACGGCATCCAATGTAAACAGCACTAATGCAGCCCAGATAAAGCCGAAAGTAATCAGCCGATCGGTACCTATTTGTTCACCGTAAACCAAGGTTGCTAGCAGGAACATCAGTGTTGGGCCGACATACTGGAAGAATCCGAGAGTAGATAGGCGCAGGTGAGCAGCAGCTTCTGTGAATAACAGTAGTGGCACAGTAGTAATAATGCCCGCAGCAATCAGCAATAAATTAAGTGTTGCTGGGTTAGAACTTAAATCACTGGTTGGGGTGGCAGCAAAACCAAATAAATAAGTGGCTGCAATCGGCAGTAACCACAATGTTTCAATCGTCATGCCTGTTTGCGCATCAACATTCATTTTCTTACGAAGCAGGGCATACAAGGCAAAAGTGACCGCTAAACTTAAGCCAATAACTGGTATAGAACCAAATTGCCATAGCTGGATTAACACGCCGGTAAAAGCCAGAATAACAGCAGTCCATTGCATTCGACGGAAACGTTCACTCAAAAACAACATACCAAACAAAACGTTAACCAGTGGGCTAATAAAATAACCTAAACTGGCCTCCAACATATGACCGTGGTTTACAGCCCAGATGTAAATCAGCCAGTTACAGGCAACCACGGTAGCAGTCACGGCTAGCAATAACACTTTTTTAGGTTGATGAAAAACCTTGGCTACCTGTGACCAGTGGCGAGTTAATGTTACCAGCAACAACATAAAGAAAAATGACCATATGACACGATGGGTCAAAATTTCGTCTGCAGGTACTTGCTGGATATATTTAAAATAAACTGGAGCGATCCCCCAGATAAAGCAGGCTCCGAAGGCGTATAGAACTCCTTTGGTAGTTTGTGGTTTGTTCATATTATCCTGATGCAAATATAAGGTGGAAAAAGTGTAATGAGCTTTTAGCCCGTTGTTAACGTGGAAATAATATGTCACCGGGCTGAATATTACGCAATGGATTAAATAGTTAAAATTATATGATTAGCCAACCAGATAAGCTGCCGTTACGCTGGCAATATGGGCTCTCTGTTCATTATGGAGTTCAGCTCTGGCAACAGAAACTTTATTTCCACTACGGATAATACTACTGGTAGCAGTAAAGAGTTCACCTCTACCGGGACGTAGATAATCTACCCGCAAATCAATAGTTCCCATTGTTGATAATCGCTTTTCTAATTCTTCTCGTGAAATAGGGGCCAGACGGCTTAACGTATTACCGATGCAGACCAGTCCTGCACATACATCCAAGACAGAGGCAATCACACCACCATGTAAAATTTTCTGTGCGATATTACCCACCAGTTTACTCTGATTATGGAATTGTATTTCTGCATAATCCTGTTCAAATCGAAGTAACTCAAGCCCTAATAACTGGTTAAAGGGCATATGGTGAACAAAAGCATCCCCAATCAGTTGGCGGGCTTCTTCTAGGGTTATTTCAGTTGTAGGCATTTAATTTAATCCCAAATCAAGGTATGTGTTGTTAACATGACTTTATATAGTTAATAGATTGTTAATATTATGCTTTTGTTGCTAACCTTGCCAGTTTGCCAGGAATATAGAGTAATAACCTGAGAAAAATCAAATTACTAAATAATATGATTAGATGTAACTTGGCAAATTGAAACAGACAGAAACCTCGATGTTGGGTTTAACTGACTGAAAACAGACTATTTCACATTTAAAAGTATGGGAGTCAACTAATTAACTTCGGGGAAAGGGAAATAGTCAAAGATTTGTCCCTGACTGTGTTGGTATCGAACTGATTGTTCAATGACATGCTGTAATTATTCCAAGAGTGAGATAGCATAATGCCCAGACGTTATTGAATAATGTCTGTGATTTTTTAATGATTGAGGAAAAGCGTGTCTACCGCAGAAGTCATCAATACGATATCACTGACAGAGCAGGTATTGCGGGAAACCTTTGGTTATCAGCAATTTCGGCCTGGTCAGCAACAAGTTATCAATACCATTCTTGAAGGGCGTGATTGTCTGGTTATTATGCCGACGGGAGGTGGTAAATCATTGTGTTACCAAATTCCGGCACTGATACAGGAAGGCGTCACTTTGGTTGTTTCCCCATTGATCTCTTTGATGAAAGATCAGGTGGATCAATTACAGGCGAATGGGGTTGCAGCTGATTGTTTGAATTCAGCTCAGGCTCGCGAACAGCAGATTGATGTGATCCGACGCTGCCGTCAGGGAATGGTCAAATTGCTGTATATCGCTCCTGAGCGCTTGATGATGGATAACTTCCTTGAGCAACTTCTGGAATGGCGGCCGGCTATGCTGGCGGTGGATGAAGCACATTGTATTTCACAGTGGGGCCATGATTTTCGGCCTGAATATCGGGCGTTGGGTCAGCTCAGGCAACGGTTTCCAACATTACCTGTCATTGCGCTGACCGCGACCGCTGATGAAACCACCCGTAATGATATCGTCCGACTACTAAACCTTAATAATCCTCTCATCCATATCAGCAGCTTTGATCGCCCTAATATTCGTTATACCTTGATAGAAAAATACAAGCCATTAGATCAATTATGGCTATTTATTCGTGCTCAGAAAGGTAAAAGTGGCATCATTTACTGCAACAGCCGCAGTAAAGTTGAAGAAACGTCAGAGCGCTTACAAAAACGTGGCTTAAGTGTTGCACCATATCATGCTGGGCTAGATAACAGTCAACGAGCTAGGGTACAGGACGCATTTCAACGTGATGATTTACAGGTTGTTGTGGCAACAGTCGCGTTTGGTATGGGAATTAATAAACCCAATGTTAGGTTTGTGGTTCATTTTAATATTCCACGCAACATTGAATCCTATTATCAGGAGACAGGGCGTGCCGGACGTGATGGATTACCTGCGGAAGCGGTGCTGTTCTATGATCCAGCTGATATGGTATGGCTTCGCCGTTGTTTGGAGGAAAAACCTGCTGGCACGCAGCAGGATATTGAACGGCATAAACTTAATGCAATGGGCGCTTTTGCCGAAGCGCAAACTTGCCGCCGCTTGGTATTGCTGAATTATTTTGGTGAAAATAAGCAAAACCTTTGCGGCAACTGTGATATTTGCCTTGATCCGCCTAAAAATTATGAGGGTCTGGTGGATGCACAAAAAGCGCTTTCTTGTGTTTACCGGGTTGGTCAGCGCTTTGGTATCGGTTATATCGTTGAAGTGCTCAGAGGTTCGAATAATCAACGTATCCGTGACATGGGGCATGACCGCTTGCCAGTTTATGGTATTGGTAAAGAGCAAAGTCAGGAGTATTGGATCAGTGTATTGCGGCAACTGATTCACTTAGGCTTTATCAGTCAAAACATCACCAATTATTCTGCATTACAATTAACAGAAGCAGCACGACCAGTATTGCGTGGTGAAGTTTCGTTGAAACTAGCTGTTCCACGAATACAGAGTTTGAAAGGGCGCAGTCAGCAAAGTAAATCTTATAGTGGTAATTATGATCGCAAACTGTTTGCTAAACTGCGTAAATTGCGAAAATCGATTGCTGACGAAAATAATATCCCTCCTTTTGTTGTATTTAATGATGTCACTTTGATTGAAATGTCAGAGCAATGTCCGGTCACTGCTGATGAGATGTTATTAATCAATGGAGTAGGGCAACGGAAACTTGAACGTTTTGGTGGTGTTTTTATGGCGTTGATCCATGAACATCTGGAGGAATTCGAATAGCTTGAGGACAATTTATGACGCCCGAAAGATTGAAAGAAAGCTGGCTCAATCGTGAGATACAGTTCTCTGCTTTTGCTAACGGGCCTTTATTGGATTTCTGGCAATCCAGAGAAGAATGCGAGTTTATCGGTGTTGATAATGTGCTGATACGCTATGTCCGTTTTTGTACAACAACAAAGAATCATAGAGCGGTTGTTATCTTACCGGGTCGTAGTGAAAGTTATGTTAAATACCCGGAAGTCGCATTTGATTTTTACCACCTTGGTTATGATGTTTTTATTGTTGATCATCGTGGGCAGGGGCGATCCAGCAGGATGCTTGAAGATCCACAAAAAGGGCATGTAGAAAAATTTAATGATTATATTGATGATATTGAAACGTTTATAGAAAAAGATATTTTCCCTCGCCATTATTCTCACTGTTATGCTCTGGCCCATTCCATGGGAGCGGCAATATTAGGGGGATTCTTATTACGTCACAGCCAGGTTTTTGATGCAGCAGCGCTGTGTGCACCTATGTTTGGTATTAGCTTGCCAATGCCACGTTGGTTAGCTGCCTTTCTGGTAAACCGGGCAGAAAAATATCCGGACAGACGCAATAATTATGCGGTATTGACTGGGAAATGGCGTCCGTTGCCTTATTTGATAAACCTTCTGACACATAGCCGTGAGCGTTATTGCCGCTACCTTCGTTATTACACGGATTACCCAGAATTACGTATAGGCGGTCCAACATACCATTGGATGAGGGAAAGTATGCGGGTTGGCGACATGCTGATAGAAAAAGCAGGAAAAATTGAGACTCCCCTGATGGTTTTAAAAGCCAGTGAAGATAAGGTCATTAATAATCAAAAATTACGGGCTTTTTGTAAATCACGCCAGAAAGAAGAGGTTTTCATTAAAGAGCCGCTACCTTTGATTATACAGGGGGCACATCATGAAATCCTGTTTGAAAAAGATGAATTACGTAGTCAGGCACTCAACGCCATTTGTGATTTTTTTGATCAAAATTGATTTAATTTAGGAACTATAACTATGTATCACATTGTTGCTTCAGATTTAGATGGCACTTTGCTGTCTCCTGATCACAAATTAACTTCTCACACCAAGGAAACGCTTAATTTACTGACAAACAAAGGCATTCATTTTATTTTTGCTACTGGGCGTCATCATGTGGATGTTGCGCAAATCCGTGACAGTCTTGGTATTAACGCCTATATGATCACTTCCAATGGTGCCCGGGTGCACGATACCGCGGGCGAACTGGTTTTCAGTCACAATGTTGATCCTGATATTGTGCATGATTTGTGTCTAATGGAGTTTGAGAATCCTAATATTCTGACGAATTATTACTGTAATGACGACTGGTATATGAATCGTGAAAGTCCTGAGCAGGAAGCATTTTTCCAGGAGTCAGTATTTCATTATCAGCTTTTTGAGCGTGATAATTTTAAGACTGATGGTGTGTGCAAAGTTTACTTTACTTGTGAAGATCATGATTTATTGATCTCTCTGGAGGAAGCAATTAACGCACGTTGGGGTGACAGAGTAAATGTGAGTTTCTCGTTGCGTAGTTGTCTGGAGGTTATGGCTGGTGGAGTTTCCAAAGGTCACGCACTTGAGCAGGTTGCTAAATCGATGGGTTATAAATTAAGTGATTGCATAGCTTTTGGTGATGGGATGAATGATCTGGAAATGCTAATGGCGGCAGGTAAGGGCTGTATTATGCGGGATGCTCACCAACGTTTGAAAGATATCTTGCCAGATATGGATGTGATTGGCTCAAATGCGGATGATGCTGTTTCCCGTTATTTATGCAAAATGTACCAGGTTTAATTGGTCAGTCATCATTAAGCGCTATTGGCTCAGATTACTGGTGAAAATGTGAGTTCTTTAATAGGGCATTTAATGAGTAACTGCCTTTTCAAATCAAGCCGTGCGGATAGATGTATCCCGCGGTTTTTTGTTTTTACTATTGCCCTGAGGAAAAATCAGAGGGTTTTAAAATCTGGAAAAAGGGTAAACGTATCACGAAGAAACAGGTAAAAGCTTTAATCATTAAAGGTAAAATAGAAATGATTAAAGTTTTTTAAGTAGATAAAAAATGCAGTTTTTAAGTTTATTTAAAAATGACGAATTAACAAACAAGAATATCAATCACAAATTTATTTTTATCGGTGATTAATTTAACCTCAGTTTTGTTTAAGCATTGCAATTTCATGGTCACGTAAACCTAAGCTCGGCTTTTTGGGTTGGGATGTATAAGCAATGATATAAGCAATGAGTCCTGATACAACCTCCAGTAAAAAGCCGGCTACGCTCCGATGTCTTGAATGCTCTATCTGAGAAATATTTTTCAATTGGTCATTCACTGTCTCTATTAAAAAACGTTTTCTTAACATGGCCTTGTCCCAAAGGGATAAAAATTTGCCCTTCATATTACGGCGAACATTCGTGATTAATGTAATTCCTTCAGCTTTTAGTTCATCGCATAACGCTTGCGATAAATACCCTTTGTCGCCATAGA
>NZ_JONO01000026.1 GCF_000711895.1 Photorhabdus australis DSM 17609
ACCCAGACACTGGCAGCCTTAGCGAAACGCGATGCCGTCAAATCCCTTGTTACCCAAATAGCTGTGGGTGGCGCATTAGGGGGATTAGACCACACGATGGGATGGGGAAAATTAGTGGAGGGAAAAGGCGTTGTCGATCCGATAAAAGCGCAGCTTCCCTTATTGAGTAATAAGAACTGGAGTCAGGTGGCCCAGCGTGTGGCGGCGCAATCCGTGGTGAGTTCAACAATAGGAACTGCCATTAATGGCGGCAGTTTTACGGATAATCTGCAAACCGCGTTGTTGAGCAATATAGGCAACCAGATTAATGCGGAAGGCGCCAAACTGATTGGTGATAATGGGGAGGTTTTAGGCCACTCAGGAAAGATATTGAGCCATGCGGTTGTGGCAGGAATTAGCGCTGAAATCGCTGGTGGGGATGCCAAAGGGGCTGCTGTAGGTGCGCTGGCGGCTGAATTAGCTGCAATCACAATGGAAAGAAGGCTATTTGAACCGGCGTATAAGAATGAAACCGAGCGACAAATCCATAAGCTTCAGGAAGCGCTGACGGGTAATGAAGTTAAGGCCCAGACCGCCAAATTTATCGGAGCATTGTCAGGTGCCCTGATTAGCCATACCCCGGAAGGCGCTTATAGTGCGGCAAACAGCGCAGAGCTTGTCTATCGTAACAACATGACTGAGCACATGTTGTACCAGTTATTGGTGGAGAATCAAAAAGATATCTTAGCGGCAGGAAAAGGGGATAAAGCGGCGGAAGAGCGCGTCATTGCGCGGCGGATTATTATTTGACTGTATGTCGTAGTCAGAGCGGGATTTTACTTTAAATGGATTTTTTTACCCAAAAAAGGCGTTCTACGTGAAAAATATGCCTTCTTGTTTCCAGAAAACGATCCAGATTTTACGTACAAATACCAGCGGTTGTTTTTTAGATAAAATGTAATCCAGCCCTGATGTAGTAGTTCATAATTACATTTTTATCCCTTGAATGTTTTCACTAATTTAATTATAGTACTTTTAAATTTTTGATAGGGTAAATTAATTATTAGTTCGGTGGTGATTTACATCGTTAAATTCCCTGAGTTTATGCTTATTTCAGCCATATAAATACAGATCTAAGCTTTCGCCAGTTTAATATTTATGAGTTAACCCAATAATACGGGGATGTTAATTCAAGAAGTGTATATACCCAATAGATTTCAAGATGCATTGCGACGGCAAGGGAGCGAATCCATGGGAGCATAGATAACTCTGTGACCGGGATGAGTGCAGCCAACAAAGAGGCAACTTGAAAGATAACTGGTATAAATAAAACATATTACTTAAAGGGAGAGTGCGACAGATTATTTCAGAGAAAGTTTTTTTATACTTTTCTTGTTTCGCTCTTGTAACCGCATTTTAATTTGCCGTAGTTGATCGTTTTGGTTCGTGGGGTCAGATGGGAGAGTCGGGCGTATCTTGGAGGACTATGAATAGCCTTTACGTTCATGTAGCTAAATTATATCCATGAGCACCAGAGGGATTTCTGCCAATATTAGGATGGGGTGTCACTATTCTAGAATTTATTTTGGATATAACTTTGTTATGAGGAGTTAAGCCCAAATTAACTGCATTAGTGACTACTGTCTTATTACTGATTTTTGCAATAAGTATGGCAACATTTCATAGTCTGAAATTAATGCTAAGTTTTAGTGTATTAACTTGTGCAGTCTGTGTAGTGTTCCTTTATTTAGGAAGTACTAACGAAAAATTGTAGAAATTCTGATATTCAGACAAAACGTTATTTACCATTTCTTCTAGCTTAGTTAATTTTTAGGAGTATTAATTATGTCTGTTTTACGTCTTGCTTACTATGAACTTTCCCCAGATCTGTTGCAGGGATTCCGTCAGGTAAAACAAGGATTGGAAGGTAGCCCGTTAGGTTTACCAATTATCGAGCTAGTCTATCTACGTGTATCACAAATTAATGGCTGTTCATTCTGTTTGAATATGCATACCAAAGCATTACGTGAACGCGGTGAGTCTGAGCGTCGTCTAGCAGAACTCGCAGGTTGGCGTGTCAGTTCTCAGTTTACTTCCCGTGAAAAGGCGGCGCTCGCTTGGACTGAATCACTGACTTATGTGGTTAACACTCACGCTGATGATAACGACTATCTACCCGTGAAAGAGCATTTCTCTGACAAAGAAATCTCTGATCTTACTTTTGCAATCGCTCTGATGAACGGGATGAATCGACTTGCTATAGGTATGCGCCAGTAACAGCCTTGACACCTTCTTTAGAGGGTGTCGCAAAAGGCGTGTATTATCCGTTAAGATCTGCGTACTTCTTTTAAGCGCAGATCTTTTATGACCTTATTCATTCGAAAACGGGAACCTTCCCTTCATACCGGACGTCAGTTTGTCAAAGCTCAGCACTTACCTGTATTGGATGGCTCTCTTTCTGATTAGCTCAGGCAAATGGGGGAGCGATACCAGTCTTGGGCGTTTTATTTATTAGCACCAATCCGTCCTGACGGGATCGTTTTTTAGGGCACTGACCTTATCCATTTTGCACCGTAGTCATTCGGACGGCTCGTGCCTGGCCGGTGACGGGACAGTGATAGAGGCGGCCTGTTCTCATTACCACCTTTTAACTCAGGAAGCGATTTCACGTGAAAAAAATACTCTCACGGCCACCCCTGCCACAGCGCAGACAGAAAAACGTATAAAGCAATTGGAACAGGGAGCCGGCGTATTACGGTGCCGACAAGAAAATTGCGAAAAAAAAGGAAGGATGCCAGCCAACTGCGTATCAATCCAACAGAACCCAAAGCCGTCGTCCAGAAACTCAAGCGGGGAAGGGGATTTTCAACTTCCTATAAACCGTCTGTTTTAGTCAACTTTATGGAATAGAGAGAGCTTAGCGTTTTAATGAGAGAAATGCCTATAAAAAGTCATATTCTGATTTTTGTTTAACCAAATAATTTTATTAAAAATATGAGATCTCACCCTTATGAAATACCTGACTCATATGCTCTGAACCGGAGTCTGACTCCGGTTCTTTTATAGGTAAGTTATTTTTTTATTCTATGAATAAAGCGCTTTTATAGGTAGGAGAAGCCAATTTCCTGTGAGTACTTTTTGTAGAAAATCAGTCAGGTTTTTCTGATGGTTTTCAACCTCTTCTTTGCTGAATATTGATGAATCAGCATCAAAATCAACGACTAATTCTCCAACATCTACTTTTCCACGGTAGATAATGTTAAAGCTAAAACAGTCATAAAGCCCGCTGGTGAGTATATGGCGTTTAACCTGGCAATCGACAAAATTGGGGGAGTCAAAAGGTAATACATTGATGAGTGGAGAAAATAAATAGCGGGTATCTTGAGGTAAATTATGATCTAAAAAGATTTGTTCTATACGATATCTGGCATGAGTCCGTTGAGTATGAAGCGCGTTGATTGTCTTTTTCAAAAAGCTTTCTAATATTTCATCCGGGTTGGTGTTTATCAATAGGGGAAGAATATTAGTCATTAATGCCGGTATATTGGTCCTGAAACGGGTTCGGCGATTCATATAGGGTAACCATAATGACATTGAATATTCACTATTTTGTGTCTGTGTCGAGAAATGGTGAAGCAAGTAAATGCTTGAAAGTACCACTAACAGATCAGGCCAAGCGATCTCTGTATCTGCTGATAAACGCGTTAAGCCTGTGACAATATCCTCGGAGAATGTATAGCTGGCGTAATGGTGTTTGGTACTATAGTCGGCACGGGCGATATCCATGGTTGTAAGGCGCGCGGATGAAAGATAATTTTGCCAGTACAAGCGGTCCTTTTCATATTGCTTGCTGTTACAGTACTCTTGTTCTTCAGTGAGGTAGCTGCTGAGTGAATGAAAGGATGCATCAGAATAGGTCTTCTTACCAAGATAGTACGAATAAAGATGTGCACAACGATGTTCAATGAGTGCCATACCAAATCCATCAAGAATAATATGGTGAGCGCGGTTGTACCAGAGATAATGAGACTCGCTTAATTTGAATAGCCATTGAGCAGATAGCGGTTGAGTTAATAAATTCAGCTGAGATTCCACATCAGTCTGCATGAGTTGTAGCGCTGTTTGGAAGGGCTCGGATTGCGTTTGTAAATCGATGAGTTTTAACTGTGGTGTGGCGGCTTGATTTGGTTGTTGTAAAGGAAATAGTTCTTCTTTAAGGAGCTGAAAACGAATAGAGAGCACATCTGTTTCACTAATCATCATCGTTATTGCTTTGCAAAGTGCTTCCTGATTGACATTACCCTGGATATCCAGATAGTGCGCGACAGTCGAAACAACTCTTTCGGAATGTAGACTGAACTCGTGCCAGTAATATTGTTGTGCTTGTGTCAATGGAATCCAGCTAGAAGTTTGAGTGATATTTAACATTGGATAAACCTTATGAATTCATCATAGAAAATCGAATAAAAAAATGGATAAAACTCTCTTCTATGCTTGTGATAGGTGTTTACGCAATGTTGAGCCATAATATTCCCATCTGAACAAGCCAGCGCGTAATTGCCTATTTATTCCCATGACATTCATTCTCCTATTTGAGCACCATTTTTTCATTTATTGTTTTGGGATGAGATCTGAGTTGGTTTTATAGCTGAGAAAATGAAACATTTGTTGTGCTATACAACAAGAATGTGACGTATTTCGTGATCATCATTATTGTGTATGATAATCATTATTAATCTCATTGTCGGATATTAGACAAAATGATACAATATGAAAATATTACCCAGTTAACCGCACCCACGACATTTCTTTTAAGCGCAGGAAATGACAGAGCAGCTGAATTTTTAAAAGACCCTGTACTCGCTAATTTGGCTTCGGTTAAAACAGGACAAGTCTACGGTCTTGGTATGAATTCGTTTCGAATTGATTATTACAGTGCAAAAGAAATTGCCGACAGTATCGTTAAACGGTTTGGTATTAAGCAGGAAGTGAAATAACTTAATAATTGTTTGAGCTGGATATGAAAAAATTGATTTTTTCAGCTGCTAATTCTGGTGAGCAAGCCCATAAACGGCAATTCAGATTTCAGCGAAAAGGGTTGCTGTTTTTTGGGTTATTACTGGTGGCATTTTCAGTTTTCAGTTTTCAGTTTTTAGTCTTTTTGTTGGGACCCGCCCTGTCACGATAAAAGTTACCTGGGAAGCATTCACCGCTTTTAATCCTGCCAATGGTTCTTTTTACAGCGAGGAAATTGAACATCATTGAGATGGGAGATGATATTGCCAGTCAGCTCGGTATTAATGTGGGACGTGTTCGTTTTATCATGATTTTTTGTGCAGTCGTGTTAGCGGCTCTTGCCACTGGCGCTTCCGGGCCGATTGCTTTTGTTGCTTTGGCGGCACCTCAACTTGTGGCTCGTCTGACCCGTTCGAGAAATATGCCTGTTATCAGTGCTGCACTAATGGGGGCTTGCCTTTTACTGGCAGCAGGTCTGTTTACACAGCTTTTACCTTTAGATTTCAAGATGCATCGCGAAGGCCAGGGAGCGAATCCCCAGGAGCATAGATAACTATGTGACTGGGGTGAGTGAGTGCAGCCAACAAAGAGGCAACTTGAAAGATAACAGGTATAAACCCTTGTTCAATGCGGGCCAGGATATAAGGTTGGTGGCAGAACTATTCATGTGATGGATATAATAATACATTTATTTTTGAATTCTTTATCTTTCTCAATTGATGGAAGATTTTGGTTATTTATATTGCTAACTTAGGTTGTGAATTATTCCTTTATTTTCCTGGCTTGTTTTTTTAGGGTTAAAATTAATTCTATAAAATATAGGGATATATTCTCAGTTGATTTTTTTTCTGGTGGGCTAAATATATTGCTAAAACCTTATATTTTACCAAGTTATCTTTCGCCTTCTTTATTTCTTAAAAATAATTAATTGTTTTATGTGTGAAATTTATCTTTCTGTTGTGTTGATCACATTTAATGATAATGATTTTTATTTACATACAATAATGTACCTTGTTATGATAATTACTACTATTAAAGCAATAATAAACAAAAACCTAAAAGTAATAATAATGGCTTGAAACTATTATATACCCAATAGATTTCAAGATGCATCGCGACGGCAAGGGAGCGAATCCCCGGGAGCATATACCCAATAGATTTCAAGTTGCAGTGCGGCGGCAAGAGAACGCATCCCCAGGAGCATAGATAACTATGTGACTGGGGTAAGTGAACGTAGCCAACAAAGCAGCAGCTTGAAAGATGAAGGGTATAGATAACTATGTGACTGGGGTAAGTGAACGCAGCCAACAAAGCAGCAACTTGAAAGATGAAGGGTATAAGCGAAATTAACATGGGGTAAATCACACCATGTTTTTACAGACTGGGATCCACCGGTCAGCAATGTCACGATTTAATTTATTAATCAATTAAAACTATTTTGTGTAAGCTGGCTAAAGGAGAAAAATGAATGAATAGGTTGCATTCAACTCTGCAACATGAAGTATCAGAAAGAGAACATACTAAAAAATCACGTTTTGTCGGTATTTTTAGTGCCTTATTTTTCGGTGCTATTGTATTGACAAGCACTGACGCTATTGCAGCAGAGGAAAAAAACACACAAAAGGACCAAAAAGGAAATACTGAGGCATTATCTCCAGAAGAAGATGTACTGGTGGTAACCGGAGAGAAAGTTAACCGCTCTATTTATGATAGTGGTTCAAGTGTCGAGGTTTATAATCTTCGCAAAATGAAATCTATACTCAAGACACTTCAAAGTGCATGTTTGAAAAACGATTATATTGTTGAATTTAAATGTTTTTACGTCTGACGGTTCAAGCATCTTGAAGTTCATTCGGTATATTCCTAATCCTGATGTTAACACGCTGCGGCAAATGACGCCGAACGTTGTTGATAATGGTATTAGTAATGCTCTTCCCGCCATAACGATTATAAGGATATGCAGTTGCCTTACTATTTGGGGCCAAATGCAACCATGATACGTAATGCTGGTCAGGTTGAAACGTATGGTGCAGAAGTTGGTGCCCGCTGGAAAATCTCAGCATATTGGATAGCTAACCTCCAGCTTGGTTATAACTTCAAGTGGGGACGTGCCACATTATTTGCTCAGAATTTATTTGACTCCGATAAACGTTTATTAGTTCCAGATAATAACGTTAATTCAGCAATTTATCAGCGCCCGAGAATGATTGGTGCGACGTTTGAACTGAAGTTTTAAGGTGACCAATCAACAAGTTTGAAATAGTAACTCAATAAGAACCGGACAGTGGGCGTCAAACTTATTTGCCCTCCCAAAAATGGAGGGTAATTGTATTGAGTGGGAGCACGACATCCCTCTGTCCGAAAATATAATAAAAGATTATATACCCTATGGATTTCAAGATGCATCGCGGTGGCAAGGGAGTGAATCCCCGGGAGCATAGATAACTATGTGACCGGGGTGAGCGAGTGCAGCCAACAAAGAGGCAACTTGAAAGATGACGGATATATGTAGCCCAGCGTTGGCTGGAAGAAGTGGGAATATGGCAAGAGAGTTTAAGCGGTTACTGACAGATGATGAAGCATTGCTTCTAAATGAAGTATTTCATACCCATGCTGATAATCATCCACCTTCCGAAGTCTGGGAAACTGAAAAGGATTTAACTGAGTTTGAAGAGATGATGTGGCTTCATCATCAACAGGATTCTGATACTTCTGGTCAGTTTGCCTATGCCTGGTCATTGACAGGAAATATCAACATAGGTCGGCTCATCAGAGTATTAGAGCTTCTGACTAAAGATATGGTTGGAGTTAACGTTAGGTATCGTTTTGATGATGAAGGCGATTTGCGTAAATATTGCGATACAACAACGAATTCTTCTATCGACATTTATCAGATTCAGTCTGATGAAGAAGCGATAAATAGTCTCCTCAAGGAACAGTGTAAACCGATCGGGCTTGATGAATATCCACCCATTAAATTTATGTTGTTTATGAATGGAAAGCGTGGGGTTATTTTGGGTGTGATCGTGCATCATATTCTGAGAGATACCGTATCATTGTCGCAGATGCTTATTATGCTTTCCGATGCCTATAATAATGATCTGAAGACCATTGGATTTGGAAAGGAAGATTTATTTAGAAAGCGACTCTCGGCTAAATGGTTATCATGTGAGTCTGGAAAAATAGGCATTCCCTGGCTCTATAAATCCGATACCACCAGGAACGCGTTAATTAAAGAAACGGGTAAAATTAGCTATCTCGATGATTCCATTCATGATCGTTTTGTGAGTAGATATCGTACTACAATTGATGTTGATGTATTTGCTTCATTTTTACCTGCGGAGAAAACAGCATATTCAGCATTGGCAACCGTAGTAGCATTATTCGGTTGCTATATTGCAGTGATAGGTTCTCATTTGGATGTGAATGTTAGTGTGTCGTGCGACCCGGAATATACACATGATGAACTTAATAGCCAATTTTTCTATTCAGCGTTGATGTCATTGTGTGTGTGCCAGGATGATAGAAGCTTTGACAAAATCATTGCTGATATTGAAAAGCAGATAGAAAGTGGTAATTCACAAGCAGGCAATGAAGTAGAGTACGGGCGTGACAACCCACATATTCTTGTGACCTGGCTTAATGAATCCCAGTTATCACTCGGGTTGAATGATGTAATTGTTGAGTTATTACCTATTCCACCGTTGAACGCTCATTTCGATATCTCGCTAGCTGCCGGAAATGTAAATGAGGAACAATGGTTTTTTGAATTAATAACGGGTCCGTCAGTTTCTGCACATATCGGCGCATTTCTGTTAGAAGGTTTTTGTACATTTATTCATGAACAAAATGTCGCTATTGCACCAAAACTTACGTCTATTTTTTCGCTTCCAACGAAGAAAAAACATGAAAATATCGGTGACACATCATTGACTATTGCCAAACAGCAAAAAGAGCATGAGGTAACCGACAGAAGCGATAACTATCGTAAAGTCGCCAATATTATTTTAAATGAATTCAGACAAGCGCTTTCTTCACCAGAAATGACAGTCAGTGATGACTTTTTTGATCATGGCGGGCACTCACTTATTGGCACCCGAGTGATAGGTAGATTACTGAGCTTACATAACATAGAGATCCATATTAATCATCTCTTTAGTTATCCGACAGCGTTGAAACTTGCCGAATATGCGCAATGTCATGATCCTATTGATGAAAACAAAAACGAGATAAGTGAAGAACAATCTGGAGAAGATATTTCGGTTGTTGCACCTTTATCCCTTGCGCAAAAATCGCTATGGAAAGCGTATGCGGCATTTGATTTCAATGACATCTTCAATTTACCTTTTATTTTAAAATTTTCTGCAGATATCGATGAACTGATATTTCAGCAAGCTTTTTTTGATGTACTGCAAAGACATTCTGTATTGCGTAGCCTATTTTATGAGAAAGATGGCGAAGCCTATCAATGTGTCGTCCCAATGAAGGATTTATCGAATTATCAGTGGTTTTGGGATTCTCGTGAATATGGCCCCCTTTCCTCAGGAGAGATATTAAAAAAAGAGGGAAAATATCAGTTTGATTTATCTAAAGAACTTCCTTTGCGCATTAAATTTGTAACTGATAAGGATTCAGGAAAGCAGTTTTTATCTATGTTATTCCATCATGTCGTACTTGATGAGTGGTCTGTTGTTGTATTAATGAAAGAGCTTAAACATGCCTATAAATATAGACTGATAAATGAGACACCAGAGTGGCAAGAGCAACCCTTACCATTCTATCAATATGCAATCAGGCAAAATGATGAGGGAATGAATCAATCTCATCTTGATTATTGGGTTAATAATTTACGGGGAGCGCCAAGCGGAGAACCCATTTTTAAAAATGCGGCCCGCGAATTATCTGGGAAGGCGAATTCCTGTGAAGGTCTTGAGTTTGAGATTGAAAAAGTGGTGGCTCAAGGCTTGCAGTCACTTGCCAGAAGAAATGGCGCTTCATTCTTTAACGTTCTTTATGCCAGTATTGTTGCATCGCTTAATTTATTGGGGGCAACTGATGATCTTCTGGTGGGAACGTCGGCTTCGGGACGTGATGATGTGAGTTTCTTTGATACTATCGGTTATTTTACGACGCTGGTGATACACAGAGTTCGTTTTACTGAACAAATGACATTTACTGATCTTATCACTCAGGTTAAGAGCAATATCAATGACTCGCTACCTTATACTGATATCCCCATTGATCTGATTGAAGAAGCTCTGTCAGGCCATGCAGATCAAGGAAAAGATCATTTGTTCGAGGTATATATTCAGTTACATGCAAAAAGTAGTTTGAGCGGTGAGTTCCATATGTTGGATGGTAGTCATATTGCATTTCAACAGGTTGTTTTGGAAAAGCAGGAATCTCTGTTGGGGCTTCACTTTGAAATTGTGGAAGAAATGATTGCAGGTGAAGAAATAGTACGCATTTTATTTAATTATCGTTCAGATCGTTATAGTGCGGCTCAAATCGCTCAAATATCAGAGACTATTAATGGCATTTTGGTACTGTTTGCAAAAACACAGGATAGCGATATCCCACTTAGAGCGATTCTGCCAAGATTATCCACGCGCATATACCCAATAGATTTCAAGATGGATCGCGACGGCAAGGGAGCGAATCCCCGGGAGCATAGAGAACTATGTGACCGGGGTGAGTGAGTGCAGCCAACAGAGCAGCAGCTTGAAAAATGAAGGGTATATATGAATGTTGATGCTAACTAATTAACAACGTTTTTGTGAGAGAATGGATGACAATGTTAATACCAAAACATGATAACCAAAGTGTTTTATTACCTTGTCGCTTGAGTGTGGAAGAATTGCGCCTGGGTTACGGTGAACATATCGTCTGTGATGAACTGAATCTGCGTATTCCTGATAGTCGTTTTACCGTGATTATCGGCCCTAATGGCTGTGGTAAATCTACGCTATTAAGAAGCTTATGCCGTTTGCTACGCCCAGAATATGGCAGAGTTTGCCTTGATGGACACGATATTCACACTATACCGACACGCGCTTTGGCCCGTCAGCTGGGATTATTACCGCAAAGTGTGCAGGCCCCTCAGGGGATCAAAGTTGTTGATTTAGTGGCTCGTGGGCGTTTTCCCCATCAGCGGTTATTGCGCCAATGGAGCCATGAGGATTATGAAGCGGTGCGCCAGGCAATGGATGATGGCGTTTTACAGGGGGATAGCTATGGTTTTTAAATTTATTTATTAGAATGATATCCCTGATAGATTCAATCAATAACTTTTAATATCGGACAGAATAATTAGGAATTAGGATGGATCGGAGTAAAATCTCTAAATGGAATAAAGGGAAATGTTTTAGATATATATTAATAAAATTATATTTAAATTTATTTATTGACTGTCTAAGTCGTAATTTTATTTGTAGCAAGTGATGCAAAATTATATCGAGGGAAAGTTCCATTTTCGTGATTACACGATTAACCGATAGAGGTAAGACTTGTGCTAGATCTATATAGAGATGCTTTGCTGACTGGTTTTAATGATCTTAATAATAAGGATTTTCTGTTTCTTTCATCCAGTAAAAGTTTGTTAGCACAGGGGCAATATGCGCTTATATCAAAGCCACTTGATGATGCAGTAAACCCTGATAGCCTGATTCAGCAAGAAATACATCAATTATTCCAGCGGGCGAAGAACGATGGGATTGAGAATCCTGTTCTGGTAGGGGCAATTCCTTTCGATAAACAGCAAAATGCGGCACTTTTTGTTCCTGAAAAATGCCATTGGTTCCAAAGACAGCAGTTTCCCGCGCTTATTTCCAATTCAGGCTATACAGAAAAGAGACGCTGCCAATGGCCTGATAAAATACACTTTAGCCATATGGTGAGCACCGCCATTGATGCAATGCGCAATCATGCATTAGATAAAGTTGTTCTTTCGCGGTTGCTTGATATCGAAACTCATCAGCCATTAGATTCAATTCAATTATTACGACATCTTAATCAGCAAAATAGTTGGTGTTATAACTTTCATGTTCCGTTGGAAAATGGGGCATTGATTGGTGCAAGCCCAGAATTATTAGTACGTAAACAGGGCAATACTATTTTTTCTCAGCCGCTGGCAGGTTCAGCAAAGCGTAGTGAAAACCAGGAAGACGATCACAAATTACGTCAGGCGCTTATTCAGTCTGTCAAGGATAATTATGAGCATCGGTTGGTGACCGATATGATTAGAAATGTACTCGAAGGCCGTTGCCAAAAGCTACATATTTCTAAAATGCCTTCCACCATCAGCACGCCGGTACTCTGGCACCTTGCTACTGATATTGAGGGAGTGCTGAGGGCATCGCAGGAAAACGCACTTTCTATTGCTTGTCTGCTGCATCCGACGCCGGCTCTTTGTGGCACTCCGTATCAGACCGCGAAAAATTTAATTGAGCAATTAGAGCCGTTTAAACGAAATCTCTTTGGCGGTATTGTCGGATGGTGTGACGCGAAAGGGGATGGTGAATGGGTGGTGACTATCCGCTGTGGTGAAGTGAATGGTTCGCGGATAAGGTTGTTTGCAGGAGCTGGCATTGTGTCTGATTCGAATCCAGAGTCAGAGTGGCAGGAAACGGAGGTTAAATTTTCAACAATGTTACGTGCATTCGAGTTTTCACAGGAGGTATGCCCCGCATGATAGTTGAATTTAATCGTTGGCCGAAAGCGTTGGAACAGCGCTATCGGCAGCTTGGTTATTGGATAGATCTTCCTCTTTGTGACATTTTGACCCGTCAGTCAGATAACGGGAAAATTGCACTCATCTGTGGAGATCGCCAGTTCAGTTACGCTGAACTTAATCTGCTGGTAGATAGTTTTGCCGCAGCATTACAACAACAGGGTGTTAAACGAGGACAAACCGCCTTAGTTCAATTAGGCAATAAGGCTGAGTTTTATGTTGTTTTCTTTGCCTTATTGCGACTTGGTGTCGTTCCGGTTAATGCGATATTTAGCCATCAGCGTAGTGAACTTTGTGCTTATGCTGATCAGATTGGTCCCGCATTATTGATTGCTGATCGCAACCATTCCTTATTTAGCGACGACGATTTTATTGATGAACTCAGAATTCGTACTCCGTCTTTATGTCACGTTGTCTTACATGGTGATAATGATAGTATTCTGGATTTTGAGACTCTGTTAGCACAAGGCGCTGGTGACTTTATCGCTAATCCAACACCTGCTGATGAAGTTGCATTTTTCCAATTGTCAGGAGGAAGTACGGGAACACCTAAACTTATTCCCCGAACGCATAATGATTATTACTACAGTATTCGTGCCAGTGCGGAAATTTGTCAGTTTAATGCTGAAACTCGCTATTTATGTGCACTTCCTGCTGCGCATAACTTTTCTATAAGTTCACCGGGGGCGTTAGGGGCGTTTTACCGCGGAGGACAGGTCATTTTAGCGCATAACCCTGGCGCTGATTGTTGTTTCCCACTTATCCAACAACATCAGGTGAATGTTGCTGCATTGATACCACCAGCAGCCAGTGTATGGCTTGAAGCAATAGCACTTAGTGGTAACCGAGACGCGCTAAAAAGCTTGCGATTGCTACAGGTTGGTGGGGCAAGGTTAAGTGAGAGCCTGGCCAAACGTATTCCAAACGAAATGGGGTGTCAATTACAACAAGTTTTTGGCATGGCTGAAGGTTTGGTGAACTATACCCGACTGGATGATGACGAACAGCATATTTTTACGACCCAAGGTCGTCCTATAAGTCAGCATGATGAAGTTTGGGTTGCTGATAACGATGGCAATCCTGTTCCTCGTGGTATTGCTGGCCGATTGATGGTTCAGGGGCCTTATACCTTCCGCGGATATTACCGCAGCCCACAGTATAATCAGCAATGCTTTGATAGTAATGGATTCTATTGTTCTGGTGATCTCGTCATCATGACATCTGATGGTTATTTACAAGTCGTGGGACGCGAAAAAGATCAAATCAATCGTGGAGGGGAAAAAATTGCTGCGGAGGAAGTTGAGAATTTATTACTTCGGCACCCTGATGTCATTTATGCCGCGCTTGTCGCTATTCCTGATGAATTAATGGGGGAAAAAAGCTGTGCTTTTGTCGTATTACGAAAACCGATGAAAGCCGTATTCTTACGACGTTATCTACGTGAGCAGGGAATAGCAGATTATAAATTACCCGACCGGTTTGAATCTGTCCTTTCACTGCCATTAACACCCATTGGAAAAATAGATAAGCAACAATTACGTCAACTTGCTAAGCAATTTGTTCAGCCATCACTCGTTGGAGAAAGAAATGAGCATTCCTAAATTGAATAGTTATGACTTACCCGTGGCAGAAGGACTTCCGACAAACAAGGTCAATTGGTCATTAGATAAAAATCGGGCTGCATTGTTAGTTCATGATATGCAAAATTACTTTCTTAATTTCTGGGAAGAAAATAGCCCGTTAATTAATCAAGTTGTGGCTAATATTGCCAGACTGGTAGAAACCTGTCGGGAAAATGGAATACCGGTATTTTATTCCGCTCAGCCTAACCAGCAAAGTGATGAGAAAAGGGCGTTGTTAAATGATATGTGGGGGCCTGGGCTGAACTGGCACCCCGAACTGCAAAAAATTACAGATACGCTCGCACCTCAGGCTGGCGATACTGTTATGGATAAATGGCGATATAGCGCATTTCAGCGTACTGATTTTGAGCAACAACTGAGAATATCTGGACGTGATCAGCTGATTATTTGTGGGGTTTATGCACATATTGGCTGCTTAATGACAGCAACTGATGCATTTATGCGTGATATACAGCCCTTTATGGTGGCGGATGCTTTAGCCGATTTCAGTTATGAAGAACATATGATGGCGCTTAAATATACCGCTGGGCGCTGTGGACGTGTAGAGACTACCGAGCAACTTCTTGCTGCCTTAAATGCAAAACAAGTGCAATGGAATAAAACGCGCCTAAAAGGGCTATTACTGCCTTTGTTAGATGGGGATAGTGGTGATATTGGTGATGATGAAAATTTGCTCGATTATGGGCTGGATTCTGTACGTATCATGTCTCTCATTTCCCATTGGCGCCAGCAAGGATATGAAGTTGATTTTATTTCATTAATGAAAAATCCCACAATAAATGGTTGGATAACGTTATTCACTGAGCATCAGGGAGCCTGAAATGAGTATTACGCTTGATTTTAGCGATAAAATTGTCTGGGTAACCGGCGCAGGTAGCGGTATTGGTTATCAGACGGCTTACCGTTTTCAGCAAGCGGGTGCGAAGGTGATTGGGTTTGATATTACTTTCCCAGAGGGGAATTTGCCCTTTACTCCTTGTTTGCTTGATATTAGCGATAATATTGCCGTTTCACGTTGTTGCGAACAACTCCTTGCACAACAGCCACGACTTGATGTGCTGGTCAATGGTGCTGGAATATTACGCCTTGGTGCGACTGAGGAGATAATGTTTGAAGATTGGCAACAGTGCTTGTCTGTCAACGCGGGAGGTGCATTCAATCTGTTTCAGGCAACTATTCCCCAGTTTCAACGTCAAAAAGCGGGAGCTATCGTCACTATTGCGTCAAATGCGGCTCATGTTCCTCGCGTTGGGATGTCGGCCTATTGTGCTTCTAAAGCAGCATTGCGTAGTCTCTGCTTGAGTGTTGGATTGGAATTAGCTCCTTATGGCGTTCGTTGTAATCTTGTTTCACCAGGATCGACAGATACGCCAATGCAGCGTGATATGTGGCAAACAGAAGCTTCTAAGCAGCAAGTTATTCAGGGATTTTCTGAATTATTCAAACTGGGTATTCCGCTTGGAAAGATAGCAACGCCAACAGAAATTGCCGATGCAGTATTGTTTATGGCCTCTGATCTTGCAAGCCACATTACTTTACAAGATATTGTCATCGATGGTGGTGCAACGCTTGGAGCTTAATCGCCTATCATTTTGAATAACATGCTGTATTAGAGATTGCTAGAAATGAAATACCTTTTTCATTTCTAGCGCTCGACCCCTTATTTATATGGCGGCTAATTCTTGTGATACCTGCTATTACTTTCCTCCGTGGTGAATAGAGAGTCGGCGCCAGAGCCAATTCAGCCCGGTACTTCCTGTTGTGCCGAACAGTCCGGCAATTGCAAAAGTCATATAGATGCTGCCGCCACTTTCAAAACTCAGTAATCCTCCTAGTACACCCGTGAAGCAGGAAATGGTGAGTTGACAGAGTACGTTAATCCAACTCCATGTGTATTGTTTATTCTGCATGTCTATGATGTATCTGACTAATCCGCCCCAGGCCGCAATAAAACCAATGATCAACCAGATAATAAGTTGAGTATCTGACGGTATTATGAACGACACCTTTCACCTCTATTATGTGTTTCCCGCCCGTTAGCCAGGCGGGGTATATCAAGTTACATTTTCACCTCAGTTGCTGTGTCATTTTCATCCTCATTAATGGTAAACCAGGGAGTAAACAAGGTTCGCCGAAACCAGCCTTTTGCGGTGATAACTTTCACTTCTCGACCAACGGGGTCATATATATGGGTATCGGCATAAGCTTCTTGTCGGCTGCTGCTATCGCTGACATAACGCCAATCATTGAGAAAATAAGGCTGATAGGTCCGTATGGGTTGTCCTTTGTTGTCATACTCAGTACGTCCGGTTACCGCCCAGCGGATATTGGTATCCCCAATTTTCGTGACCAGTGCACCCTCTTTGTTGCGTTGCCAGGCTTTGCCCGCTTCATGTCGGACAGCTACTTGTAGAGAACGGCCAAAGCCATCACTGAATGTCACTTGCTGGCGAATTTGTTGAGCCGTATCTTTGTCATAACGATCGGTAGTTAGTGTGAGGCTGTGAGGAGGTAAACGGGTGCTGTTTAACAAGCTGATTAGTTGAGTGGATACACTTCGGCTTTGTAACCAGCGGCGATGAGCTAATATGCAGATACGCCCGTCTTTAGTGATGATTCGGGAATTTTGCAACATTTGTTGTTCTTGTGCTGACAGTGTACTCAAGGTTTTCTGACTTAATGCTGGCATCCAGCTTTCCGGAGCATAGACTTGACACTGTGCTACAGGGAGCACTCCAGTCAGAGCAATCGCTTCGTCTACCTGGGTTGGTGGAAGGAACGCGGTTTTTTCCGGTGGGGTATAACCGGTCATCACACCGTTTTCTGTTCCCCAAAAGCGATGGGTTATCGGGCGGCCCAGTGCATCCAGCGTGATAAAGTGTATATTGTCATTCGCATCGGTGAGTTGTATGGGCGTTAGAAAGCGCCAGTCATATTTCGCTGACGTTGTCAGACCAGCAGCATTTCGTGTTTGTATTACAACACAATAATTTACATCCCAGGTTAATGTGGTTTTTCCCGTGAACTGTGTGTTGTTCTGTTTTTGTGGGCGCCAGAACTGTGTGGCCGTACCGTAATCGGTATAACCATGACGCGCTGTCCAGACTTTGCCTTCTCCGGTACGAGGGAACAGATAATCTGCTTGTTGATACCCTGCTTGTTTCAGCGTTTTTGGCAATTTCTCAGATGTGATACTCCCATCAAATGCTGACAATGAGGATTGATTGAATACAGCGGTTTCTGTGAAAGCAATCAGCGCTTGTCGTGTTGGTATTTGCAGTGGTGTTGTATTTTGTCCATCGGTATAAAATATTTTTTGCTGACCGAGGTATTCACGCGGCTTATCATCCGCAATCAGGCTATTTTCAGCATGCAGAATTTCCAGGTTTAAACCACCGGCAGGGAGATATTGAGTGTCATAAGTAAAAGTATCACTTCGGGTAGCATCGGATAATCCCAGCACCCTGACGATATTGCTGGTTAGATGGTGCCAACTGAATTGTTGATAGGTTAGCCGTAATTTATGTTGCTGGTTATCATAACTGCTGGCAAACAGGGCATCGGATAATGTATCAGGATACGGGTTGGTTGTAGGTTGGTTACGACGTGGATATTGGATTGAAATCCGTTCCAGAGGCTGGCCGAATAAGTCGCTGGATAACGTGATATCCTGGCTACACTGCGGATCGCTGGCAATACGTTCATAGTGATAGCTGCGGCTTTCTGCTACGGATGGCCAAAGTACAGGATATCGACTATCTGTATTCTGTAATCGGCGTACCTGTGGACGGAATTCGGTAACAGTATAGGGAATTTGTTCTAGTGCACTGCCATCCAGCCCATACAGTTCACTGCGTAGCGGTTGACCTTTCAGCGCCCGGTTTAACCAGTATTGGGCGTTGTCATCTTCTGGCGTCAGGAGAATATCTTTGTTATTTGCCCAGGTAGTCAGGCGTGGTGTAAAACCATTAAACGCCTGAGTATCGCCTCGCCAATACTCGGCTGATAACGCGTTATCTATTTCAGGTAGACCGGTGGCATACCAGTTTTTGGTCAGCGCTGGTGGTGTACGCTCAGGTGCACTGCCTCGAGCCAGTTGATGACTATCCGTTTGTTCAACATAACCAAATCCGCGAAATTCTCGTTCACGTCCGTCCCAGGCTCCGTGAACATAACGCATGGTTGTCACTAATTTGTTGCCGCTGATTTCGTCTTCTATCTCTGTTTGCCAGAGAGTATGTACGGGGAAGGGCAAATAACAAACCGGTGTTTGTCCAGAGGCTAGTGTTTTGGCTTTTTCATCCAGCCAAAATTGAGCGGAGCTGCGGTAACGCAGCGTGTGATTAGCCCCCATATTGTTATTCATTTCACTGAGTAGCCAGGGTTTATGCAGTGTCAGGTCATAACGCCAGTGATGAGGCGACATATGCGGTACGCTCAGTATTAGGCTGGAGATACCCAAGCCTTGAATATCGGCTACTTGTAACTGGCAGGTATTATCAAAACGTAGACCGTCCGGGAAGGTTAATGTCACAGGTGCGGCAAAACTGTTGCCACTTTTATTTAGAAAGATATCCAGACGGTTTGTGTGAACATAAATCAGGTCAGCCGGACCGCTGCCATCCAGATCAGCTAGATAAACCTGAGCTGGATTAAACTCAGCTTCGGGTTGGCTAAATCCCGATAGGATGATTGGCTGACCAAAGCGCCCGTGTCCCAGATTTGGCCAGCAGGTAACTTTAGTCGCGCTGACTTCAATCAGGTGTGCTTGACCGGAGCCCAGTACATCACTAAAAGCCACTAATTTGCGGGCATCAGCGCCCGGTATCGGCAAAGTTACATTCCCGGATTGCACGACATCTTGCCCTTTGGTAAAGCCGTCACGGGTATTGGCATATAAACGTACACTTTTTGGCCCGATTAGGGCCAAATCAGACAGTCCAGCTCCCATTAAATCGGCAAGTTGAGCTCGAGGGTGGAAATATTCTACTGGCAGAGCGTTGAGCGGGGTGAAACGTGTCCAACTGCCATCCGAGCGTTGGCTGTAGTATCCCCGTAGCCCCGGCCCGGTGACTACCCAGTCAAGCTGGCCATCGCCATTGATGTCTATCAGTGATGCATTGTTTTGCAGAGAGGGAATAACCGATAAGGGTTGTATTTTTTCCCAGGTGACGGCATTGGGATCGCTTCCAGTTTGACGTTGTGCAGAACGGTACCACCAGGCTCCTTTCTCTTGATACAGAAGACCGGGCACCCCTTCGCCTTTCAGATCAATCAATTGCCAGCGCTGAATGACATTGAAATTTGCCAGCACATCCATCGGTTGCCAGCGAACGTTATGTTGTAGCGAAAAGTCCTGATATGCAAATTCTAGTGGTGGAAGGGTGACGGCGGTACCATCTTGTTCATGCCCCACTTTGCGAACAGATACCAGTGTGCTGGCTATTGCACTTTCGTCATAATCTAATATCAAGCGTGAAACTAATGTCAGTTCATCGTGTTTTTTCGCCTGTTCGGCCAGTTTTTGCAGACTATGATACATCAATATCTGGCGGCATAAGCGACGAGTACGCAATTCAAAACCGTATTCATAACGGGAAAAACGGTCCTGTCGGCAAAGCCAGTTATCTGCTGTTGTAAATGTTGGCGATGTTTGTAAGTCATTATTGCGTTCGCCGTAATCAAATACCAGACAGAACAGCCAGCTTGCTTGTGACGGGACATGGCCATCCAGACCTGGTAGGGTTTCGCTGGCTGCCAGGTTGCCGTAGTGTACGGTGTGGAGATAACGTTGAGCCGTAGCTTGTGGATGTGCTGTAATCTCATCAGTTTCACAACCTGTTTCATTTTCGGTGCGGTACTGATAATAAATTTGTTCGCCATGGGGTGATACTGATGCTTCTAGTAGCCACTGGGCTGTTTGCGTAGTTTCTGATGGGTTACTAATACGTGCTTGAGGATTTTTGCCCAGCAAGTGTACCTGTCCATCTGGGTTGTATATCAGCCAAAAATCTGTTGCGTTGGTTGTTTTCGGCTGCCAGTACTCTAACCGGCTGAAATGACTTTCCAAACGGGAACGGTAGCCGGTAACGGTGAAAGTGGTACCCAAGTTGATGTCTTGTAATGTGGATTCATCACGGGGGTGATCCGCGACAATCAGAACTTCGCCTTCCGGTCCGAGGAAGGTATCGGTTTCATCATAATGGGGGACACCAAAATGCGTTCGGCGGCGAACCGCCATAACGCTGCAATCCCAACCTAGTCCAAATGGGCCATTACCGGACCCGCTGTTATAGTTCAGAGTTAATGAGGGGGCATAACCGCGCCCGGCAGAAATAGGTAACGGCAGAGAAAGTGCGGCCATACCATCCGGTCCGGCGGGTGTTAATGCTTCACCCATACCCGTGATAGCACCTCCCCCTTTGGGCAACGACAGCTCCGTAATATTGAAATCTTGTGAGTTTTGCATATAAAGACTCCTTGCAGGCCCCGTTTTGGGGCCTGTTTTAATACTTGGTTGAGATGGTTATTGGCGAATGGTATAGCGAATATGCAGAATGATATCGCTCAGACTCTCCAGCATGGCTTTTTGTTTTCCCGTTGCATTTGGAAAGCTCAGGGTCAGCGTACCCTTATCGATTGAGATTCCTTCAAACGGCAGGAACTTGCCATCATTGAAATCCAGCTGGAACTGCCCGCTGTCATTCATTCCATGGGAAACCGCCAGTGATTTGCAACTTTCAGCCAATCCGGCGGCTTCTCCACTATAAGATAGAATCGCCTGTACATCCTGATATGGCCCTAACAGTGCCGGCAGAGTGACGCTGAGCTGTTTAATACGGCGAACATTGCCTACTCCGCTATCTTTTGGATAATCATCACGGATTTTTAAATCAGCTAATGAAATCAATGCTTGTAGAGAGTTAATTCTTGCATCGAATTTCAGGGTATTATTTCCACTACCGGCATGGTCTGATCTTTTATTTACCAGTTCTGCAATTTTCCCCGCTAGAGAAAATTGGCCTTTATTTTTATAGAGTTCTGCCAGTGAGACTGTACGCTCAATCTCCAATACGCGTTGGTCCTGCTTTAGGTGTGCATCTTCCATTTGTGCCAGATTCAGCATCAATGTTTCACCTGCGAGCAGGCCGGCATGTGTTCCCTGCCAGGCCCCAGGCTTAATGAAGTGTGTAGAAATATTATTAGTTTCCCAACGATAGGCCATTTCAGCCATCAGGCAACGTGATACTGCCAAATCGTAGAACTGGAAGTAAATAGCGGACAATCGACCACGTAGCCAGTTGTACAGTGCCTGGTTGCTGAATTTACGTTGCAAGAAGGTCAGTTGTGCCTGGGTTTGTTCTTGTTGGGTTTTCAGGCTGGTTTTCTGTAATACTGCGGCTTCACGGCGAATAGTCAGCGAATTGAGTTGGGCACCAATTTGTTTCAACTCGGTTTCCGCATTATTCCGCTGAATTTCCCATTCCTGACGGCGACGACGGTAGGCTTCAGATTGACTGATTTTATCCGCTTCTGTGTTCATGACACTGGCGGAAAATTCCATGACATTACCTGTAGCTTGAGCAATCGCCCCCCAATGGCTGCCGCCATCGGCTAAACCGAAAATGTTGGGTGCCAGATCAAGTGCTGCGCCTGCCAGATGTGATGCTTGAAGAGCCGTAGAAAGGCCAGCTACGGAAGCACGCAACGTCATTGCTTGTTTTTCACCGGCATTGATATTTTCATCGTACAGTTTGCTGTAACTGTCAAAACGTAATTGGGCTCCCGCACGGTTTTTTTCCAGCACAGTTTTTTCAGCATCCAACTCTTCAATGGTTTTGTTCTGTATGTTCAAATTGGTCAATATCAGTTCTGCTGCTTGATTCTGCAACAGCGTATTTAATGCTTCTGCATCCTGATGTTCGATAATATTTTGTAATGTGGCACCAAACTGGGTGAGTTGACTTACCATGCTGCGTGCGTTTTCCAGCATGTGAGGGAAACGCCATAGTGATATAAATGGCTGCGGAAGCGCCCCTCCAGCCTGTGAATTGGCGACGGCGGCACTGAACAACGTTTTCGGATCTGCTGGTGTCGCGTAAATAGGCAGATGCAATGGTTGACCATCAATAGACAGGTTATGGCGCAGGTTGTACAACCGTTGTTCCAGTTTCTGCCAGTAGCTCAGTACGACTTCATTGACCTGAGGTTGGAAAAGATCTGTTTGTGTGTCGTTGGTAGATTGGCCTTGTCGTAAGGCTGCCATTAAACGGGAATGGCCTTGTTGTCTCTCAATATCAGCGGCATCTCTCAGATCGGGTTCACTCCATGTCGAATTGAGTGAAAGATGAGGTTTATCGCCCAATAGATGTAGAGCTTGCATATACCACATTTTTGCTTCGTTGAGCGTGTCCCGCTCCAGCTGACGATAAGCATAATCTCCATGTGCGATTAGCAGATCAAGGGTGCGCATAAACGTAGCAACTTTGTAGTGCATCGGATCATGTTGAGCCACGGCGTCAGGATCAACAGAATCTAGTGGGTCATCGTTCCAACTAGTGTCTTCTTGTAATGGGCGGACATTCCAGCGGTAATTCTGAATTTGACCATTAACAATATAACCAGACGGATCCCAGACATATTTTAGCCAACGGTTAGCTTCATCAAAGTTCTGTTCGTGTAGCAAACGTTGAGCAATTAGCATCGGGGTATAATAGAACAGTTCCCAGAAATAGAGACTGTTAGCACCGCTGAAATCCATCGGTTCGCTCTTAACATCTTTCAGAACATTGACATTTTCGAAATGAGTCAAAATGGATTTAGAGTTTATTGTGACGGCTCCCTTAGTATCTCTGACAAAATGAGGGCCGACCCAGGCACTATCTGACAATGATTTCTGAAAGGTCATATAAACCTTAGCGTGAAAATTTGGATTTAGGGGGGCATCATCAAGAGGGATAAATAAAGTTATACTTGTGCTGGTATCGCCTAGTTGACCTGAATAGATAATATGTGAGTTATTATCTACAACATGTTTGAGATAAAGCTTAAACCAACGTTCATTACCATGAGTAGAAGGGTTATAAGGGGGGATGACAAATGTAGCATAGAAACCCTTACCTAATTGCGACTCCTGAATATGCTGAGTGTCCATACTTAAAATAGTATCGATTCCAGTGGTAGCGCGGCTAATTAATTTACGGGCAAATAGCGTATTAAGGCGAGTACGGTAAACTCCCCACTGCATATATTGCGCCCCGTTTGTATCATGGTAAAGGGCTAGGACATCGTTATCGGTATTTACCTTACGAGTGACAGGAATACTGAAATGTTCTTCTCCCAGTTTACGATCATTTCCTCCTTTGGTAAATGGTTCAGCAAATGCGGTAAAGGTGATATCAAGACTGGCTGAATTATTAATAAAGTTCAGACCTGAACCCTCTATTTCCAGGGAATTAAATTGATAAATCATCTCTTCGAAGCTGGGTGATGGTTGAATGGAAACATATTTGTCTGCTGTAAAAGTTTGTATTTTGCTGCCAGCATTCACTGTTATTTTAACTTTTGTCGAAGAAATTTCCGTGTTGATATCTATTGGCCCTGAAACATCCGTTGCGATTCCCATGTGGTCAATCATAAAGATGTATTTCTTAAGATCATTCGGATGATTCTGGGGATCGGTAATATAATCATCACCAATGGCAGCATTGTCTTTGCGCAATGTTCGATTTGCATCAGGTATCCATGCTTCGACTTTAGATGAATAATGGGTATCCCGATGGAATAATAGTCTTCCTTGATCAAGCTTACTGGTGTTTCCACTATACTGATAAATGGGGTAAAACAGTTGTTTCTTTGTTGAGTGATCTGGGTTGACGCCTAAATTGGTATAGATAATAAATTTATCGCCTAATTTGCCATACTTCTTCATCAAATTACATTGATTACGTTGTTGGCCTTCATATCCATTATGAATAATTCTTAATTTAGGTGAAATTTTGATTTTTAAATTATCTGATTTAGATTCCAGACTGATAGTTGAAATATTCCCACCATATACCATACCGAGGTAATGTTCTTCCCAATTGTAACCCTTATTGTTGTTTATTGATGAGGGGATTTCATATTTCTCTGCATATCGATTGTTCACTCTTATGATATTGTTTGTATCGAAGTATTTATAACTATTATCCCGATAAGATGTAATTTGTGTAATTGGCATGGATTTAGAGGACATATCGGAGAAGATATATAGCCCTTGCATTGAGGCGTTTTTATAATTGTCCAATTCATTTTCTTTGCCGTAAAACATGACTAGCAAGGTATCTTCACCCTGATAACCAGCACAATAGAATCCGAGTGCTTTATTATCCAATTTTAAAGCAGATATTTTGCTATTTACATCAAAGGTGATTGGTGTATTCCAGGTTCCGTCATAGCGAATATGTGCCAGTTTCAGTTCATAATGATACTCTTGGGTAGTTTTTTGGCCATTTTCTTCCCGTTTAGTTATCTTCTTTTGTTCCAGCCAGGTTATATACAGGCGGGATTGGTAAACTACCGGGCGGATAGTGTCCTGATAAGGATGAATTGGACAATCAATTTTGTACCATTCACTCCAGGCATTAGCGGCGAATTTACCGTTGCTGAATTTATTGTGATCTATGCTACGCCAGTAATATTGATTAACTTCTGTTTTACTGTGTCCGATAAAATAGGTGAGTCCTTGATCACTATTAATATTGTCGTGGTAGGCGCTGACGATTTCCAGATTAGCCACTTGTTCGAATGACGTTAAATAAGAATTAAAGGCATCTTCTACCATATCGGTATTTAATTGACTTTGGCTGACAGATTGCAGCAATGTATCCATCATTTTTGTTTGTCCGATACGCATGGTCGGATCAATGTAATTTTCAGGGTAATAAGCGAGTTTCGATACGCTGGCCCAAGTGCTGTAGCGTTTATTATATTTATCCCAGTCGGTAAAGAATTGACGACTGGCCACATTCGAGATGGCGTTTTCCTCTATATTTTTCAATGCCCGGTTAATATACAGTTGGATGCTAGCAATCGCCTCAGCAATTCTCGTGGTTTTAATAGCGGCGGAAACTTGGTTATCAATCAATAAGTACTGATATAGGTCATCGCGGTTTTTAATTGCAGGGTTTTTGTTGACGATGTTGCGGATATAGTACTCGCTTAATGCAGTACTGCGGGATTCCTCCAGAAATGCATGCAGAGTATTGGTTTTTTGGCTATCTAAACCAGCGGTTAATGCCGTAGCTATGTTTTCCCATTTGTTATAAGCAGCGGAAAGGTTATTGGTGAGTAATTCTGCCAATTCTGAAATATTCTCTGGAGAGACGTGTAATTGATGCGCTATGTCAACCCATTGCAGAGTAGCATTGATAGATTCCCAATTGATGAAGAGGTTGCCTGTCTGCATTTCATTGGTAGCTAGTGAAATTAATGGATTATGTTTTTGTTCCAGGGTACTGGCTTGTAATAGCAGATTTTTATCAAGGTTCATGGCGTTAGCCAGCTGTTTTGCCGTTAATGTTCCTTTTTCAAGTTCGGTCAGGACAAAAGAGGCTTTTTTACCCAGTGAATTAATCCAATCGGCAAAGCGTGTCATCATTATCAATGATAATGCATTAGGTGCTGATTCCGTCTCGGCTGTAGTGCTAAAGATTTGCGGTTTTGTTACAAACAGATGGAAAGCGTTTTCGCTAAGACCCATGAAACGGTAGATCAGTGCCAGTTGTGCCAGGCATTGGCAATATTGAATAACGGGTTCAGCCTGTTTCTGGAATTCTGATTGAGTTGTAACAGGGTTTGCCCGTAACCAGCTCCATAATTTCTCAGCTGTCATTTTTCCTTTGCCGGGTTCTAATTTATCCGCCCAGGTGAGGATAGCATGTGCTGCATGTTCAGACGGTAATTGCAAAGCGGCGGCGATATAAGGAGAAATCGCTTCCAGCAGGTTTTTTTTGGTTTTCTCTGCTTTCTTATCAAAATCTTGTAAGCCGTTATATACAGTATCCAGCAAGTTGTATATTTCTGGGATAAGGGTTTTATCATAACCATTAGTGGTCATGATGAACAACTGATATACACTCAGCTTCTGTGTACGCAGCCATTCGGTAACTTCATAGAGTTTGTTAATTAATAAGGCCAGCTCATTATCTGTGATTTTGAATAAGTTGGTTTCCCCTTCATCTGTAGCAATTAGCAATAAACCTAATTCATCAATAGTCAACTGATGAATATCTGCCAGTAATTTGGCTAGATAGAGATGAGAAAGATTCTCTATATTATTATGGATAATTTTTCTCTTTGTGCTACCACCATTGACGATCTTTAGTAAGCGATAGAGTGAGATATCATCGACATTAAAAGCACGTTTCAGGGCAGTTTTTTTCCAATCGTTGGTATTATTTGGATTTAAATCAATTTCCTTATTCTCGGTAGAGAAGTTTTGTCCATTCAGTTTTGGAGTATTAAACAAACGATCAAATTGGCTGGGGATGTTATTATCATCACGTTGTGAAATGGGGGCTTTACACAGTATTAGTGCAGTTTCAGCATCAATACCATAACGATGCATATAGTATTTTACACGAAAGACTTTCTTTAATACTTCTGCATTGATATTTAGTTCTGGATTGGTATTAAGGGTAATTTCTATCAATACTGTTAGTGGCAGGCTTGTCGCTTTGGTCAGACGAATGAATTTATTCAGTTTCAACAAAAGAAGATAATCATATTCTTCGATAGAAGGTTTTATGTTTTTTATTTTTTTTGTCGTTAATATAATATTTAATTTAGTTAAATGACTAAGTTCTTCATCAGTCAGATTATAATAATTTCTCAGATATTCCGGATTTTCTATCAGGGAAGGGCTAATATTATTAAAATTCTTATTATAAAGATTCTTTGCATTGGTTTCGGTAATTTCTTCTGTCAGGATATTAAACAGTTCAGGTGAAACAGATGAATTAATCTCCAATAGAGAGATTTGATACATAAGTTTGGCGATGGTTGTTTTCGGTGATGTACTGGATTGTTCAAATACTGGGGCTTGTAACTGAATAATTTTACGCACGTTTTCATAAGCATCGTGATATGGCAGTGATCCAGCAGAACGGAAGATTGATAATTTTTCCATTATTTCAGCATAGCCACCACGTCCACCCTGATTGCTAATAATACTTTCGAGCAACACGTTATTGGACAGAGAAAGTGTGGATATTTCAGTATCCATATTTTTCTGGCTGAGCGTTAGTAACTGTAGATCTGGGCGGCGGGTATCCAGATGATAATTAGAATTGCTCGCATGTAAATCGCGTGCTTGACGGTAAAGTTCAGTCAGGTAAGCAGCGGGAGAGAACATGGAAGAAATAGAGCCTGGTGCTGCATATTGGCCGGCGCGGTTGCCAAATTTACTGTCATAACTTTGTTGGTCAGCGTGCGGGTTGGTTAGGGCAAATTGTATCGCATTTTTTAACTGAGGATTAGCGCGTTTCAGAATACGTGCTTCATGCAGTCGATTATCTTTTTGCACCTGTTTTGCATCAAGATATAAGCTGAGGGTTTGTGACCACGAAAGTTTGCCCCGTACCTTTTGGCGGAGTTCATCAAAAGAGAGATGACAGATATCGGTCAGAGAAGTAAAGCTTTCTCCTAATGCTCGTTGGTATTCAGGTGTGAGTGTATTCATATTTATTCCTTTTAAATATTACGTAAATAAAACACTTATGGGGCCTGGTTTATCGTGGATACAATGAAAAAAGTTATTTAAATCCATTAAAAGAGGCGGCAAATACAACGTTTGATAGCCGGCTGAATAGATTGAATGTCGAGGGAAAATAAAGAATACCATTCAACTATTTCATGACGTTATTATCTATTATTTCTTTAAATGGCCGTTATGATGCAATAACAAAATTTATAATTGCATCTAAAGTAATGTAATTAATCAACAATAACGAAATGAAATAATTGCTTTTGTTGCACATGGTCTATTATGAAAAAGAAGATGATTAATATTTTGTAATGAGCTGTGGAAAATGTGAGGTGGTCAAAAAGGAATCATGGGATGTAATTTATAAGCGATGGAATATATTTTGTAATATTGATTTATCAAAAAGATACAGGCCCCATTGGGGGCCTGTTTTAGCATTGAGTTGAGTGGGTTATTGGCGAATGGTATAGCGAATATGCAAAATGATATCGCTTAATGTCTGCAATATAATTTTCTGTTTCCCCATCGCATTCGGAAAACTCAGCGTCAATGTACCTGTATCATTAATGGCGAGCCCTTCAAATGGCAGGTATTTTCCATTGTTGAAATCTAATTGGAATTGACCATTGTCATTGATTCCATGAGAAACAGCCAGAGCCTGACATCCTTTGGCTAATCTGGCGGTATCTCCATTGTAGGATAGAATTGCCTGTACATCTTGGTATGGCCCTAACAGGGCTGGTAGGGTAACACTGAGCTGTTTAATACGTCGGATGTTGCTTATGCCGTTATCCTCTGGATAGTCATTATGTAGTGATAAACTTGCCAGAGAGATTGTGGTGCGTAGTTGGTTGTTTTTCAGCGTGACAGGATGACTGTCATCGCCAGGTGATTCGACTGTACCTGCCAGCAGAGTAGAAATACGTGTTGCCAGATTAAACGGTTGTTCTGGCAGTGCTTCATAGACTTGTGTCAATGAGATAGTACGTTCTACTTCCAGAGCGCGTTGATCCCACTTCAAATATGCATCTTCCATTTGTGCCAGATTCAGCATCAAGGTCTCACCTGTAAGCAAACCGGCATGTGTTCCCTGCCAGGCTCCGGGCTTAATAAAGCGGGTAGAAGTATCATTAGTCTCCCAACGGTAGGCCATTTCTGCCATCAAACAACGAGCTACTGCCAAATCATAGAATTGGAAGTAAATAGCGGACAGCCGACCACGTAACCAGTTATACAGCGCCTGATTGCTGAATTTGCGTTGTAAGAAAGCCAGTTGTGCCTGGGTTTGTTCCTGTTGTGTTTTTAGGCTAGTTTTTTGCAATACTGCAGCTTCACGGCGTATCGCTAGCGAACTGAGTTGAGAATTGATTTGTTTTATCTCTGCTTCGGCATTATTCCGCTGGATTTCCCATTCCTGACGGCGACGACGGTAGGCTTCGGATTGGCTAATTTTATCCGCTTCTGTATTCATGACATTGGCGGAAAACTCCATGACATGACCTGTAGCTTCGGCAATCGCTCCCCAACGGCTACCCCCATCAGCGAAACCGAAAATGTTAGGTGCGAGATCCAGAGCGGCACCTGCCAGACGCGATGTTTGAAGGGCTGTGCTTAGGCCGGCAATGGAGGCATGCAACGCTATCACTCGGTTTTCACCGGCGTTGATATTCTCATCGTATAACTTTTTGTAGCTATCAAAGCGTGCTTGCGCTCCGTCTTTAATTTTTTCCAGCACGGTTTTTTCAGCATCCAGCTCTTCAATAGTTTTGTCCTGTATGCTCAGAGTTGTTAATAGCAGCTCTTTTGCCTGATTTTGCAGAAGGCTATTGAATGCTTCTGCATCCTGACGTTCGATAATATTTTGTAATGTGGAGCCGAATTGTGTTAGCTGGCTTACCATGCTGCGGGCGTTTTCCAGCATCTGAGGGAAGTGCCACAACGGTATAAATTCAGATGGCAGATTTCCGCTATCTTGTGAGTTGGCGACAGCAGCGCTGAGTAATGTTTTAGGATCTTCTGGTGTGGCATAGATCGGTAGATGCAATGGCTGACCATCAATGGAGAAATTATGGCGCAGATTGTACAGTCGTTGTTCTAGTGTCTGCCAGTAGCTCAGCATCACTTCATTAACCTGTGGCAGGAAAAGATCTGTTGGGTTGTTGTGTAACTCAACATTACCTTGCCGTAAGGCGACTATTGCACTGGAGTGCTCTTTTTGTTTTTCGGTTTTGGCGGCATCACCCAGACTTGGTTGATTCCACACTGAACTGAACGATAGATACGGTTTATCACCTAACAAATGCAATGCTTGCATATACCACATTTTAGCTTCGTTGAGCGTTTCCCGTTCCAGCTGCCGATAGGCGTAATCTCCACGTGCTATCAACAAATCAAGGGTACGCATGAAAGTAGCAACTTTGTAGTGCATTGGATCATGTTGTGCTACCGCATCAGGATCGACCGATGTTAAGGGATCATCGTTCCAGCTGGTGTCTTCCAGTAGTGGACGTACATTCCAGCGGTAGTGTTGAATCTGACCATGTTTAATATAACCAGATGGACTCCAGATATATTTCAGCCAACGATTAGCTTCATCGAAGTTTTGTTCGTTTAGCAAACGCTGAGCAATTAACATTGGGGTATAGTAGAACAATTCCCAAAAATAGAGACTGTTAGCACCGCTGAAATCCATGGGTTCACTGTTAACATCACTCAGAACATTGACGCTCTGGAAATGTTCTAGATTAGAATTAAGTTTTACGAATACTTTCTCTTGATGGTTTTTAATAAAGAGAGAACCGGGTCGGTAATTATATGAATCTTCCCGGACTTTCTTGAAGGTCATATTAACTCTGACATGATAATCAGGATTTGGAAGAGCATAAGGATCGGTGATCAGCGGGATAAATAATGTGGTACTGACACTGGTATCTTCTAATTGACCTGAGTAAATAGTATATGGACTATCACCAGCAGGATATCTGACATGAAGTTTAAACCAACGCTCACCATGAATCGATGGATTATAGGGGGGGATCACAAACGTAGCATAGAAACCCTTACCTAACTGCGGCTCCTGAATATTTTGAGTTTCTATACTTAAAATAGTGTCAATTCCGGCAGTGGCCCGGCTAACCAATTGACGGGCGAATAGGGTATTAAGGCGAATGCGATAAACTCCCCACTGTATATACTGTGCCCCGTTTGTATCATGGTAAAGCGCTAAGATATTAGCGTTATTAGTCCTTGTTGATGATAAGATTTCATACGAGTTATTCACTTTTATAACATTATTGACTCCAGCTCCGGTATCAAACTGTTGGCGAATATTAATTATATAATCTCCGAGATTGATATCTTCAGATAACATATTTGAGGTGATATTCAGTCCTGTTATTGGTTCATCTATTGTGTATTTATTCATTGTCTCCTGTTTTTGATAGAAAATTACCAGCAGTTTATTATCTTGATAACTGGCACAATAGAATCCTGGTTTTTGCTCTAGCAGATATTGTTGTTTTTGTATCTCCTGTTGATTCAATTCTTTTTGTTTTTTCAGTATGCTTATTTCCGTCGTTGATTGCCCTTGTTCTATCAAATTTTTTTCCCATAGCCTCAGTTGTTCCTTTCGTTGTTTTAGTAGCGCCTCTAATAGATCTGATGACTCCAGTGGTTCCACAAGTTCTGGTGGACTTATCGGTTGCAATGGTAGGAATGGTTTTAGCTGCTCTTCATATTCCTGCTGCTGCTTCAGTCTCTCCTCTAGCTGTTTTTGGTACTTGATCAATTGCTCCAATAATACCGATGTGTTCACTTGTTCTAACGGTGTTAATGTTCTAAAAACAGCAGATATTTTGTCATTCACATCAAAGGTTATTTGCGTACTCCAGGTGGTGTCATAACGAATATGTGCCAGTTTCAGTTCGTAATAATAGTCTTCGACAGTTTGATGTTTATCGTCTGCTTGCTTGGCAATCTTCTTTTGCTCCAGCCAGATCAAATACAGGCGGGATTGGTATATGACTGGACGAATAGTGCTGTTATAAGGATTTATTGGGCAATCAATTTTGTGCCACTCACTCCAGGCATTAGGTGAGAATTTACCATCGCTGAATTTATTGTGATCCACGCTACGCCAGTAATATTGATTAATTTCTGTTTTACTGTGTCCGATAAAATAGGTGAGTCCTTGATCAATATTAATATTGTCGTGATAGGCACTAACGACTTCCAAATTAGCGACCTGTTCAAACGACGTCAGATAAGACATAAAAGCATTTTCTACGGTATCGGTATTTAATTGGCTTTGACTGACGGATTGCAGCAGAGTATCCATCATTTTTGTTTGCCCGATACGTATCGTCGGATCGATGTAATTTTCAGGGTAATAAGCGAGTTTCGATACGCTGGCCCAGGTGCTATAGCGTTTATTGTATTTATCCCAGTCGGTAAAGAATGGACGGCAAGTGACGTTTGTGACGGTATCTCCTTCCATATTTTTCAATGCCCGGTTGATATACAGTTGGATACTGGCGATGGCTTCCGAGATCGGCGTAGTTTTGATAGAGGAGGAAACCTGATTATCAATTAATAAATACTGATACAGGTCATCACGGTTTTTAATTTTTGCATTTATGTTGGCGACCTTACGGATATAGTACTCGCTCAAAGCCGTACTACGGGACTCACCCAGAAAAGCATGTAAGGCATTGGTCTTTTGAGTATTCAGCCCAGCGGTTAATATCGCAGCCACGTTTTCCCATTGAGCGTAGGTCGGGGCAGATTCTGCGGTGAGTAGTTGTGCCAGTGTCGAAACTTCCTGGGGGGAGATGTTTAATTGACGTGCGACGCCAACCCATTGCTGGAGGGTATCGATATGTGCCCAGTTGGAGAAATCATTTTGCACTTGCTGACTGGCTTGCAATAGCAGATTTTCATCAAGATCCATAGCATTGGCCAGTTGCTCCGCCGTCAATGTTTTGCCTTCGAAGGCTGTTAGCACGGAGGAAGCTTTTTCATCCAGAGAGTTAACCCAGTCAGTAAAACGCGTCAGCATTATCAGAGATAATGCATTATGGGTTAATGCTGTTATGTCAAAGAGTTGTGGTTTTGTCACAAACAGACGTAGAGTGTTTTCGCTGAGGTCAGTGGAGTGATAAATCAGCGCCAGCTGTGCCAGGCATTGGCAATATTGGGCAACGTGTTCTGGTGTTACAGAGAGTGGCGGTGGTTCTGAATTATGTTGAGCTTGCAACCATCCCCAGAATTTTTCTGCTGTCATTGTGCCATCGCCAGGTTTTAGTTGATCTGCCCAGGTGAGCACATGGTGAGTGATGTTCTCAGATGGCAATTGCAGAGCAGCAGCGACATAAGGAGATAGAGCTGCCAACAGTTGGCCTGGCTTACTTTCATCATTATTAAAGCCTTGCAAGCCATTGTAGACAGTATCAAGTAGATTTTGGATTTCGGGTGTTATCGTTTTGTCATAGCTGGTGGTAGTCATGACAAACAGCTGATACACGTTCCATTTTCGTGTACGCAACCATTCGGTAACGGTATAAAGTTTGTCAATCAGAGCAGCCAGATGGCTATCACTGATCCCAGATAGGTTGTTTGTTTCTTCACCGATAGCAGCCAGCAGTAAATCCAGTTCATTAATAGTTAACTGATGGATATCTGCCAGCGATTTGGCCAAATTGAGGTGAGAAGAATCTGTTGCACGAGCTTCTTCTGAAATTGGGATTTTGCACAGTATCAATGCAGTTTCAGCATCAATACTGTAACGTTGCATATAATATTTAATTCGAAAGGATTTCTTTAATGTCTCTGCATTAATATCCGGCTCGTCACGAAATTCATTGTATGGGGGAAGGGCAGGAACTTCTATGATGTCATAAATATCTTCATCTTCAAGTTCTGTAGGTTGAGATGTATGAATACTGCCAGAGATAATGTTTTTAAGGATTGCTGGGGAGAGTTTTGTTATTCGAGATAGGCGAATAATCTTATTGAGTCTCAGTAGATAATATTGAGCTGGTTGATCACAGCCTTCATCATTCATCAACTGATGTACTCGAGCAATCTCTTCCTGTTTAATAAATTGTTCAGTTTCTTGATCCGTCAAATGATAATAATTTTTCAATTGTTCTGGCTTGACCATTATGGCGGGGGAAATATCACCAAAGCTCAGTTGATAAAGGTCTTGAACATTATTTTCTGTCGCTTTGATTGTTAGAATATTAAATAAATCAGGAGAGACAGAAGCATTCATCTCGAGCAGGGAGGTTTGATATATCAGCCTGGTAATTGGGGTTTCTGGGAATGTATTAAATGGGTTTAATATTGGTGCCTGTAACTGAATAACCTTACGTATATTTTCATAAGCATCGTGATATGGCATTGAGCCGGCAAGGCGGAAGGTTGATAATTCTTGCATTACTTTAGTCTGGTTTTCCAACCCGGGTAGAGTCTTAATTCCTGCCAGCAACACCTTATTAGACAGAGAAAGGGTAGAAATTTCATCATCCATATTTTTCTGGCTGAGCGTCAGTGATTTTAGATCCGGGCGACGTGTATCCAGATGATAAATAGAATTTTGCACATGTAAATCTTGCGCCTGACGATAAAGTTCAGTTAAATAAGCTGCGGGAGAAAACATGGAGGATACTGCTCCTGGCGCGACATATTGATTGGCCCTACCACCAAATTTACTGTTATAACCTTGCAGATCAGCGTGGGGGATTGTGAGAGCAAGATGTATAGCATTTTGTAACTGAGGATTAGCGCGTTTGAGAATACGTGCTTCATGTAATCGATTATCTTGTTGTGCATCAAGATATAAGCTGAGGGTCTTTGACCAAGAGAGCTTGCCGTTCATTTTGTGGAGGAATTCGTCAAAAGAGAGGTGACAAATGTCTATTGGAGAATTAAAGCCATTATCTTTTAATGCTTTTTCGAGTTCGGGCGTGAGTGTATTCATCTTTATTCCTTTTAAATATTAAATAAATAAAACACTTATGCTGCCTTGGATATCATGGATACAATAAAAAGGTTATTTATATTCATCAAAATAAGGCAGCAGATATAACGTCTGATAATGATTTGAAACAAATTGAAATTAACTGACAAATAAAAAGAAATCATTTAATTATTAACTATTTCGTGACGTTATTACCTTATTGTTTATTTAAACAGCCGTTGTTATGCAATAACAAAATTTATAATTTCATGAACAATAGTTGTTCTTATTTATCATAAGAAAATGAAATAATTGCTTTTGTTCTGAATGAGGCTTTACGAAATGAGATGATTAATATTTTGTAATAGGCTGCGGGAATCATGAGAAAGGGAATAATTCTGACTGTTTGCAGGCCCCGTTTTTGGGGCCTGCTTTAGTATGATGCTAAATAGTTATTTAAGAATAGTGTAACGAATATGCAGAATGATATCGTTTAGCGTTTGTAACATGGTTTGCTGTTTACTGGTTGCGTTCGGGAAGCTCAATGTCAGTGTGCCCTTATCATCAACAGCTATTCCTTCAAACGGTAGGAATTTACCATCGTTGAAATCGAGCTGGAATTGACCACTGTCATTTGTTCCATGAGAAATTGCTAGCGCTTTACAGCCTTTGGCTAACCCGGTGGTATCGCCACTGTAAGACAAAATCGCCTGTACATCCTGATATGGTCCCAACAACGTTGGCAGAGAGACACTGATCTGTTTGATGCGACGGGTCTTACCAATGGATGCCGGGTAATCGTTACGAATGTTCAGATCTGATAATGAAATGGACGCTTGTAGTGAGGTTTTGGTATCTGTACCTGTACCAAACGCCAGCTGATTACCGCCGTTGCCTGCACTGCCTGAGCCTTTAGTCACTAATTCTGAGATTTTCTTCGCAAGATTGAATTTATCGTTGGATAATCCGGCATAGACTTCAGCTAGTGAAACGGTACGTTCTACTTCCAGAGCACGTTGATCCCGTTTCAAATGGGCATCTTCCATTTGTGCCAGACTCAGCATCAATGTTTCACCGGCAAGCAAACCGGCATAAGTACCTTGCCAGGCTCCAGGTTTAATAAAATGCGCAGAAGTATCGTTAGTCTCCCAGTGATAAGCCAGCTCAGCCATCAAACAACGGGCTACAGCCAAATCGTAGAACTGGAAGTAAATAGCGGCCAACCGACCACGCAGCCAGTTATACAACGCCTGATTGCTAAATTTACGTTGCAAGAAGGCCAGCTGTGCCTGGGTCTGCTCCTGCTGCGTTTTTAGGTTAGTTTTCTGTAATACGGCGGCTTCACGACGTATTGTTAGTGACTTAAGTTGAGCATCGATTTGCTTTATCTCTGTTTCGGCATTATTACGCTGAATTTCCCATTCCTGACGGCGACGACGGTAGGTTTCAGACTGGGTAATTTTATCCGCTTCGGTATTCATGACATTAGCGGAAAATTCCATCACGTAGCCTGTCGCTTCGGCAATGGCTCCCCAACGACTACCGCCACCGGCTAAACCGAAAATGTTAGGTATTAGATCAGCGGCGGCGCTTGCCAGACGTGATGCCTGAACAGCGGTGGTGAGACCGGCTGCGTTAGCGCGTAGCGTCATAGCGCGATCTTCACCCGTATTAATGTTTTCGTCGTACAACTTACTGTAGCTGTCAAAACGTGATTGTGCTCCGGCACGAGCTTTTTCCAGCACAACTTTTTCGGCATCCAATTCTTCAATGGTTTTGTCCTGAATGCTTAAGTTAGTCAATATCAATTCGGCTGCCTGATTTTGCAGTAATGCATTGAGTGCTTCTGCATCCTGACGTTCGATAATATTTTGTAACGTGGAACCAAACTGGGTGAGTTGACTGACCATACTGCGGGCGTTTTCTAACATGTGAGGGAAACGCCATAGCGATATAGACACCTGAGGAAGATTGCCGCCACCCTGACAATTGGCAACAGCGGCGCTGAGCAATGCTTTAGGATCTGTCGGTGTGGCATAGATTGGCAAATACAACGGCTGACCGTCGATAGAGAGATTATGGCGTAGGTTGTACAGCCGTTGTTCTAATGTTTGCCAGTAGTTCATCATCACTTCATTAGTTTGTGGTAGGAAAAGATCGGTCAGGCTGTTAGCAGTGCGTAATAATGGTACAGGTGCACCTTGTCGCAGGGCGACTATTGAACGGGAGTAGGTTTGTTGTGTGGTAACATCAGCCGCCTTATCCAGGCGCGGATCGCTCCAGATTGAGCTGAGTGGCAGATAAGGTTTATCACCTAACAGGTGCAGCGCCTGCATGTACCACATTTTGGCTTCGTTGAGCGTATCCCGTTCCAGCTGGCGATAGGAGTAATCTCCACGAGTTATCAACAGATCAAGCGTGCGCATAAAGGTCGAAACTTTGTAATGCATGGGATCGTGTTGTGCCACTGCATCAGGATCGACGGAATCCAGTGGATCACTGTTCCAACTGGTATTTTCCAATAACGGACGGACATTCCATTGATAATTTTGAATTTGACCATGCACAATATAACCAGACGGACTCCAGACATATTTCAGCCAACGGTTAGCTTCATCGAAGTTTTGTTCATGTAGCAAACGCTGAGCAACCAGCATTGGGGTGTAGTAGAACAGTTCCCAGAAATAGAGGCTGTTAGAGCCGCTGAAATCCATAGGTTCGCTGCTAATATCCTTTAGGATATTGACGCTCTCAAAATTGGTCAAAATAGATTCGGGGTTTATTGTGACGATCCCCTTATCATCTCTAACAAAGTGAGGCCCGCTCCAATTTCCATCTGATGGTGACTTCTTAAAAGTCATATAGACTTTGGCGTGAAAATCTGCATGTAACGAAACATCATCAAGAGGAATAAATAACGTAGTGCTTACACTTGTGTCTCCTAACTGACCTGAGTAGATAATATGGGAGTTATCATCAACAACATGTTTGATATAAAGCTTAAACCAGCGTTCATCACCATGAATCGATGGATTATAGGGCGGCATCACAAATGTAGCATAGAACCCCTTACCTAATTGCGGCTCCTGAATATTTTGAGTTTCCATACTCAGAATCGTATCAATTCCAGTGGTAGCACGGTTAACTAATTGACGGGCAAACAAGGTATTCAGGCGAGTACGATATATTCCCCATTGCATATATTGAGCACCATTTTCGTCATGGTGAAGGGCCATAGCATTGGCGGCATCAACCTTACGGGTGACAGGAATATTAAAACTTTCCCATCCCAACTTACGACCGTCTTCAGCAAAGGCTGTAAAGGTGACATCGATACTGGCTGAATTATTAATAAAATTCAGACCTGAACCATCTATTTCAAGAGTATTAAACTGATAATACATTCCTTCGAAGCTAGGTGATGGTTGAGTGGAAACATTTTTATCTGCTGTAAAAGTTTGTTCTTTGCTGCCTGCTTTCACTATTACCTGAACTTTTGCTGGGGAAATTGCCGTGTTGATATCTATTGGTCCCTGAATATCGGTGGCTATTCCCACCTGCCCAAATGTTACCCAGTCAAACATAGTATATTTTTTTATATTATGCAGTTTGTTCGATGGGTCTATAATATAATCATTATAGCTTGTGGTTTCTTTACCTAAGGTAAATGTTCTATTATCATCTGCAAATACCAAGTATGAAGTACTATTCCGATAGAACAGCAATCGTCCATCCTTTAGAGCACTGGTATTTCCACTATATTGGTAGACAGGATAAAACATCCGTTTATTTGATGACGAGTCCTTATTGACTCCTAAATCTGTATAAATAATAAATTTATCACCTAGTTTTCCGTATTTCTTCATCAAGTTACATTGATGTTTTTGTTGTTCATAAAATCCACCATAAGCTATTATTAGGCTGGGTGAGATATTGATTTTTAAATTACTTGATATGATTTTATAACTGATAATCGGAATATTACCGCCATATACATAGCTGATGTAATAATCTCCCCAGTCATAGTTTTTGTTATTATTTACCGATGAAGGGATTTCATAATTCTCTGTATATCTGTTATTTACCCTTTTAATACTATGGGTATCAAACTGTTTATAGACATTATTTAAGTAACTTTTACTTTGATGATTAGACTTATCCAAGTCTTTATATACCATATCAGAGAAAATATGCATTCCCTCTATCAAGTCAGTTTTTTTGTAATCATCTGGTTTTTGTTCTGTGCAATAAAGCAATACTAGCAAGGTCTCTTCTTCTTGGTTATTTGCACAATAGAGACCAAGTGCTTTATTCCTGTTAATATCTAGTTGCTTTAAATTGGATATTTTGCTATTCACATCAAAAGTAATTGGCGTATTCCAGGTGCCGTCATAACGGATATGTGCTAGTTTCAGTTCATAACGATAATCTGCCTCAGTTTGATTACTGCCTTCCTTTTGTTTAACAATCTCTTTTTGTTCCAGCCAGATTAGATATAAACGAGATTTGTATATCACTGGACGGATAGTACTTTGATAGGGATTAATCGGGCAGTCAATTTTACTCCATTCACTCCAGGCATTAGCCGCGAACTTACCGTCACTAAATTTACTGTGATCGACACTGCGCCAATAATATTCCCCGGCATCAGTTTCACTGCGTCCGATAAAGTAGGTCAGCCCCTGATCATTATTGATATTATCGTGGTAAGCACTGACTATTTGTAGATTGGCTACTTGTTCAAGCGATGTCAGATAGGACATAAAAGCATCTTCGACGGTATCGCTATTTAATTGACTCTGGCTGACGGATTGCAGCAGCGTATCCATCATCTTCGTTTGCCCGATGCGCATTGTTGGGTCAATGTAATTTTCTGGGTAGTAAGTTAATTGAGATATGCCGGACCAAGTGCTGTAACGTTTGTTATATTTGTCCCAATCGATAAAAAACTGACGACTGATCACGCCTGAATCGGCATTTGTTTCTACATTTTCCAGCGCCCGGTTGATGTACAGTTGAAGACTGGCAATGGCTTCGGAGATTCGGGTAGTTTTTATTGCAGCGGAAACTTGATTATCAATCAATAAATACTGATATAAGTCATCACGGCTTCTAATTGCAGCCGTTGCATTGGCGACTTCACGGATGTAATAGGTGCTTAATGCCGCACTACGGGATTCATCCAAAAAGGCGTGTAAAGTATCAGTCTGTTGTATATCCAACCCAGCGGTTAATACCTCTGATGCTCTTTTCCACTGGGCATAGGTCGGTGTTTTTTTTATCGATTGAATATAATCCAATGCCACCAAAGCGGAAATGCCCTGTGGGGAAACATTTAATTTATGCGCGACACCAACCCATTGCAGGATAATATCGATAGAGGTCCAGTGAGAAAAAGCATTCTCTTGAGTAACCTGTTGATGGTTTTGTGCCTGAATACTCGCTTGTAATAATAAATTAGCATCAAGATTCATGGCATTGGCTAATTGTTCTGCCGTTAATGTCTTATTTTTAAAAGCGGTCAGTACTGTGGAGGCTTTTTCACTCAGTGCGCTAACCCAATCTGCAAAATGCGTCAACATAACCAACGATAGTGCATCGTGATTAGGTGCGGCTTCATTCAGGAAACCAAATATTTCTGGTTTTGTTACAAATAGGCGGAAAGCGTTTTCACTTAGGCCGGTAGAATGATAAATCAGCCCTAATTGTGCTAATGCCTGACAATATTGGACAATATGCTCCTGCATTTCTAATTCTTTTGATGAACCCGGAATATATTTATCCTGTAACCAGATCCAGAATTTTTCTCCTGTTATTGAACCATCGCCGGGTTGCAGTTTATCAGCCCAAAGGAGTACAGAATGAGCGATGTGCTCTGAAGGTAATTGTAAGGTAGCGGCGATATAAGGAGACATGGCATCCAGCAAATTTGCTTGTTGCTTATCAAAACATTGCAAACCATGATAAACGGTATCCAATAAATTATGGATTTCTGGTGTTAAAGTTTTGTCATAGCTTGTCGTTGTCATTACGAATAACTGATATACATTCCATTTTCGTGTATGCAACCAGTCGGTAACAGAATAGAGTTTGTTGATCAGAGAGGCCAGCTCATTATCTTTGATTTCGGATAAATTAGTTTTTCCCTCACCTGTGGCAACCAGTAGTAAATCTAACTCATCAATGCTTAGCTGATGAGTTTCGGCTAGTAATTGGGCTCGATAGAGAGTAGAAAGGTTTTCTATATTATTGGTAATTTTTCCACTGAAATTACCATGATTAGCTATTCGGAACAGGCGATAGAGTGAGATATCATCAACATTAAATGCACGTTTAAGCACTGCTTTGCGCCAATCACTGGCATTATCTGGGGTTAAATCAAGTTCTTCACCTTCAGCGGAAAAATACTGACCATTCAGCGGTGGAGTATTGAACAGACGATCAAACTGGCTGGGTTGATTATCATAAGCACGTTGTGAAATAGTCGCATTACACAATATCAACGCAGTGTCTGCGCTAATACCGTAATGCTGCATATAGTGTTTAACTAGAAAGACTTTTCCTAGTACATCTGCGTTAATATCCAGTTCCTGATTAACACTCAGGATAATCTTTTCCAGTATTGTTGGAGATAGTTTAGTGGCACGGGATAAGCGAATGGCTTTATTTAGTTTTAGCAGGAAAGAATGCTGATTATATTCTTCAACAGTAAATCTTGCGGCAGTATGGGCGAAACTCTCATTAACCAATACACGTTTTAAATAAATCTCGAAAGGTTGATTAAGATCAGACTTACTTAGCGTAATATTAGTTTTATATTCAGTGTTTACTTGAGGTGCTCCATCTTTTCGCAAAATTTCTTTTTTATCATTTAATCTGATGGATAAATAGGAGACATTCCAAAAGTCTTTGAAATTATAGTTTAGCTGATAATTATCACCGCCAAGTGGAAATAAGCTAACTTCATTTATTTGATTGGTATTTACCGTATATTCCCTGGTAATTCGATAAATATAAACTGTTCCGTCTTTGTTAACTATCTTTGTGATGAGTTGATTGTCATTATATTCCTGTTTATTTTCATCGAAATAGTATGCCTTGCCAATAAACTGACTAAGTTCTTCATCACTTAAATTGTAATAACTTCTAAGATATTCCGGCATTGCCAGTGAAGCGGGTTCAATTTTGCCAAAATTCTTTTCGTAAAGTTCTTTAGCATTTGTTTCGGTAATCTCTTCCGTCAGAATTTTAAACAGCTCAGGCGAGATAGAGGCATTAATTCCCAACAGAGAAGCCTGACTCATCAGTCCGGCGAGGGCTGGTGATGCTCTGAGTTGTTCCAGTCCGGGATCTTGTAATTGGATAACCTTGCGTACATTTTCGTAAGCATCATGATAGGGCGTAGCACCGGAAGGACGGAAAGTGGATAACATTTCCATCACTTTGGCATAACTATCCAGCTTAGACTGAGCTTTAATTCCTTCCAGCAACAGTTCGTTGGACAGAGAAAGCGTAGAAAGTTCTGTATTCATATTTTGCTGGCTAAGGACAAGAGATTTCAGATCTGGACGACGATTATCCAGACAATAAATAGAGTCGCTTGTGTGTAAATTACGTGCTTCACGATAAAGTTCAGTCAAATAAGCCGCAGGAGAAAACATGGAGGAAACCGCGCCCGGAGCTGTATATTGGTTAGCGCGATCACCAAATTCGTTATTGTAACTTCTTAACTCAGCATGTGGGACGGTAATGCCAAGATGTACAGCGTTTTGTAATTGAGGATTAGCACGTTTAATAATGCGTGCTTCATACAGTCGATTATCCTTTTGTGCCTGTTGTGCATGACGATATAAGTTACGAGTTTCTGACCAGGAAAGATGATCGCAGACTTCCTTACGGAATTCGTTAAAAGAATAGCGGCAAATATCAGTCAAGCAATTAAAGCCACACTGGTTGCTCAGCACTTCAGGGAGTTCGATCATTGGTGAATTCATGCTGGTTCCTTTTAAATTTGTGGGGTAAATAAAACATCCATGGTGCCTCTGTCATCGTGGATATTCCCTGTCAGGAAAGAGGCAAAAAATATAATTTCTGATATTTGGATGAGATTTGAACGGAATTAACTGGCAATTAAAATAATTTCGTCCAACTGTTTCAGAAAATTACAGCGCTATTATTTTTTTTAAATATCAGAGATAAAACAATTATAAAATTTATAATAGGGCTTTCTAATAATAAATGTAGGAAATAATTACCTTTATTTCATGTGCTTACTAAAAATAAGGTTATTAATATTTTTCTGTGAATAGAGAAATTATTGGCAAAGTAGATGACTCCGCTCGAATAAAAATATTTAAACGAGCGGTGTAACCTCCTTTAACGAGGTTTTATTTGAAACAAATCATGCTTTTTGTTTTCCATTCATCATACGATTCAGCCACGGTACCGTGATTGCCATGATGATGGCGACAATAAAGGTCGCAATACCAATTTTGCCGAATACGTTGGTATAGACAGGCAATGTTTCCAGTGGATCAGTAATACCTTCTGGCACCGCAGTAAAAGCTGCCACATGGCCGCCGAGTAAGAATGATGTTGCTTGAGTTAAATACCACATCCCCAGAATAAAACCCATTAAATACTGAGGAACCAGAGCCGCAACCATTGCCAGACCAAGAGCACTAATCATTAATTCACCAAGGCTTTGGAACAGATAAACCAAAACGATAAACCAGGGTGAAGTTAAACCTTGTTCATCAGCAAACCATAAACCGGCAGCGGCGGCAGTCAGGAAGCCTAAGGAGCACAGAAACATACCAACTGTAAACTTAGCCGGCATTGTCAGGTCTTTGCCTTTAGAACCCCAGTGTGTGTAGAGAGCCGCTAGTATCGGACTGGCAACGACAATCCAGAATGGGTTGAGAGCCTGAAAACTGACCGGGTTGATATTAAAACCAAGTAACTGATGGTGAACGTTATTGATGGCGAAGAAGTTCAGAGAAGTTGGCATCTGAGCGTATAGAATGAAGAACACAATGGCTTGAAGCATCAGAATGAAAGCAACAAACATTTTGTTTCGGCCAACTTTATCCTGTTTGAATGCTTCACGGAAGAAGATAAACACGATAATGACAGACAGCCCAATCAGAACAATGTTCGCAATGTTCACATTGTGCATCAGCCATGCACAGACGAAAACCATCGCAACACTCCCTGCCAGTACCAGAAACAGGTTTTTATAGTTGATTCGTTGATGATCCGGTTCAGAACCAATATTGCGAACCGTATTGCGACAGAGGATATAGACCAACAAGGCGATAATCAGACCAATACCACAAATATTGTAGGTAATGGCATAGCCGAATTTTTCAGCAATGACTGGTGCAATCGCGAGAGAGAACAGTGAGCCGATGTTGATTGACATGTAAAACAGAGTAAATGCCCCGTCCAGACGAGGATCTTTGGGTGGATAGCATTTAGATAACAGGCTGGCCGGGTTGGCTTTGAACAGGCCATTACCAACGGCAATTGTTCCTAATGCATAGAAAATTAATTCAGGTTCCAGGATAGAAAGGCCAGTCATAAAGTAACCAATTGTCAGAACGATAGCGCCTAATACAATAGTTCGTTTGGTTCCGAGCAAATGGTCACCGACATAGCCACCAATAGCAATCAAGCCATAGACCAACGCAGCAAATGCTCCGAAAGTGGTAAATGCTTGTTCTTGGGAAAATCCTAGCTTATGTACAAAGTAGACAGCAAGGATGCCTTGTACGCCGTAATAGCCGAATCGCTCCCAAAGTTCGACAAAGAAAATCATAAAGAACGGTTTGGGTTGTTGTAATAAACCGATGGATGCGGTTTTACTCATTGTTGATTGCCTCTGATTAGTCATTATTGATTAGAATACACTCGAAATGTACAGTAACATTCGTAACATGATGTGTTGGTAAAGTTGTTTTTCTGTGCACTTTATTTAGTTGATCGTGATCAAATTAGATTATTATATGGTTAAAATATATTCTTGATGGCCGATCACACTATATAAAGATTGATATTGAATCTAACAGTATGTATTCATCATATGAATATCAAAAATGATAGGGCTTAGTAGAATGGTTAACTGCCAGAAATGAAGCTATTCAGGCCGTTTAGGGCCTGAATATTGGAGGAACAGTTTAAATTTCTGATGGATAGATGGTTAAACTGCGGCTGCCGTTTCCAGCATAACGGGGCGGAAATTACGCTTGAAGTAGATCAGACCATGTCCTTGTTCGCTTACCGTAATATGCTTGATTTGGACTAGATACACATTATGAGTACCTATTTCCTGAACTTGTTCAATTTCACCTTCAAGACTGGCGAGGGTGCCGGTCAGCACAGGTTGGCCTAACACCCCTTTCTGCCAAATATTCCAGCGAAAACGTTCTTCCATGCTGACTCCGGTCATACCCGCAAAGTGGCGAGCCATCAATTCTTGCTCGTGGTTTAAGATATTTACACACAGGTGGCCATTTTCCTGAAAAACGACATTCATAGCACTGTTACGGTTAAGGCATACCATCAGAGTGGGGGGCGAATCGGTGATCGAGCATACCGCTGTGGCAGTAATACCACAGCATCCGGCATTGCCATCGGTGGTGACGATATTCACCGCTGCTGACAGGCTCGCCATCGCATCTCTGAAACGCAGGCGATGTTCATTTTCTACAGACATAATTGGCCTCCTGCTACTGGTTATTTCAGCAGCTTATCTAACTGGTTAATATCGTTATTGTTGTATAAGTGTGGTCTGAGCCAGCCGTTCTGATCGTAATCAGAAAGGCAGCGATCAACCATATCCATCATTTTTTTCATATTGCCAGAACCATGGGCATGACGTAGACATTGCATACGAATTTCATCCTGGCTGCCAGCGTAGTTGATTTCATACAACTCATGGCGACCACCGAATTCACTGCCAATTGCATCCCACATCAGTTTTAAGATCTTAATTCGTTCAACGTGATCTATGCCGTTGGAACCGCGAACATATCGGGCCAGATATTTGTTAATTTCTGGGTTATTCATGTCACGTACACTGGATGGCAGATAAATCAGGCCACTGGTGACATTTTTTTCAATAATATTCTTAATCTTAGTATAAGCCGTTGGCGCCATAACCCGATAAGTTTGTATCGCTTGAATATCCGGCATATAGGCTCCGCCTTTCCACGGTTTGGCTTCGGCCCACATTGCATCACTCAGCGACCAGAACAGGTTACGCCAGGCAACGACTTCACCCAAATCAGCTTGAACACCCCGGAATTCTATCACTCCGGTACATTCCAAACTCCTTTGCAGCAGGGCGGTAATAAAATCCAGTTTCACGGCCAGACGTACACAAGCCTGTAGCGGATATAGACTTGCGAATCCTGCTTGAACTGCCCAGTTACGAGCGCGGTCAAAATCACGGTAAATCAGGACATTTTCCCAAGGGATAAGTACCTTATCCATCACCAGAATCGCATCGTTCTCATCAAAGCGACTGGATAAGGGATAATCGAATGGAGAACCTGTTGCACCTGCTACGAGCTCATAGGAGGCGCGGGAAATCAGTTTTACTCCATCAGCACTCATTGGTGCGACAAACATCAGGGCGAAATCAGGATTATCTCCCATTATTTGCGCGGAACCGAAACCAATAAAATTATAGTGAGTCAGAGCTGAGTTGGTTGCTACCACTTTTGCGCCGCTGACGATGATACCTGCATCCGTTTCTTTTTCCAGTTGGATGTAAACATCACGCGTCTGATCAGCAGGTTTATGGCGATCAATGGGGGGATTAACGATGGCATGGTTAAAGTAAACGCCTGCTTCCTGAATGCGTTTATACCAGACACGGGCGTTATCAGAGAACTGACCATAATATTCAGGAAATGCGCCTAATGCATTGCCGAATGCTGCTTTATAGTCAGGCGAGCGTCCCATCCAGCCATAAGTTTGACGTGACCATTCAGCGATAGCATCACGTTGCTGACGTAACTCATCTGCGCAGGTGGCAAAGCGGAAGAATTTGTGAGTATACCCACCGCTGCCGGTATCGGTATTCCAGCATAAAGTATCATGAGTTTCTGGGGAGTGCAGTGCGTCATATAACTGACCGATTGAAGCAGCAGAATTACGGAATGCAGGATGTGTGGTGACATCTTTTACGCGTTCACCATAAATATAAATTTCGCGGCCATCCTGAAGACTTTTTAGGTACTCTTCACGGGTAAACGGGCGTTTTTTATCGGCGCGAAAATCTTCTGGTTTCATGTCTACCTCATAGTCTGAATAAAAAGCGCCTGTTCTGATATAAATATAATCAATACTGGCATTGGTATGTTAATTTAATGTTTATTTTGTGTTTCTTAATTGAAGCCTCAGAATGGCTTTTCTTGAATAGATTTTTGGAAGGTTCGCTGGTACTTTTCGTTGAAGGGTTGAGATTTGTCGCTAAACTGTGATCCAGACCATCTTTTAGTGATAAGCTTGTTTTAACGTAATTTTTACGATTTTATTATCTATTTCATTGTATTTTTTAGTTTTTATTTTATTTGGTATAAAATATTATTTTTCATTTTTTTGTAGTCTTATCTTCCATTTTTTACTCTTGTTTATCGATATAAAAGTTTCTTAATGTTTGGTTATTATTGTATTTAACTGATTTAATGGGGATATATTGTCTTTGGTTTTTGATAGAAACTAATTCTTACTGAGATTTGAAAGTTAAGCGAAACCGATGTATATCAATTATCATAAAATAAGGTCAGCTTTATTGCCCTGGAAAATACAAAATAAACCAATATAACTCGCACATGCCTTATGTATAGTGTGGGATATCTATTAGCAAAGTAAGAGAGTGTTATGACCGCAATTTTTAAGGGCAACAGGTTATCTGGCATTATATTCACTGGTGGCGATTGTTTCCGTTACTGCGGAAGTTATTTTTGACTGTGCGATGCGGACTGTCAGCAAATATGATCGTGAGAATAAGAGTAAACTTAGTAATAATATTCTTATAAGCGCTGGGAGAATGGTTAATACCCAATAGATTTCAAAATGCATCGCGATGGCAAGGGAACGAATCCCCGGGAGCATAGATAACTATGTGACCTGGGTGAGTGCAGCCAACAAAGAGGCAACTTGAAAGATAACAGGTAAATGTACTTTTTAATCCGTATCTTCATGGCGTTTATCGTCGTCACCATATTTATAATTTCCCTTGATTCATTCTCTGAGACGCCGATCACAGTTATTGTGGCATTGATCGCCGTAATTGCTGTCGTCTCAGGAAATATAACAATATTGCAGTAAGAAATTTTTGATGTGTTATTAAACGATCATGGAAAGGTCATTCTGGTATCAATAACTGCGGTGAATTCACTGTGTCTAATGCAATTTATTGATGTCTGTTGTGCATGGGATTATTTCACTTAAAGCGTGAGGAGTATATGTCTGAGACATATTCAATGTATGGTAAGAAAGGTCAGGGAGATATTGCTATTATCGGAATGGCTAGCCATTTCCCTAATGCTTCAAATTTGCATGAGTTCTGGGAAAATATAATAGCTAAAAGAGACTCTTTGACCGATATTACCACCGTGTCAGAGGTAGAATATTGGAATAAAGAGGATTTTTATCATCCAGATGCGTCGGTTGCAGACAAAACATATAGTCACAAAGCTGGTTTTGTTCCTGCCATTGATTTTGATCCGGTTGAATTTAAAATTCCACCGACTATCATCGATTCAATCAGTACCATCCAATTATTCTCATTATATGTGGCCAAACAGGCAATGCTGGATGCCGGATTAATTGGCCAAAAAAGTAAACGAGTGAACCGAGATCGTATCGGCGTTATTTTGGGTGGTGGCGGTAATGGTAATACCTTATTCTCGCTGGCGGCCCGTCAGCAAACCCCATATCTGCGTAAAATCATGATCAAGTCCGGCTTACCAGAGGAGGTTGTGGACGAAGTGATTGATCGGGTACATGATTCATGCCTTGAATGGAATGAGGACTGTTTACCCGGCTTTCTCGGTAATGTGGCCTGTGGTCGTATCGCCAGTCATTTTGACCTTGGTGGAACGACCTACATGGTGGATGCTGCCTGTGCGAGCAGCTTAGCGGCGATCAAAGCTGCCATCGGTGAACTCAATTCAGGTAGCTGCGATGCGGTGTTGACGGGGGGAGTTAACCTGGAGAATTCAGCGTTCTCTTTTGTCTGTTTCAGCAAGACTCCGGCACTATCGAAAAGCAACTTGTCGCGTCCTTTTGATCGTGACTCTGACGGCATCATGCTCGGTGATGGTGTGGGTATGTTGGTGTTGAAACGTCTGAAAGACGCCGAGTTGAATGGTGACAAAATCTATGCGGTGATCAAGTCGCTTGAAGCATCTAGCGATGGTAAAGCAAAAAGCATTTTTGCCCCACGTTACGAAGGCCAGGTAAAAGCACTCAAGCGTGCTTATGCCTGTGCCGGACTTACTCCAGCGGATATTCAACTGATCGAGGCGCATGGCACCGGGACAGCTACTGGTGATAACACAGAACTAAAAAGCCTGCGTATGGTTTTTGATGAATACGAGATCGCAGCAAAATCAGTGGCTATAGGTAGCATTAAGTCACAAATTGGACATACCCGCAGTGCAGCGGGGGCAGCATCAATGATTAAAACGGCGCTTGCCCTGTACCATAAAGTTTTACCTCCCACGATCAACGTCAGCCAGCCTGACGAAATGTTGTCCGGCGATAATGGGCCGTTCTATATCAACAATGAGCCTCGCCCCTGGTTACGACCTCGCAACGGTGTGCCGCGTCGTGCGGCTCTCAGTGCTTTCGGTTTTGGCGGAACCAATTTTCACGCGATCCTGGAAGAGTACGCGCAGGAGCCGCGTGGTGCCTATCGTTTGAATGGACAAACGGCTACGTTGCTGTTCTGCGACGAGACTCCTGAACAATTGTTGGTCCAATGTGAGGCGGTGCTGGAACGCTTTGGCCGTGCATCGTCTGCTGGACAGGTGTTACGCGAACACCTTGCTCATCAGGATGTTAACGGACTGCAACCTCATCAGGCTCGTCTGCTGTTTGTTGCCACGTCGGGCGCACAGGCGGCGGAGCTTATGGCGGTGGCGGTGAAACAGTTAAAACAAAAGAGTGAAAGTGGCTGGGAACACCCACTAGGAATTTACTATCAACCCTCGGCGAAAAACCTGGATGGCAAAGTGGTTGCGTTGTTCCCGGGGCAGGGATCGCAGTATGTCAATATGGGCCGTGATATTGCTAATGATTACCCTGAAATGCGTCAGGCGCTGGAAGCTTTGGATGCAATAGCGGCCAACGAGCGCGGCCAGGGGGTGTCACAGGTGATTTATCCCATTCCGGTGTTTTCCGAAGTTGAGCGGCAACAACAAAACGCTGTTCTGACTGATACGGCTAATGCTCAACCGGCATTGGGGGCTATCAGTGCCGGCTATTTTGCGATTCTGAAAGAGAGTGGTTTTAACCCTGATTTTGTTGCCGGCCACAGCTATGGTGAAGTTACCGCTTTATGGGCGGCTGGTGTGCTGTCTAATGCTGATTTTTACCGTGTGTCATTGGCGCGGGGAATGGCTGCGGCGTCTGCTGTCGATGCTCAGGGAGCAGACGCGGATGCTGGGGCAATGTTGGCGGTGTCGTTAACACCAGAGCAACGTGAAAATATACTCAAACGCTACCCGGAGATTACCGTCGCCAACGATAACTCCGCCTCGCAGGTGGTGTTGGCTGGGGCTACAGCGTTGATCCATCAGCTACATGATGAACTGAAGGCCAGACAGATCCACTGTCGCCTTTTACCCGTGTCAGCGGCGTTTCACTCTGAATTTATCAAGTCGGCTTATGCACCATTCCGTGAATACCTGAAGCAAATCAACTTTCAGTCACCTCAGTGTTCATTGTTTTCAAGCGCGACGGCGGTGCCTTACGGTAAGTCGCCTGCGAACATTGCCAGCCTGCTGGCGGAACAATTGGTTATGCCAGTGCGATTCCGCGAAATGATTGAAACCATCTATCAGCGCGGTGGCCGACTGTTTGTCGAAATTGGGCCAAAAGGAGTGTTGAGCAAGTTGGTTGCGGACATCCTCAATGGCAGGGAGCACAGTATCATTTCGGTCAATACCAGTGATAACGGCGAGGAGAGATTACAACTGGCTCGGGCTCAGGCCAGGTTACTGGCAGAGGGAGTCAGGTTAAATGCTCTGGATCGGCATGCCCGTGTACAACCGCCATCGGAGGAAAAAACCAACCATCTGACTTTCAGGCTCAGTGGGGGTTTTTTCATGTCAGATAAGAATCGGGCACGGCGCGAGCGCGCGATGCGTGACGGTGACACCGCTGTGGTGGAGCGATTCATTGCCAATCGTACTCCTGTGGCAGCACCAGTCATCTCCAGGCCGGCATCAGCGTCAGTGGTACAGACGGAATTGCCAAAGGGGCCAGCACCATTCTTACAACGAAGCACATCAGTTGCAATTCAGAAACGAGACAATCCTATGGAACAGAATAATCAATTGAATGAGCATGTGGAGGATAACAATTTGGATGGTTTGTTGCAGGCGCAACGGGTCATGAGCCAACTGCATGAGCAGTTTCAGACCAACCAAAAAGAGTATATCCAACTGTTGGGTTCATTGTTGAACAAGCAATATACCTTGTTGGAAAAGTTCCAGGATCACCAGAACTTGCCGACTATGTTGTCCAGTTTGGGGCAAAGTGTGCAGTTGTTGGAAAAAAACCTGGAGTTGTATCACTGCAACCATGAGCGATATTTTGCTACCCAGCAGAGTTTGTTCCAGTCAGGGCAGGTTGCGCAGCCGGTGGCTTCCGTTGTGGCGTCTAAGGCTCCCCCTGTCGTCGCGCAGGCGCCGGTTATGAAGGACATTGTCGAGCCGCGTCCTGCCATGTCTGTCACCCCTTCTGCGCCGGTGGTGAGTCAACCGGTTACATCGGCTAAACCCAACGTAGGTGACTCAGAATTGGAAAAACAAATCAAACGGTTAGAGCAAATTACCGAGGCAAAAATTATTGACAAATTGGTTGCCATCGTCAGCGACAAAACTGGTTACCCGCAGGATATGATCGACGCAGAAATGGATCTGGAGGCTGATCTTGGCATTGATTCAATCAAACGTCTGGAAATTTTCGGCGCGATGTTTGATGCTTTTTCCGCAGACACCGGCATTTATCACGATGTGCTGAAGAACACGTATCTGGAAGCTTTTGATATCGAAGTACTGAGTAATATCAGTAAGATATCTGTGTTCTTTGAACAGATGAACAATGAAATTATTGCCGATATTCGTCGTAAAAATTTGGGTGATGTCCCGATAGAGGAGGTGGGGGTAGAAGCTCCGTTGCGTACACTGGGCTTTGTGACTTCAACTTCCTCTGTGCCAAAGGCCGACAGCACAAAAAAGTCTTGGCTGAACCGCGATTGAGCGTTATGCCTGCGGTTCAGCCTGCTTTTGCCGAAGAGGTCGCGTCAGTTGAACATCAGGTTGCACGTTATACTGTGATATCACAGTCGTTACCAGCCCCGGACTGTTACCCGCTGGCGTTTGCATTGTCGCGGCATTGGCTGGTGGTGGATGAGGGAAAAACAGCCGTCGATGAAGTGGTTAAGCAGCTGAAACAGCAGGGCCAGCAGGTGTCGGTACTGACTCTGGGAGCGGGTATGGCAAGAAATGAAAACGGTGCCAAAACTACCAGATACTACGCTCTGAACCGCACTGATGAAGCCACATTGGATGTGGCAATCAGTGAAATTGAACAGGAGCGGGGGCAGATCGATGGTGTGATCTACCTTCAGTCGCCACGGCAGAGCGTGAAAACATTGGCTAACGTATTCAGCGCGCAGGGTTATCTCTCGATTGAAACCACGTTCCTGTTGGCTAAGCGTTTGCAGAGCAGTTTGAACCGTGATGAAAACCACGTGGGTTACTTCTTTATTGTCGTCCGTGGGGATGGTGCACTGTCAACATCGGGCAACAATGGGCTGTCTGAGGTGGTTGCCAGCGGGATAAGTGGCTTGACCAAGTCACTGAATATTGAATGGAAAAACGTGTTTTGTCGCACTCTCGACATCGACGTTTGGGTGGAACCGAGAGCGGTTGCTCAGATCCTGATTGAAGAGTTACAGGATAGTCGTACCGATTTGGCTGAGGTTGGTCGTAGTGTGAGTGGCGAGCGGATGACGCTGGTGCTGACGCCGGCTACGAAAGCACCTGTTGATGAGCCATTCTTGGTCAGCAGTGAAGACATTTTTGTGGTGACCGGCGGAGGACGCGGCATCACGGCCCAATGTGTCATCGAGATGGCTAAACGTAGTCAGGCACGTTTTGTCTTATTGGGAAGAACCGATTTAGATGCACCTTTACCAACATGGGCACAGGGTGCCACTACGCTCGATGAGCGTAAGGCTGCCGCGATCGCTTATCTGCGATCTCAGCAGATCCAGCCCACACCGGTAAAGATCGACACTATGTTGAGAGGGTTGGTACATGCTGATGAGATTAACCAAACTTTGCTAGAAATTGTGCAAGTTGGTGGTGAAGTCCGTTACCTGCGCTGTGATATTACCGATGTGCAGCAAGTTGCGGCGGCGATTGCCGAAGCTCAACAGGTATTTGGGCCAGTGACCGGTATCATTCACGGTTCAGGCAACCTGGCGGATAAGTTTATTGAGAAGAAAACGCTGGATGATTTACGCTCGGTGTTTGACGCTAAGATCAAAGGGTTAGAAAACCTGTGCCGGGTTGTGGATATCGCCAGCTTGCGCTATATGGTGCTATTTTCATCCGTTGTTGGTTATTTCGGCAATGCCGGGCAAACCGACTATGCGATGGCGAATGAAACTCTGAATAAATTTGCTTACTTGCCGCTGAAAGGAGACAGCAGTCTGGTCATCCGTGCTGTCAACTGGGGACCGTGGGACGGCGGCATGGTCAATGACGCATTAAGGCGCACCTATAGCGCCCGCGATATGGTGATTATTCCTGCTAGCGTAGGAACCCGTTATTTTGTAAAGGAATTTACCGATACCGAGTCTAAACAGGTGATTGTTGGTGGTGCAAACTACAAGGTTACGCATCGAGTGAAATCGCTGCCGGATGTGGAGCAAGTTAAGCGTTTTCTAACGCTGGAAGCCAATCCATTCCTGTATCACTATGTTATCAACTGCAACCCGGTATTGCCGGCTACCGCTGCCATCGGCTGGATGACGCGTATCTGTGAAGAGCGCTTTCCGGGTTACCAGCTTCAGGATGTGGTGGATTTCAGTGTATTGCAGGGGATTGTGTTTGATGGTACCCAGACTGGTGATTACACCGCGGTATTGATGCCCAACTGTGGCTATGTGCGCGGGGATGAGAGGCTGGCAGTAGATATTGCCATCACTAGTCAGCAGGAAAAAGGCATGGTCAAGCACTATCAGGCCACGTTATTCCTCACTATCCACCGCCGGGTGGCGTCCTGCGAAGAGCTGCATACCGATTTAAACACTCAGATTGCTCAAACGTATCCTTTATATGGTGATATGCGTCAGGGCAGTATGTTGTTCCACGGCAGCATATTTCAGGGAATACGTCAGGTTATCCATATTGATGATCAATATCTGATATTGAAATGCCGACTGGATAATATAGCGCCTGAATTACAGGGACAGTTCCCGGTTAATTCCTTCAACCTGTTTATTCATGATGTCGCTCTGCAATTGCCCTTATTCTGGCTAATGCAACACTTTGATGAAGCAGGCTTGCCATGTGCAATTGGTAAAATTGAACAATATGCTGCCCTGGCATTTGGTGAGGAATTCTATGCCGCTATGCGAATTAATACCAAAACCACCCTGGAGCTGGTTGCTGATATTACTTTACATAACGCAATGGGGAATGTTTACAGCCGCTTGCATAATGTCAAATTTACCGTCTCGGCTGCGTTGAGGGAATTGCTCACCCAAACTGACTCTAAACAGGTGGAAAAAAATACAAGTTAATCTTTCCGGGTAAAACGAAATCAGTCTGATATGCATCTGAGCGCCGCCGTTGCGCTCAGGAGAATTTTGTCATGCTTAGGAGTTACTCTGTCATGGAAAATATTGCCATTGTGGGGTTGGGTTGTCTGTTTCCTGAGGCAGATACCATTGAAAAGTACTGGGAAAATCTCTGCCTGAAAAATGATAGTGCAACTCCGTTGTCTGCTAAGGAGCTCGGTGTCGATCCTGCACTTTATTATCATCCCATTTCAGGCACTGTTGATAAAATAAACTATAGCCGAAATGGACATATTCGCGATTTTCACTTTGATGCGAAAGGCTATGCGTTACCTGAGAATGAAATACTTGCTTTGGATAATTTGTTTAAATGGACGATTTATGCGGCGGCAAAAGCGCTGAATGATAGTGGATATCGAGATAAGCAAGCTGTATTAAAAAAGACGGGATTGTTAATTGGTAACATAGGTATGCCGACGCACAGCGGTAAACGTTTGATGAGCCCGTTTTACCATCGTTTATTAACGCCTTATGTCCAGCAATTAATTGGGCGTCCTGATTTCGGCTTTGATCAATTTTGGCCGGAAGAGACGAATTCAGACCTTAACCTGATAACGGGTGGACATAATGCCACCATCGCTGCTCAGGCATTGGGCTTGCAGGGGCCGAGTTATGCTCTGGATGCTGCCTGTTCATCGGCGCTTTACGCGATAAAAATGGCGGCGGATTACCTTGCCAGCGGCAAGGCAGAGATGATGCTGGCCGGTGCTGTTTGCCATGCCGACCATATCTATATTAACCAAGGGTTTAATGTTTTGCGGGCTTTCCCGGACGGTGGGGCTTCGGTGCCTTTTGACCGCACTTCTGAAGGGTTGAAAGCCGGTGAAGGGGCTGGAATTGTGGCGATTAAACGCTATGCCGATGCCATTCGTGACAATGACAAAATTTATGGCGTAATCGAATCGATTGGTTTATCCAACGACGCTGGTGCTAAGCATATTTTGGTTCCAGACATCAATGGACAGCGATTGGCGCTGGAACGTGCCTACCGCAACAGCAGCCCGGAGATCGACTACCTCGAGTGTCACGCTACTGGCACTCCGGTAGGTGATCAAATCGAATTAGCTACGGTCGAAGCCTTCTTTAACGGTGTAAAAAAGAGGCCACTGTTGGGGGCTAACAAGGCTAACAATGGCCACATGCTGACAGCGTCTGGCATGGGCAGCCTGTTGAAGGTGATCCTGGCCATGCAGCACGATTTAATTCCTGCGACCCTTGGCGTTCAGCAACTGGTTACGACGCCAGCCAGCCAGATTAGTTTGGAACATGTGGTCCGTAGTGCTCAGCCGTGGCCTGTCAATGGTAGACCAAAGCGCGCTGGGATTAATGCGTTTGGCTTCGGTGGTGTCAATGCTCATATGGTGATCAGTGAAGATCATCCACGGCTGCGTGCTACACAAAGCGAACCTTGGCGTCCGTTGGTGCTCGAGCCTCTGGCTCTGGTGGGTGTGGGCGTACACTTGGCGCAGACGGAAGATACCGATGCCCTGGATCAAGTGGTACAACAGGGGACACAGCATCTGTATCCATTGCCGCTGACGCGTTGGCAGGGCATCGAACAGCGAGCTGATGTGTTGGCGATGCGTGGGGTAGAACAACCGCCACTTGGTTCCTACATTGAGAAATTTGAGTTCGACTGCAAGCGTTTCAAGTTACCACCGAATGTAGTCAGTCCATATCTGCTTTCCCACTTGTTTTTATTGCCGGTGGCCGAGCGTGCTTTTCTTGATGCGGGTTATGCGCTGGATGGCAGTAAACGTAACATTGCTATGATTGTGGCCGGTGGGGTGGACTATGGCAGCCTACGTGGTCAGGCACGCAATGAAATTGGTTGGCAATTGGAACATAGTCTGCGCAGTCATGGTATCGAATTACCTGATACCGATGTGCAGGCATTACAAACCATCCTGAAGGATAGCCTATGCCCAACTCCGTATCCTGAAGGCATTACCGGTGGGATTGGTAACGTGGTAGCGAGTCGGATTGCCGCACATCTGCACCTGAATGGCCCGGTGTTTTCGTTGTACAGCGAAGAAAGTGCACCGTTTAAAGCTTTTGAGTTGGCGCAATTCCTGCTTGCTCGTCAACAGGTCGAGGCTGTGATTGTTGCCAGCTGTAGTTTTGCTGGCGGGGTGGAAAATGTCCTATGGGATCATCAGTCATGTCGGGCAAATCAGGCGGTGGGAGATGGTGGCGGTGTCGTGGTGCTGCGGCGTGAACAGGATGCTCTGCGTGAGTCCACCCCTATTTATGCCGTGGTGGAAGGTTTGGCAATCGGTCATGCGTTGGATCGCCAGTTGGCGTTTAAAATCGATAAAGAGGAGATGATTGCGGCAGCGGTGCAGGGGCTGGCGGCAGCGGGTTGCACAGCGCAACAGATCGACTACATTGAAGTTTACGCCGGTGGGCGACCTGATGAGATTGCCACCGAGTTAGCTGCATTACACCAGGTGTATGCCTCGCCGCAGCGTCAGGCACTGCTGACCCTCGGTACATTGAAGGCGCACTATGGTCATCTGTCGGCGGCTAATGGTTTGTTGGGAATTATCAAGGTAGCGTTGCAACTCACCCAGCGTTATCTGCCGGCGCTGCCCGATTATGCACAATCCACTCAGTTGGCGTATAGCGCCGGAGATCATTTTTCCCTGCCAGGGCAAACACAGTTCTGGCCGCAACCGGCACAGGGATTGCGGCGTGCGGCGATCAATCATATCGGTATTGACCGCGCTTACAGTCATATGATCCTGCGCGAACCCAGAGATGGGTCACGCGCCCGGCCGGCAAAAGCCACAGTGCCCGCTACAGGGGGATTAAAAGTCACAGTCTATACTGCCGGGGAGAAAACGTTGGTCGATTTCATCATCAACGAGACCAATCTAGCGCGTTTCTCCGGCACGGTGAATATCGCGGCGCACCCTGATACTCAGATAATCCCTGCGGCTACCGTGCTTAAGTACCTGGTGCGCAATGCACAAACTCAATTGCAGTATCTGCGCCTTGAACAGTCTTATTATCAGTTGCTTAATCGCATTCTCAATGAGTCTCCTTCCGCTGCCAGTGCGCCGTTGTTCGATGAGCACCAGATTGTTGAACTGACTGACGGTTTAGTGGCGAATGTGCTGGGAGCCGAGTATGCCAAGGTGGATTGTTATCCGGTTCGTACCCGCATGCCATCTCCACCTTACCTGTTTGTCTCGCGTATTACCGCGTTATCAGCGGTTAAGGATCGGCTTGAGCCTTGCTACATTGAGTGGGAATACGACATTCCTGTTGATGCCTGGTATGTGGTGGATGGTAAGACTCCGGATTTTATCGTTCTGGAATCGTCCCATGCGCTGATAGTGGCTTTCACTGTCATCGGTTGCGACCATCTATTCAAAGGACAATTGGGTTACCGTGCGGTAGACAGCCAGACCACAGTGTACAGCGAGATGCCGAGGGTGGGCGAGGTGTTGCGTGGCCGGGTCGATATCAAGTCCTGCGTGCGCGCTGGAGGCATGGTCTTAATTGCCTATGAATACTACTGCTACGTCGGTGAGCGTCTGGTGTTAAAACAGGAAGCTAACTCGGGCTTCTTCACTATGCGCGACATCGCCAAAGTCAGGCAGATAGATACTACGCCGTATTTTGCCGCCGCAAAACTGGCCCAGCCATTCATACCGCCGCTGCGTTGTCAGCGCCGACGTTTTGACGAACAACATATTAACGCCCTGATGCAAGGGGACATTGCCGCCTGTTTTGGCTCGCAATATGCCGTTGAAGGCGCTGGCAGACTTTCTGCTCCACACTCACGCATGCTTAGCCGGGTACTGGATGTTGACCTGTCCGGAGGGCCTTTTGGCTTGGGGGAGGTGATTGGTGAAGTGGATATTGATCCTGAACATTGGGTATTCGAAGTGCATTTCAAGAACGATCCGATCATGCCGGCCACGTTATTGGTTGAAGGCTGTGAACAACTGATGCAGTTCTACCTATATTATCTGGGGCTGAAATCGCAGAGCGATTTGGTCTCCCAAACACTGTATAACTTTCAGCACAGCGCCAAATTCCGTAGTGAAGTCAAGCGTGAGCGCGACGTGCTACGTTATCGTCTGACCTGTAAATCGATTGATGCACAGTACCAGGAGGATAGCACCACCTTGACGGCTATCTCGTTGATCTTCATTGCTGAAATCATCTATCGCGGTAACGTCATTGGGTTGTGCGATAACTTGGGGGTAGGTTTTACCCGGCGCCTGTCTCTGCCGGCCACTTCTTCTACGATGTTGTTGACACAGGGAGCATGAAAAAATGAGTCATCGTTTATCTGTTAACCAATCCGCCAATTTGTATGATCTTGACCACGCTCTGCAAGTCGTGCAATTGGGGGACGGAGTGGTGTTGTTACCGGCTAGTGGGCCACTTCCCTCCGAGCAGGCGGTTGTGCTCGGCACGTTACCAGCGGTGACGGAAGTTGATCTGGGGGATGACAGTTTTCGTCGGGAATATGGTGTACGCCTGGCCTATTACGCTGGTGCGATGGCAAATGGCATTCACTCAGAAGAGATGGTGATTGCTTTGGGCCAGCAAGGTATCTTGGGCATATTTGGCGCTGGCGGGCTGAGCATTTCGCGCATTGCTGAGGCGATTACTACATTGCGCCAGCATCTACCTAACGGGCCATTTGGTGTCAACCTCCTTCACACTCCCGGTAATCCGGAATGGGAAATGGCCTGTGTGCGACTGTGCATGGAACAACAGGTCCGGGTGATTGAGGCTTCGGCTTATATCAACCTGAGTATGGCGTTGGTGTACTACCGAGCTTGTGGGCTGGCGCAGCAACAAAATGGTCGCATCCTGCGTCAAAATCGCATCATAGCTAAGGTATCACGCCGTGAGGTTGCTGAGCGTTTCTTGCGTCCGGCACCGGAAAACATCCTGAAAAAACTTCTGGCTGAGGGGGTGATTACCGCAGCACAGGCAGAGCTGGCGCGTCAGGTGCCGATGGCAGATGACATTACCGTGGAAGGGGACTCCGGCGGCCATACTGATCAGGGGGTGCTGTCCTGCATCTTCCGTTCTATAGTGCAGCTACGCGACGATATTGAGCGCGAGTCTTGCCTTGGTTTCCAGGTGCGGATTGGGGCAGCAGGTGGTTTGGGGACCCCCCACGCTATTCTGTCTGCCTTTGCCCTTGGCGCGGCGTATGTGGTGACTGGTTCAATAAACCAGGCTTGTGTGGAAGCCGGCACCTCTGAGGCGGTAAAACAGATGTTAGGCAAGGCCCAGATAAGCGACGTGGCAATGGTGCCGTCGGCAGATATGTTTGAGTTGGGCGCTAAAGTACAGGTGCTGAAACTGGGTAATATGTATGCAATACGCGCCCAGAAGCTTCTCGCGTTGTATAAACAGTACGACAGTCTGGATGCGCTCCCGGAGCAGGATGTGGCCCTGTTGGAAAAACAGATCTTCCATAAGCCGCTGGCTGATATCTGGCAGGAAACGGTGGCCTATTTCCAGCGTTGCAACTTGCCGGCGGTGGTTGAAAAGGCGGAGCAGCAGCCAAAGAAAAAAATGGCGTTGTTGTTCCAGTGGTATCTCGGTCAGTCATCACGTTGGGCGATAAACGGTGAAGCAACACGGCATATGGATTACCAGATTTGGTGCGGATCGGCAATGGGAGCAATGAATGAGTGGTTGCAGGGCACGCCACTGGAGGATGTGACTCAGCGTAAGGTGGCAGAACTTGCTCATCTACTGATGAGTGGAGCCGCTTACCTGACTCGCATTGCCTTGCTTGAACTTATGCACGTCACACTTCCAGAATCGGTTAAACAGTACGTGCCGTTTAACTTATCCAAAGATGCGAGCTATACCAACGGTAATTTGACCTCACAAACACAGGTGGAGAGTAAGCAATTTATGGACACAACAACAAAACTGTCATTGGAAAGTTCAACAGCGTTTTATAAAAAGTGCTGCGATCTTTTGCCGGGAGGTACTCATTACAACTTCGGTGATCCTGAACGGCCATTGGTGATCCCATTCAACCGTGGACGCAACTCGCGCATTTGGGATTTGGATGGTAATGAACATCTCGATCTGTTCTGTAAGTTTGGTGCGTTGTTTGTCGGCCATCGCAACGAAGCCTACAATGAGTCGCTGATCCAGTATATGGGTAAGGTCACGTCGGTGGATATCTGCGATCTGGAAGTGGATGTGTGTGAAACCATAGTGAAGCATATTCCTTGTGCTGAGATGGTCCGCTTCTGCCTGAGTGGTACTGAAGCGGTACAGAATGCGTTACGTCTGGCTCGTGGCTTTACCGGCAAAAATCGTTTTATCCGTTTCCACGGTCATTACCACGGCAGTGCTGATAACATCATGGGATGGCGGAACAAGCAGGATCTTCACTATCCGGTGCCGGAACAATTCCAGGGTGACTTGCTCGATACTTATGGACGAGCGACGGGTTCGATGACTGAGCAATCCTTTATGCTGCCGTGGAATGACATTGACGTACTGGCGGACACTATTGAGCGCTATCATGGCGAAATCGCCGCTGTGTTGATGGAACCTATCTGCCTCAACGGTGGTGGTATTTTCCCGCGAGAAGGTTATCTGGAAAAAGCCAAGGTGTTGTGTGAAAAAAACAATATTGTGTTAATTTTCGATGAGATTATCACGGGGGTGCGCTTGGGCCTCGGCGGTGCACAGCAATTGTTGGGCGTTACTCCGCATTTGGCGACTTTTGGCAAGGCATTGGGTGGCGGTGCAATGCCGGTTTCTGCCATTGTTGGCCGTCGCGACATCATGGAGCTGTATACCCGTGGCGAGGTGATCCATGCTGGTACTTTCAACGGTTATCCGCTGGGGCTGGCGGCTATCAAGGCAACCCTCTCACTGATTGAGCGTGATCCGGGCTGTTACGACCGTATCGCTGACATTACCCGCCAACTTTCCAACGTCTTTGTCAAAGCGGCTGAAGCCGTTGATTTACCGCTGGTGATTCAGGGCATGCCAACCGCGCTGGTGTACCACTGTCAACAGGAACCGCTTGAACGATCCCAGGACTACAGCGATAAGGTAAAGATCTGCGACATCATTATCCGTGAAACCGCCAAACACTACGGTATCCAGTTCTCGCCGTTATCGCGTATATATTCTAACGTGTTAATGTCGCAGGATGATGTACGCTTCTTTGAAGAACGTATCTTCGATGCCATGGCTCACGCCCGTGAGATCATCGACATCACTTTCAAAGAAGGGGCCGATTGAGTTGGTAAATGGCTGTTTTAGCGGTGCGGCAGGCAGCTTTAGTTCGACGATTGTCGGCTGGGGGTAAATTGGCTTTTTGCTGGCGCAATTGAGTAACTTTTTCATGGTGTTTTGTGATTGGTTTTGATGTGCTTAAAACATTACTTAACATCATGAAAAATAATAAAAAGTCTCTGTAATTCAGAAGCTAAATAGAAAAAACATGAGGACAGAATATTTAAAAAAATTTTCATTCACATAATGATAAATTTTTTACATAGGTTGTTGGTGACATCCATGAAATTTTGTCACAAGTGAGATATCCATTATTTTTCAATTTATAACTAACATAAAATGATACAGGTGCACTCAGAATTAATGATGCCCAAAAAATCCCTCAAGTTACTTTAATAATTAAATCGTAATACTTGGGTTTTCTTTTTAAATAATTTATTTATTATACTGTGAATATTGCAGGAATCTATTTATAAATTCAAGATATTAATTTATTTAACCAATAATAATATAGGGGAAATAACATGATATATTTTGTATTTTATCTAAATTTAATTTATTTATATATTGTTAATGTTCTTGCAGTTTGGTTAATAAATGGCATGGAGCTCATTGAATAACGTTTTTGAAGTATAATGTATAATTATTTACTACCTTAATTCAGGAGAAAATTTATCGTAATTAAAACTATGAAAATATTTTTCTACATCATCAGAATTACGGATGAAATTATTAATCTCTATTATTAAACTTATTAGGGTTATTGGATATTGACAGTTTAGATAGTCAGCCATTATTTCATCCGTTTTTTCACCAGGTAGCTGATAATCTTCATGAAAATAAGCAAGCGTTAAATCGTCTATATATTTTCTTTGTATTTCTATTTCCATTGAATTAAACCTCTTTGTTTGTTTTTTCATGTAGGAATACTTTAACTATTCATTTTGTTTAGTATGCTCGTTTAGAAAATCATGAGCTTTTTTTGATACATATTTTAGAAACTTAATGGATATTGCCCGGTCATTTTAAATGAAGCCTCTTGTATTATTGTGATCTTCTGGTAACTGAAACAATCTAAGTTTTTGAAACATATAAATTATTCCTATTGATTAACTTCCTTGTTTATTTTTTGAATTAAAAATATTGTAATTATTTATTTTTATCTAATCCTGCTCAGATAACCCAACATGTTTAGCTAAAGTATGTCCACCCGGTTTTAAACTTGTAGGCGATTCATGCTCAATTAATTCAATTCTGTCTACCCGTATAGAGGCGACTCTAAAGTGAGTGTTGTCGGATCAGGCACCAGACAAAGGCCGCCAGCGCCAATAAGTTCAACAACCCCGGCGGCTAAACCCGCGCCACCTAATATTCTGTTGCTCCAGGTTTCCTCTTCTGTGATGGTATTATCTGACAGAATCGCCGCTAGCTGAGGAGCCGCAGCCAGCAGAAATTAGCTCTTGTTTCTTACCTTTGAGTGTTAAATAAATGATATGTACCATACTCATTACCCCTTAATGAATGCAAATTTTTCGATTTTTGGTTAAGGAATGCATAAAGTAGGGTGTGTGCAGAAATCAACCATAAATTTGCAAATTTGAAATAATTTACATTTGTCAAAAAAGTATTGAAATGAAAAAGCTAAAAATAGATAGTGATAAAATCTAAAAGAATACAAAACGGATTTAAGAATTTGGGCTATCAGGGGACATATCGGTGAAAATCGTGTTTATATTCAGGCAGTCTTTGCTAGTCACCACCTGAATGGTTGAAATTATTCTAAATACATATCATTAGTCTGATAAAAAACTGCCATATCCAATATGCGAGTAGTGCGAATGTCATGATATTAAGGGGAAGTGATTTAAATCTTTTTTTTACAGTGGCATAAATTAATGGTGATATAACCAGTAAACACGTTGGAGAGAATAGCTCACGGGTATCATCCAGCAGTGCTCTATAAGTATCACAGATATCCTTTATATCCCGACCATTTGTGTAATATTCTTCTTCTAAATAGGACATAATATATATAAATAACGTACAAAAGATGGCATAAATGATATTTAAAGCTAATTTGCTCATTCTGAAACTCTCATGATTAAATGCATTGTCTTTTCTCTACTTCCATAAGTAGTAAAATAGGCGTTTTACCTTAGTGAGCGTACTTTATTATTAAGTTTTTTTGCTTTGTGAACAGATTGCCTTAAATCACTTTGATCAGGTACAGTGAGTGGTTGATTAGGTAGCCATTTATGGAGTATGGGATATGTCACATCAGAGCCTGGAGATCCCAATTTATCTACCGTATAGTAAGGAGATTTCATCTGTTATTTCCTTTTATTTGATAAAATTAACTATACCCAATAGATTTCAAGCCGCAGGGCGGCGGCAAGAGAACGCATCCCCAGGAGCATAGATAACTCTGTGACCGGGGTGAGTGCAGCCAACAAAGAGGCAACTTGAAAGATAACGGGTATAGTTACAATGAATCGTAAGCTCCAGTATATTCAGAATTTTAATTCAGGGAAGAGATTTTGTAATAAAAATGGTTAAATCCTGGATGGGTTGATAACAAAAAGTCGTCACAATTAAAAAGCAGATAGTACGCTAACTGTCACATGACTTGTCATTTAAATGATAGGTTCAGTCATAATAATTTTTTCTTCTTTATTTAAGTCATGGTATTGTTTTTAGCCTGGAGTTTGTTCATTGGCATCACCCAGATAATTTCAGAGCTAATAATTTGATAATGAAATATAGAATAAAATCAAAATAGTCTATCTGGTTTTTCAGACAGATAATTAATAGTCGCAACGCCGATCAGCCTTGCGTACAAATTGATGGAGTGATACAGGAAGGAAGAAAAAAGGGATGTAAAGTATCTATGGGTACTTTAATGCTTAATTATCTGTGTATGATACGATAATTAAGTACTATTATATGCTCAGTCTATGGCTGAAGACGATATCCAGCCTAAGAGTAGATGTTTTATATGATTTTTCACTAACTATACCCAATAGATTTCAAGATGCATCGCGACGGCAAGGGAGCGAATCCCCAGGAGCATAGATAACTATGTGACTGGGGTGAGTGAGTGCAGCCAACAAAGAAGCAACTTGAAAGATGACGGGTATAAATTAAAAAGGTAGATATAGATGGCTAACTCCATTTACGTTACGATAAAAGGAAAGAAACAAGGACTGATATCTGCTGGGTGTTCATCTTATGATTCTATTGGTAATAAATATCAAATTGGTCATGAGGATCAGATATTTGTTCTGTCTTTTGAACATGATATTACCAGAGAGCAAAATGTTAATCATCAACCCGTTAGATTTGTCAAACCAATAGATAAATCATCGCCGTTATTAGGCATTGCGATCTCAGAGAATGAAGAGCTGGAGCTTCTTTTTGAATTCTACAGAACGTCAAGTATAGGTGCTCAGGAAAAATATTATTCAGTCATGATTACCAAGGCCACGATAAAGAGTTTTAGTGTGTTGTATCCTCATTCAGTAACTCATGCGGATAATCAACCAGAGGAAATGTTATCAATTTCTTATCAAAATATAACCTGGAAACACTATATCGCCGGGACATCCGGATATAGTATCTGTGAAGATCGCGTATATTAATTTACATTTAGGTAGCGTTTAGCTATCGCTACCTAAATATTTAGAGTTTCTCTAAATGCATACTATCAATCTAATAAAAAATCGCCATAGCCAATATGCCAGTAAAGCAAGTGTTACTGCATTAAAAAAAGCCGATTTAAATCTCTTTTTTGCTGCGGTGTAAAATAATGGGAATATAAATAGCAGGGATATTGGGGCGGTAATGCCTCTTATGTCATCGACAACAAGTGCACGATAAACATCACAAACGTTTTTTATGACTTGACCATCTATATAATCTTCTTTTTCGAAAAACGACGCACCATCTATGACTATTATACAAAGCAGGATGTAAAGAATGGTTAAAACTATAGCTAGTTTATTCATTCTGAAATTCCCATTATCAGATTTATTGTCTTTCTTTTTTCTAAAATTCTCCTTCCGTATTCGCTATATTCTCTTTCTCGTGAGCCGATTGGAGAGTCAATAGATTTAATAAAATCTTTTTTATCTCTGGCTATTCCCCTATTATAACGGGAACCTGCTAAAATTAATTGTTCATCATTTAAATCTTCTGTATTTATTCCTGGGTAGTCGTAAAGTATTAAGTCTCGTAGGTGTTTAGCGACAACTTTAATATTAAAATCGTCGGTTAATAAGCAGTTGGCCAATTGTAGTTGTTGTGTTGTTGTTAATGTTGATGGATCTATTCCCAATGTTTCAGCTGCTGCTCTAAGTTGAATTGCTAATACACCAACTGATGTGGAGTTCGAAGTCTTATTATTTCTATGAAAAATATCTGCCATTTGTTTCATTTGCAGTACGCCATAGGCTTTGAATCTGTCAGGTGTACCTCCTGCTTCAGATACAGCTACACCCGCGAGCAACAAAATAGGTATTTTCTCTTGATGAGCATATTTTATTATTAAATTTTTATTATATTGCAAATAGGCCGCTTTATATGCCCATAAATAACTCTTACCAGTTAAATACCGAGGATTGTTGGGTAACCATCTATACCTGTTATCTTTCAAGTTGCCTCTTTGTTGGCTGCACTCACTCACCCCGGTCACATAGTTATCTATGCTCCCGGGGATTCGCTCCCTTGCCGTCGCGATGCATCTTGAAATCTATTGGGTATATAACGTATGAAGTCTGTAGCATCAAAACGTGGGAATCCTAACTCATCTACTGCACAGTAAGGGTTTTTCATATATTATTACCTCTTTTCGATGCATCTTGAAATTTATAGGGTATATAGGTATTTTTGTTTTCAACACCTTATTACTTGAAACTTCAGTAAATTATAAAGTTTTAGTACATTCAGAATTTTAATTCTGGAAAAAATTATTTGCAATAAAAATGAACAAGTTTACGATAAATTAATCACAGGAAGTTTACTTCACAATCAGAATAAAAATAAAAAATGTCAGTTTTAATATAATCAGCACTGGCATTTATTTTTCATGAATATTTCTTTCCCGCCAAAAACTGGGGGAGCAACCAACCAATCTATTAAAGAAACGGGCAAAATAGGCGGGATCTTTGAACCCAAGCTGATAGGCAATTTCAAATATGGCGCAATCACTGAATAACAGTAGCCGTTTCGCCTCACGTAGCTGGCGATCGAAAATTAATCTTTTAGGGGGCCGGTTAGCAAACCGTCGGCACATATCTTTTAACCGCGATTCTGTAATGCCTAGTTTGTCAGCATATTCTGGTACGGCAAGGTGATGATGATAATAATTGTCTATGAGTTGGTTAAATCGCTGGAATATTTTAATTTCCCCGCGCACACCATTAACCGGATGGTCATCAAGAGGAATATTGCGCAATAGCAAAGTAAATAATGCTTGTGCTAAAAATGCCAGTGATTGTTCCCGTCCAGCAAAGTTATTAGATGATTCGCGGTCTATTAGCGCCCAATAATGGTTAAACGCATCTAATTCTGCCGGTTTATCTGCGACAGATAAGCAAATAGCTGGAATATCAAGAACATCTTTATTTACAGGATAGAGTGATTCTAGTAGCGGTAATATCAGTTCCTGTCGCACGGTAAGGACATATCCGTCACTATCATCTTGAGTAAAAAAAGCATGAGGAACAGATGGCGGTGTTAAGATAAACAGTGGAGCTTGCACAGAATAGTGTTGTTCATCCAACTGTAACTCAATATGTCCGGTGACCAGAAAATGGAGCTGGAAGAAACCATCATGGCGATGAGCCTGCATATTACGACCAAAAAATGCAGCCATTCGGCCAAATGTTTGATAATGCACATCATCAGTGCCTTGAGTCTCGTCATAGTCTTTGCTGATATCAATATTGGCAATGATAGGCTCAATCATGACAGTTTTTCCTTGTTTATTGAAAATTATGATGTTGCTCTCTGTCTCGCATGTTTCATTGGGATCATCCAGATAATGGCGGCACCAATGACCAGTAATCCGGCAACGAAATAGAGGCCAGTATTAAAGCTCCCTGTCTGATCTTTCAGCCAGCCGATTAATAACGGACTGAGTGCTGAACCGATGTTACCTGTAGCGCTAATCACTGCGATGCCGATTGCCCTTGCACGTAAACTGATAGCTTGATCCGGCGTTGTCCAGAAGACTGCCATTGCGGTAAATGAACCGGTTGAAGCCATAATAATCCCAATCAGCTGAATGACGCTGTGATGGGTTAATGAGGTCAATATCCAGCCCGCAGCAGCGAACAAATAGGGCAGAGCCGTATGTGTTTTACGCTCTTGTAACCGGTCTGAACGGCGACTCCAGTAAACCATCCCGATAATGGTACAAAACTGAGGGATAGCGGTCAGAATGCCGATTGTAATGTTACTGCTGCCCTGATTGAAACTTTGCACAATCTGCGGTGTCCAGATATTAATCGCGCTCAGTGTGTTGGTCAGGCAGAAATAAGACAGGGTATACATCAGCATGATCGGCGCGAAAATCTCGCGCCATATACTGCGTTTTTGCATTGTCTGATGAGTTGATGAGCCTGCCGATTGAACCAGAGTGGATTGGTCGTTATCCATCATCTCTTGTAAGCATTTTTTATCTTCATCTGTCAGCCAGTTAGCTCGTTTGGGCGAATCATCAAGATAGAACCAAACGATAATTCCCAGTAATACCGAAGGAAAACCTTCCAGCAGGAATAACCATTGCCAGCCGTGAAGGTTCATCAGGCCATCCATTTCCAAAATATAACCGGAAGCCAGAGAACCAAAAGCCATTGTGACCGGCATTGCCACCATAAACAGCGCATTGGCACGGGCGCGATAGTAAGCCGGGAACCAGTAAGTCAGATACAACAGGATACCCGGTACGAAACCCGCTTCGGCGATACCGACCAGCATACGTAAGATGTACAGACTGGTTGGGCCGGTAGCGAACATGGTGGCCGTGGAGGAGATCCCCCAGAGCACCATGATCGTGGCTATCCAGCGTCGTGCCCCGACAATGCTAAGCATGATGTTGCTGGGAATACCGAAGATGACATAAGTGGCATAAAACAGCGTTGCTGCCAGACCGAACATTGTCGCATTCAGTCCAAGATCTTTACCCATTGTCAGGCCAGCAAACCCGATATTGATTCGATCGAGAAATGAAAATACAAATAATACGAACAGGAAAATAATCAGACGACGAAATAGCTTGTTAATGACGGATTGCTGTTGCGCCGTGAGTTGCTTATGTTGAGCAGCTGGATTGCCCGGTTGCTGCGCGGCAGTTGATGAATCGCTCATTGTCATTTTCCTTTTATTTTTTTATATGTATTACATTGTCTTAGAAAATCAAAAGGTTATAGGGTGATGCTGTGCTGACTGAGATTAATAAACATCGGATGAAGGTGCGGCTGGAAGGTCTTTACCTGCGCCAAATTGTGCCGCCAGCGCTTCTGCTGAACGCGCCAGCAGAGTCGTATCAATACCAACAGCAACAAATAATGCACCGAGGTTCAGGTAATGCTCAGCAATATCAGGCGCTGACATCAGAATACCCGGAGCTTTACCTGCAGCTTTGATTTGGGTGATGGCCTGCTCAATGGCGGTTTTTACTTCAGGGTGTTGCGGATTATTGGCAAATCCCATGTCGGAACTTAAATCCGCTGGGCCGATAAAAACACCATCCACACCATCTACTTTGAGGATTTCCGGCAGATTACGCAGTGCTTCACGGGTTTCTACCTGAACCAGAACGCAGATTTCATCGTTGGCACGATGCAGATAATCAGGAATTCTGTTCCAGTGGGAAGCCCTTGCCAGAGCACTACCTACACCACGGATACCTTCTGGTGGATAGCGGGTTGCGCGAACCGCTTCGTAAGCCTGCTCGGCGTTTTGTATCAGGGGAATTAATAAAGTTTGGGCGCCTATATCCAGTAACTGCTTGATGATCACCAGATCATTCCAGGGTGGGCGTACAATGGGATGGCTTGGATATGGAGCAATGGCTTGCAATTGGCTTAGAATCGTCTGAACGTTGTTCGGAGCGTGTTCGCCATCAATCAATAGCCAGTCGAAACCGGCTCCGGCGACTAAGTCTGCACTATAGGAGCTACAAAGCCCCAACCATAGGCCGATTTGTGGGCGGCCTGCTTTTAACGCCTGCTTAAATGTATTGGTTAACCTATCCATATATTTCCTCTTTAAACAAAACGGCAACTGATAGCACCGATAGGACCATAATCCACATGGAAGGTATCTCCTCTATTTGCCGGAACCGGGCGAGTAAAAGAGCCACTGAGAATGATTTGTCCAGCTTCAAGCTGAACACCATGTGGGGAGAGTTTGTTTGCTAACCATGCGACACCGTTAGCGGGATGATTCAGTACCGCTGCCGCGACACCGGATTCTTCAATCACGCCATTGCGATAGAGCAGGGCGCTGATCCAGCGCAGATCAAATTCTTCTGGTTTAATCGGACGACCGCCCATAATCACACCGCCGTTGGCGGCATTGTCTGAAATCGTATCGAACACTTTGCGCGGGCGGTGGGTTTCCGGATCGATGTTATGGCAACGGGCATCGATCAATTCCAGTGCCGGAATGACATAATCTGTTGCGTTGTAAACATCAAACAGTGTGCAGTTCGGGCCACTCAAAGGTTTTGCCAATATGAATGCCAATTCGACTTCGATACGGGGAACAATAAAGCGATCACATGGAATGTCGCTGCCATCGGGGAAGAACATATCATCCAATAGAGCACCATAGTCTGGTTCATTGATCTGCGAACTGGCTTGCATGGCTTTAGAGGTCAGGCCAATTTTATGGCCTTTAAGTATGCGACCTTCCGCAATTTTTAAATCTACCCATTCACGTTGAATGGCATAAGCATCATCAATAGTGATTTCAGGATGATCCAACGAGATTTGACGTATTTGTTCACGGCTTTTCTCTGCCTGATGCAGCCGGTGTGCAATCTGTGATACGATTTTTTTCTGTAACATGCGGTTAAGCTCCAGCATCTTCTATGCCACCAAAGCAGAGATATTTCACTTCCAGATAATCTTCAATGCCGTAACGTGAGCCTTCACGTCCCAGCCCAGATTGTTTAATGCCGCCGAATGGAGCCACTTCATTAGAAATCAAACCTTCGTTGATCCCGACCATGCCACTTTCCAGCGCTTCAGCTACGCGGTAGATTCGGCCAATATCGCGAGAGTAGAAATACGCGGCCAGCCCGAATTCAGTATCATTGGCCAGATGAATGGCTTCTGCCTCATCACGGAATTTGAATAGAGGCGCAATGGGGCCGAATGTTTCCTCACGGGAGATAAGCATGGATTCATTGACATCAGCCAGCACGGTAGGTTCGAAAAACAAACCGCCCAGAGCATGTGGTTTTCCTCCAGCCAGTATGCGTGCGCCGTGAGAAATGGCATCACTGATGTGTTCCTGCACTTTATCAATAGCTGCCTGATTGATCAGCGGACCTTGTTGTGATTTGACATCACTGGCTGGGCCAACTTGCAATGCATCGACCGCTTGTGCCAGACGTGTTGCGAATGTGTCATAAATTGTTTCCTGAACCAGGATACGGTTAGCACAAACACATGTTTGACCACTGTTGCGGAACTTGGCTGTCAGTGCGCCCTGTACAGCGGCATTAATATCGGCGTCATCAAAGACAATAAATGGTGCATTTCCGCCCAGTTCCAGCGATAACTTTTTCACGGTATCGGCGCTTTGTGCCATTAGTAACTTACCGATGCGGGTTGAACCGGTAAAAGAGAGTTTGCGGACAATCCGGCTTTGGGTCAGAACGCCGCCGATGGTTTTTGCATCGATCCCGGTGACCACATTCAGTACGCCAGCCGGAATACCGGCTTGTTCAGCCAGCGCCGCCAGAGCCAGAGCTGAAAGTGGTGTTTCTGAGGCGGGTTTTAGTACCACAGTACAGCCGGCTGCCAGTGCAGGGCCAACTTTGCGGGTGATCATGGCATTAGGAAAATTCCACGGTGTGATAGCGGCAACAACACCGATAGGCTGCTTGATAGTGATGAGCCGCCGGCCCGGTAGAGGGCTTGGGATGGTTTCACCGTAAGTACGCTTACCTTCTTCCGCAAACCACTCAATGAAATTGGCGCCATAAGCGATCTCTCCCATGGCTTCTGCTTGTGGTTTCCCTTGTTCCAGACTGAGTAATTCAGCGAGTGCTTGTTGATTTTCCATTATTAACTGGAACCAGCGTTGCAGAAGTTGGCTACGTTGCTTGGCGGTCATTGATCTCCATGCCGGTAGGGCTTGTTGAGCCGCTTCAATGGCGCGTTCTGTCTCAGCAGCGCCCAGATCACTGACTTGTGCAATAACTTCTCCATTTACCGGGTTAGTCACATTAAAAGTCACTTTGTTATCGGCATCGATCCATTGTCCGTTGATATAAGCTTGCTGACGCAGTAGTGCGATATTGACATTATTTGTCATTGCTTTTTTCTCCTGAAAAAATTTGTGTGCATTATGTTTGCTGGCAAGCGGTTGCCAGTTGCTGACATAACCAACTCAATCCAGCACAAACTGCCATTACAAGAGCCATAGCAAAAGGGGTTTCATCCTGTAATAAGGAAACTGCAATGCTGGCGAGCGCCGCCATAGCGAATTGCGTAGAAATAGCGAGCGCACTGGCACTGCCGGCAAACTGACCGCGATGTTGAAGTAATAAAGAGAGGCCATTAGTACTAATGGCATTAACCAGAGATATAACCAGCACGACCAAAATAACGATAACAGTAAGATTTTGCTGATAAAAGATAACCAGCAAGACACCAAACAGTAATTGCGCACTGGTTTGGATCAATAACAAACGGGAAAGGTTGTAAACTTTTAGTAGCCGGACATTGAGCAGCACCATAGCGATCATGCCCAATACGTTACAGCCGAACAAGAGTCCGTAATAATTCGCTGGAACCTGAAAATAGTTGATATAAATGAAAGGTGAACCACTGATAAAAGCGAACATGGCAGCACAAGAGAATGCTACCGTGCCGATAATTGCCATTGCTTCAGCGTCAGCCAGTAACTTGCCGTAGTTTCTAAACGTGGTGATAAGTTTTCCGCCACTATTATTGTTGGCAGGCAGCGTTTCTGGTAACAAAAACAATAATAATAATCCACTGATACAGCCGACCAGAGTTAGCAGAATGAATATTGCCTGCCAGTTGAAGTGGGTTAACAGTAGACCACCAAGTAACGGTGCGATAAGTGGCGCTATCATGGTCACTAAAGTCATAAGTGACAACACCCGTGGTAATTCCTGTGGGCCATAGATATCACGGGTGATGGCTCTGGCCATGACAACCGCCGCACCGCTGCCAAATGCCTGTAATGCGCGCAGCAAAATCAGATGCTCAATTTGTGTCACTTGCGTGCACAACATACTGGCGGTGACGAATAACGTCATACCACTGAGCAACAGTTTTCTTCGCCCTAAACGGTCGCTCAATGGGCCATATAACAGCATTCCAATACAGAAACCGATGAAAAATGCGCCCAGGGTATATTGCATCTGTCCTTGTGTTGCTTGTAATTGCCTTGCCATTTCTGGCAAGGCCGGCAGATACATATCAATCGACAGAGGCCCGAATGCCACCAATGAGCCCAATAAAGGGATCAACCAGCGCGGGGGATGTTGATTAAAGGGCTTCGGCATCATTATTCCTTACGAAATAAGGCGTGGACGTTGTTTTGTTTGTAGTTTAATACCGGGTCTAATTCTTCCATCGTAAAAGAGAGGGCGAGATAGCGCTGCGCCATCAGCGAGGAAAAGTGTTCTTTAATCAGAGTAAATAACAATTCACCAACCTGTTGACGGCTTTCAAGACTGCGCCCAGCGCCGATTTTCAACGTCATATGGACAAATGCGTAATCATGTTTACCGTCAGCCATGTGCCAGGTATCCAGCCAAATAGCGCGACTGCGGATTCCCCCCAATGGGAAAATGCCAGTGTCCGCTAGAGACTGATTCACTTTACTAAACAACTCTGGCAGGTTGGCTTGTTCACGAATATTTTCCGTACATTCAGCATAAAAATGTGGCATAGGTTACTCCAAATCAGGCGATAGCTTGTTTATCGGTGATGTAATCAGGTAATGGGAACACGGCATTGACTTGACCGGTGCCGGAACTGGCAAACAATTCAGTCAGGAATTCCACTTTACCGTCATATTTATCCCAGCCGAGTAAGCCCAACAACATCACGGTGTCGTGCATATTGCCTTCGCCATAGCAATAATCTGCATATTCCGGCAGCATCTTGCAGAACTCTTTGAATTTGCCTTCTTTCCAAAGTTGAACGACTCGGTGATCCATCTGTTCATCAAATTCGCGGGTATAACTGTTCATACCCTCTTCTGCCCGCTGATCATCAATAAAACGGTGAGAAAGGGAGCCACTGGCTAGCACGGCAACCGTGCCATTATATTTTTCAATCGCTTTCAGCATGGCTTCCCCAAGACGACGACTGTCTTCAAAAGCATGAACGGTACAAAATGCGGAGACAGAGACAACTTTAAAATGTTTGTCACTGTTCATATAGCGCATTGGTACCAGAGTACCGTACTCCAGTTTCAGACTTGGGATTTCATGTGCTTGAGCTCGCACGCCCATATTGCGGGCTTCTTCTGCAATGATTTGCCCAAGTTCAGGGTTACCGTCATATTCATAGCTCATATCACGGATGAAGTGTGGCAATTCATTACTGGTGTAAATACCGGAGAAATGGTCGGCGCAGTTGATGTGATAGGCACTGTTCACCAGCCAGTGAGTATCAAACACGATAATAGTATCGACACCCATTTCACGGCAACGGCGGCTGATTTCTTTGTGTCCGTCAATGGCTCCCTGACGGCAACCGTGATGTTTCCCCGGAAGTTCAGACAGATACATAGATGGCACATGTGTAATTTTGGCTGCTAACGCTAACTTACCCATAAAATCCTCGCTTGATATCAGGACGGCAAACCGGGATTCGCCGTGGTTAACGCAGATGAATCTGTTACACCCCCCAACGTGGGATTGGGTGATCGCCCATAGAAATACAGACGTTTTTCATCTCAGCAAACACTTCAAAACTGTATTCACCGCCTTCACGACCTGTTCCGGAAGCTTTCACACCGCCGAATGGTTGGCGCAGATCGCGGACGTTCTGGGTATTAACGAATACCATGCCTGCTTCGATATTACGGGCCAGACGTAATACTTTGCTGACATCTTGCGTCCAGATATAAGAAGCCAGACCATATTCCACGTCATTAGCCAGGCGCAGACCTTCTGCTTCATCTTTGAATGGCAGCAGACAAGCGACCGGGCCGAAGATCTCTTCCTGAGCGACGCGCATACGGTTATCAACATCCGCCAGAACCGTTGGGCGCAGGAAATTGCCGCCTTTTAGGTGTTCTGGCAAATCAATCGGTTTATCCGGGCCGCCTGCCAGCAGAGTTGCGCCTTCTTCAATACCCAGACGGATGTAACCGGAGACTTTTTCCCAATGCTGTTTGCTGATAAGCGCACCAATCTGCGTGTTTGGATCTTGTGGATCACCAACTCGCAGGCGATTAGCGCGTTCAGCAAAACGTTTAATAAATTCAGGATAGATGCTTTCCTGAATGAAAATGCGTGAACCTGCGGTACAGCGTTCACCGTTAATCGAGAAGATCGTAAACAGGGCGGCATCCAATGCGCGTTCAATGTCGGCATCTTCAAAGATCAAAACTGGCGATTTACCGCCCAGTTCCATTGAATATTTTTTCAGGCCAGCATTTTTCATAATCTGGCGACCCGTTGCGGTACCGCCGGTAAAAGAAACTGCGCGTACATCGTGATGTTTCACTAATGCATCACCGGCAGTCGCACCATAACCTTGAACTACGTTCAGTACACCGGCAGGAATTCCTGCTTCCAGAGCCAATTCCCCAAGCCGATTTGCGGTTAATGGAGAAAGCTCTGACATTTTCAAAACAGCGGTGTTGCCCAACGCCAGACAAGGTGCAACCTTCCAGGTCGCCGTCATGAATGGCACGTTCCACGGCGAGATCAGCGCACAAACACCGACAGGTTGCACCAACGTATAGTTGAGCATCTTGTCATCAACCGGGTAAGTACTGCCGTTCATTTGCTGACAAATCTCGGCGAAGAAATTGAAATTGTGAGACGCACGTGGAATGAGGACATTTTGCGTCTGATAAATGGGTAAACCGGTATCTTTGGTTTCCATTGCTGCAATTTCAGGCACATTTTCGTCAATCAGTTCCCCTAAACGGCGCATCAGGTGAGCACGTTCTTTCATTGGCAGGTTAGCCCATTTTGGGAAAGCTTCCTTTGCTGCGGCAACGGCCTGATTAATCTCTTCCTGACCACCAAATGCAACTTCAGCCAGTACTTCGCCGCTAGCAGGGTTTGTGGTTTCAAAATACTCTTTGCTGGTGACGTTTTTGCCGTTTATCCAATGGTTAATCATCGTCATTACAAGTTCTCCTCATATTCTTGCTGGCTGACAATATGGTTGACCAGACGCCCAACACCTTCAACCTCAACAACGACTTCATCACCTGGCACTACGTCAGATAGCCCTTTGGGTGTACCGGTGGCGATCATGTTTCCTGGTTGCAGGGTCATAAAGTCGCTCAGGTAAGCAATCAGGAAGGGAATATCGAAAATGAGATCGGCAGTTGTGCCGCGCTGACGCAGTTCACCATTGACCCACGTACTTAATATTAAATTATGGGGATCGGGTACGTCGGCTTTATCGGTGATCCACGGACCAATCGGTGTCAGAGTGTCGCGACTTTTGACGCGGAGATTAGGGCGATAATAGTTTTCCAGATAGTCACGGATCGCGTAATCGTTACAGACGGTGTATCCGGCAACGTAATCCATAGCATTTTCTTTGGCAACTTTATGGGCGGTTTTGCCGATGACAACAACCAGCTCAGCTTCATAATGCATGTATTCCACATTATCAGGGCGAACGGAAAACTGGTGATGACCGGTCAGGGTATTGGATGCTTTGATAAAAACCAGCGGCTCTTCAGGGGGCTTAAATTCAAGTTCAGTAGCGTGATCAGCATAGTTCAAACCGAGGGCAAATAGCGTGCCATTTGCTGGTGGTAGCCATTGTACGGATTTGCTATTGACTTTACTGCCATCTGGCAGGCAGATATTTTCCTGATCATCAACAGTAACATTCAGATCTTGCCCCTGATAATGGACTCTTGCGTGCTTCATGCTTTTTCTCCTGCTTGCACAACCTGATTCTCCAGTGATGGGAAACCTGCTGCCCGGATAACAACCTTATCACCCGGTTTGATGGATACACGTTGGTGTGGTGTTCCAAGCAGGATCACATCACCCTTTTGCAGTGTTGCGAAATCGCTTAATGCTGCGATTAATTTTGCCGCTGAGCGCACCAGATCTTTTGTTGACCAACGATCAACTTCCTGCCCATTGATTTCAGTAATGATATCCAGCGCCTCAATTGATTCTGGATTTGTCATCTGACCTATAGGGCAAAAACCATCACGACACTTGGCCTTAATTGCCGGACGATAGAAAGCTGTTTCAGGCAGGCTGACTTCATTTGCTAATGCATAACCTGCGATATATTCGGCTGCGTTTTCAACGGCGACTTTGCGAGCGGTTTTGCCTATTACGAGTGCCAGTGTTGCACCGCTCTGAACTTCTTCACCTATAGGATGGGGGATAACTTCGTTGGAGCTGATGACTGTATTCCGTGGTTTGATAAACCATACAGGTGTTTTAGGTAAGGTTTTATAAGGTTCTTGCTGAAATGAATCATGCCAGAAATCTACCTGGCTCTGATGATTGAGGGCTACGGCGAAAACAGTGCCTTTCATTAACAACTCCTCATAAACTTAAGCAGACAGTTTTAAGATGTATTTATTAATATATTAATAAAATATAAATCGCCTTGTTGCAACATGCTAATGTTTTTGTTAATTTTAATTGTGATCTTGGTAACAATTTCTTTGCTGAATTTGTTTTTTGTTATTATTAATCAATATATTAATATTTTTATAAATAAAAACATTATTTTTATATTAACTTTTTATTAACCTTATATTAGCGCTTTATTTTTGTTTACTTATTAATATCTTTATGATTTTTTCTTTGTGGTTGGTGGTAGGACGTGCTAGTCTTTTTTTGTTATGGTTACAAAATGACATATGACTCTCGACAGGGAGTAAATTAGTGATTAACTAAGATAAGAGCCTTCATTACTCATGCATGAATCTCTGACAATTGCATTACTTCAGGCGCGGGAAACCGCGATGGGGTTTTTTCGCCCAATCCTTAAAAGTCATAATTTGACTGAACAGCAGTGGCGTATCATTCGTGTGCTATCTGATAATCGGTCAATCGATTTTTATGATTTATCCTGCCAGACTTGCATTCTTCGTCCAAGTTTGACTGGAATATTGACACGCATGGAGCGTGATGGATTGATCTTTCGCCTTAAGCCGATAAATGACCAACGCAAACTTTATGTTTCTTTAACTCCAGAGGGGCAGAAACTTTATGAAAAGGCAAAAGAGCAGGTGGAACAGGGATATCAGGCTATTGAAAAAGCTTTTTCACCGGAGAAGCTGGCTCAGCTTTTGGTTTTATTGGAAGAATTGATTGCCGTAGGTGATGATCCGCAAAAAGTAAGTATTGAGAGGTAAGGAATATATACCCTATTGGATTTCAAGATGCATCGCGACGGCAAGGGAGTGAATCCCCGGGAGCATAGATAACTATGTGACCGGGGTGAGCGAGTGCAGCCAACAAAGAAGCAACTTGAAAGATGATGGGTATAGCCATACTAGTGAATGAACTAATGGCTAAATTTTGTATATTAGCAACCTGTTCTGATATCTCATTAACAGACTGATTTAAATCTATTTTGTCTAGTACATTTTTAATAGCCCTGGAGTGGCATGGGTATTCACCACGGTAAGAAAGAAGCAGGCCGGAAGCGATTCCGGCTTTTTGTTGTTTCAGAGAGAGAATAGAATAAAATAGCTAAAATATAGCCTATGTATATATTTACTATGAATCTTATATTTTTCTGTATTATTCCTTTGTTTATCTTCTTATTTATTCTATATTTTTGTGATTTTAAATCATATATTTAATATATAAGACCAACCCTGTAAGATATTTATTTTAAGCATGAAAATAACAAAGCTGGAAGATCACGGGGATCTTTCCGGCTTTTTCATGAGAATATGTTTTCTATATCAACTAGTTTTTAATATCATTGGATTAAAAGTGACTATATTTTTATCCTTAGTCATTCCGCATGGATAAAGCCCTTCTTTATATATTTCGAACATTTTTTCTAATAACGATTTCTTCTGATAATCTAGTATGTACCTTTGAATAGATAACATTTTTAGTTGATAATAGACCTCATCTAAAATTTCAAAATAAAAATCATCGTATTCTGTATTTGTTTTTTTTATTTTAGATTTTCTATAAATTAATGTCTTTTCCTCTTGTAAGTCACTGTATTCTTCGTCAATATCTTCTAAATAATATTCAGCTTCAGAATAGTTATTTTCTAAAGAAAATTCACCAACGCTATTTTCTATAAGATCTTGCCAGACTAAATATCCATCTGGCAAATCTTGACTTAATGATAATCTGAGGGATTTATCTTTATCTTCCAATAGGATAATATCATAAGGTGCTTTTACTCCCCTGACAAAAGATTATCTGTAAATAAAAAATTAATTGGTTCAGTTATAAACTTCTTATTTTCGCTTTTCATTATTAACCCCTAAAATTTTATTCCACATTTCTAAAGTACGTTGATTTCCTATTTTGGCTCTTCCTTTCGAGATATCTTTAGCTCTTATTGGTGTTCCATTCATCATTCCTTTCTTAGCTAGATTTTGTATATCAGCAACCTGTTTCGATATCTCATTAACAGACTTATTTTGTCTGGTGTATTTTAATAGCCCTGGAGTAACCATTGTGATTACCTTGATGCCTTGTCATTACACTGACCAGTCGGCGTTGGAGTGGCATGGGTATTCACCACGGTAAGAAAGAAGCAGGCCGGAAGTGATTCTAGCTTTTTGCTGTTTCAGAGAGAAAATAGAATAAAATATTTTAAATATAGTTTATGTATATATTTACTGTTAATCTTGTATTTTCCTGTATTATTAATTTTTTTATCTTCTTATTTATTTTATATTTTTGTGATTTTAAGTTATATATTTAATATATAAGACTAACCCTGTAAGATATTTATTTTAAGCATGAAAATAACAAAGCTGGAAGATCACGGGGATCTTTCCGGCCTTTCTTATTATAAGTTATCATTTTATCTGTAAATTCAATGATAACTCTCATGTTATGAAATATATATTTTCAATTCAATAAATACAAATTCTTATTTACCTTATTAAGTTAGAAAAGTAAATTTACCTGTGCTTCTATTTTTATCTAGCCCAGAAAACATATTAAACAATAATTTTTAGTTGTTATTTTTATCCTTACTAATAATTTGATAAAAATAATCATGTACTGGACAACAAAAAAGTCTATCTGGTGAAGCAACACAATACAATTGGATATCTTCACTTTCTTGCTCAATAAAATACCAACTCCAATGATATTTTTTAGCAATTAGATCCCCATAAAGAGAGCCAAATTCATAAGCCAACGATGTCACTTCCTCTTTGTTTAACGAACGTATATCATCCAAATAACTTCTTATATTATTCAATGTCAATTCATAGTTTCTTATCTCTTCAAAATTAAGTTTAGACGCGGCCAAATCACCTAGATTTTTTATTTCTTGGATTTCTTCATTTGATAACTTTCTATATTTCAAATCGCTCATATTAATATCATCCTATTTTGCTACATTTAGTTTTACTTCTAGGAGCATCACCTTCTCTTATTTTTGCATTTAATTTACTTTGTAATTTTTCTACTCTCTTTATAGTAGCATCATCATTGATACCAGGCTTCCATTTATATTTAATTCTTTCAATGCGGCTACCTACATATGAAGAATATTGAGGATGAGAACCTCTATGATAAAGAGCATCATTTAATTGAACTCTTTTAGATTCACTACCAGCCATTAATCTACCGTTTCCTTTACCGTCCATATCCATGCCTAAAGCATCAAAGAAGCTTTGATTTTTCTTCCAAATTTCTTCGGGTATTAAGTGGTGAGCTTCTAACCTATCACCGACAAAGCCGCCAATACGCGAATTCAATTTACGCAGGCAAAAGGGCTTCTCTCAGTCTGAACTGGGCAGACTGGCGGAGTTGCATTACACCCATATTGGCCGTTTTGAGCGGGGGACTTCCAGACCGGGAAGCGACACGTTAAAGCGTCTGGCGGATGTACTGGGTGTGACCAGTGATTACTTGCTGGAAGGGGTGGCAACGGAAGCGGCTAAGGCAAGATTTGAGGACCGGGAGTTACTGAGACAGTTTCAGGCCGTGGAACAGCTACCGGAGGAAGACAAGGAAGTGATTAAGAAGTTGCTGGATGCTTTTTTAACTAAGAAGCAGTTACAGGCGCTGGCAAGATAAAAGGACACCCTTTGATTTAACGCGGGGCTAAGGTGCTACCAACACGTTAACCCCGCTCACCATAAGCAACTAAGAAGGAGTTGAATGATGGCTAAGGCGCATTCTAAGCAAAACGCGGGGCAAAATAAAGCCGCCAAAACAGAACGTTATTACACCGTGGGATACGTGCCGCAAAACGACAAAGCGAAAGCCCCGCCTGCTATCCACCTTAAAGGCCAGTGGCTTAAGGCTGCGGGGTTTGATAAGGGGTGTACCCTTACGGTCAAGATTATGGACGGCTGTCTGGTGCTTATTCCTGACAGCGACGACACCCGCAGCATCAGGCAACAGTCCCAGCGCCAGCAAGACCAGCTCAGTGAGATTAAGCTGCGCATGCGGGAACTGATTGGTGACTACAACAGCAACTAAGGGCAGGAAGTGAGCGGCTCTTAAAAAGAAGAAAGCCGGAAGATCGCGGGGATCTTTCCGGCTTTATAACAATTATATTTGAGAATATTTATAGATTATATCTCGAATATTAGATATAAAAACTCGACTATCTGTAATTCTATTATTAAAAATGAAGCTAAAATTATCAGTTATTATATCGAAATCATATTCTGGTATGCTTAAAAAATAATCCATAGTTAATAAGAAATCATTCTTTTCTTTATCTGTATAAGATAAATAGTCTTCTTTCAGTAAAATATTACATGCGATTTCAAGATCTTGACTATTATTAACGTCTAGAGTATCAATCATTGCAGTTTGCTCTTCATCAGCATAGTTTGCATCAAAAACTTTTAATAAACTTTCTAATATAAAAACATTATTTTTCATTTGTATTAACTTCCCCAAACAGGAAAAGCAGTTATAACCTCACCTGTTCTATTAAACCAAACTTTAGCACCGTGGGACATTGAATGTTGCAGTGTTCCACTTTGAATGCCCTCACCAATCCAACGACCATAATTTATTGTGCTTTCCGCCATAGTTCGCCCAGCTTGCCGATAAATAGTTTGTGCTCTTTGTATAGCGTTTAGCTGATCTCGGTGGCTGAGAAAACGAGTAGCTGCCGTTGGAATTCTTTCAATGGCTCCTGTTGCTGGATTTCTACCGGTCGTAGCTCTAGCAATTTGATCGCCTAAACTTGTTTGAGCTCCATGTTTATCTAAGAAATGGGCTCTAGGGGTTGCATTTTGCATTTCTTGTAATCGTCTATAAGCATTAGCTTCTGCAAGTTTATTAATTCTAGCTTGCCGTTCAACTCTACTCATCTGGGATGAGGAGCGTGCTCCAGTACTAGGACACCCCGCCAATCCCAGCGGATCAATCCAACCCGTCGGATTATGCACGTAACTGTAAGGATTTACTCCTCCTGCTAACCCCAAAGGGTCAGGGCTGAGATAGCACGTCGCTTCCGGCAAATAATAGCGGAATCGGTTATAAAATAAACCACTTTCTTCATCAAAAAGTTGCCCGGCAAACCGGAGGCCCGGGTCCAGTTGCGGGTTTTCACCCAGCCCGCTCAGCCGCAGCCCGTACAGAGACTGCTTTGGCTGCCGCCACACCCGCTTACCTGTCGGGTCGAACAGCGCCAGCGGCTCGCCGGTCGGGGCGCTGACCGCATACTGGGTCTCCACCTCCCCGGCCATCAGCTCCACCCGGTTATCCAGATTCAGCGTAAACGCCTGCGTCTGCTGCGCCACCAGTGCCCAGCCGTCAAACACCAGATGGCGGATCATTTTCAGCCGGCCATGCTGGTATTCGCGGATTTCCGCCGGCACATCGCCGTCCCATAAGTCTGGCGGATCCTGATGTCATCATACCGCTGGGCGGACTTTTCCCCCTGATTTAGCAGCCTTTTTTTCTGCCGTTTTTTCCCGCTTTGTTAAAGTGCATTCCAACTCGTCCCGACGGGCATTTTGCCGATGTTAGCGCATTTTTTCCCCAACGTCAGCGCCGGGTTTCCGCCCGTTTTTCCTGCCCGAATTGGTTTTTATTGGGAACCCGTGGCGGCGGGGCAGCTTGCCTGCGCCGCTAACGCGGGTTGGCCGGGTGCGGGCCGGCGAGGCCCGCAGGTGAAGCTTTTCAGCGGGGAGCCCCCGCTCGCGGGGGCGGACGGGGCGGAGATGGCGAGCACGGGAATGAGCAAGGAGCCTGCGACTGCGAACCGGGCGCAGCCAGTGCAGCAGGGTTGGGCGGGGGCAATAAACCGCGGCCAGCTCGCTGGCCTGCCTTCAGGGCTGTTGACCTTGACGGCCTGACCGACAATGGCTTCAGGCGGGTTTGGGCACCGGAGCCGCCAGGGAGGGCGGCGACTGCGGCGGTCGGTTTTGGTGCCGTGGCTAACAGCAGCGGGCGCAGCCCGGTGCGCTTCTGGGGCTGAGATGCTCAACCCGGCGGCCAGCCGCGCACCGGGGCTGAGGTGACCGCGCAGCGCCCATTGGTGGGCGGCGCCGACATAATGTTTGTTAAGCGAGGTGGGCCGTTCAGGCCCATGTTGCTTAATGCAACATTATGTTGAATGGCGGCTGACCGGCAACGACGGTCACAGAGAACGCCGGGGTTCAGCGCCGGGCGGCCGGCATTTACTGCCGGGCACGCTGGAGGTAGGGAGGCAGTCTGTGCGCAGGGACGCGCGCAGTCTGCCTTTCACAGCACCCCACACACTCACAGGGAACCGGCTAACTTTAAAGACTGTCCGGCAACATAGGGCATTCAGTCCGGCTTATCACTCTCCGCCTGCTGCTTGTCTGACAGCGTTTTCTGTTCGGGCTTCCGTTCTGCCGGGTGGGTCTGCTCATGCACTCTCTTTAAGTGACCGATGGCCACCCGGGTATAGATTTGGGTGGTTTCCAGACTCGAATGCCCTAATATCGCCTGGATGTGCCGGGTATCGGCCCCGTTGTCCAGCATTTGTGTGGCCATTGAGTGCCGGAACAGGTGACAGGCCCCGGCTTTCTCCAGTTGCGCTTTTTGGCGAATGCTGGCCCCCGTTAGATGGGTGAGTCTGTCGCGTGACATCTGCCGGCCATTGAGGGTGATAAACAGGTGGCCGCTGTCATGGCGGTGGGCCAGCCGAGGCCGCACGCGGTCAAGGTAGCGTTGTAACCAGTGCAGGGCCTGTTCCCCGATGGGCACCACCCGGTCTTTACGGCCTTTGCCCTGTCTCACCAGCAGTACGCCGCGCCCGAAGTCGATATCGCTTAACCGCAGGTTGGACAGTTCCATCCGCCGGATACCGCTGCTCCACAGGACTTCAAGGATGGCCCGGTTTCTTAAGCCGGTCGGCCGATTAATATCAATGGCCTGCAATACCGTTTGCGTTTCGTCCTCGTTCAGCACCTGAGCGGGCAGGCGTTTGTCTCTTCGGGGCAGCACCAGTTCCTCAGCCGGGTTGTACAGGATGTACTGGCGTTGTCGCAGCCAGCGGAACCAGACTCTGAGGTCACTCAGCCGTTTTGACTGCGTGCTGACGGCCAGCGTGTTGCCATCGGCTTTACGATAGGCTCTCAGCCAGGACTGATAGCTTTCCAGTAACGGCGGGCTGACTTGCGGGGCGGACATAACTCCCCGGGCCTCACACCAGTTAACGAACGGCAACAGCCGTTCCTGATAGCCGGTCAGCGTCCAGACGCTGTAGTGTCTGGCGGTCAGGCAGTCCAGATAGGCTTCAAGCTGCTGGCGTAATGTGGTGAGATGAGCGGGGCGTGTAGCGGCGATAGTCTGAGTCATGACGGGGTTTCCTGTAAGGTACATGGATTGTTGTTATGGGGTAATGCGTGACTGCGATACGATGATGTTTTTCTTTATTGCCTGCCGGAACAGGGCTTTTTCCTGTACCCCGACCGGTTTAGCGCCGGGGCCTTGTATGGCCTGCCTCTGGGGGGATTGATGCTGTCCGACCAGTCCCCGACCTGCACCCGACAGGCGGGCGACCGTCTGCGTGATAACCCCGACCAGGCTGAATCATACGCCGGCTTTCAGGGCGCTATCAGACCGCACAGGTGCGCCGTGTCGTTATCTTCACCGTCGAACAGCAGTTCATAGACGAACGTCAGTCCGCGACGGTGCAACAGCAGGTATTCCATTTCGACCAGCCGTGACAGATGGATTTTTAGCTGGGTATCGCCCCACTGGATGGCGTCACGCAACAGTTTGCGGGTGAACAGCCACTCATGGCGCGGCTGCCCGCTGGCTTTTACCCATTCTTGTATCAGCAGCAACAGTTTCCGGGTCTGGGGCGGCATTTCATCCAGTGTGCGGCCTAATATCTCGTGGGCCAGCCGGTTCGCCAGACGGATGTCTTCTTGGGTGACTTCGATATATTCAAGCCGTTTACCCCGGTGTTCCGCGGTCTTCACTTCGCGCTGGTGCTGATGCAGCAGGGCGATACTTTGTATCAGGGTGAGATATTTCATGTGGTCGCGGCGGGTACGGGTTTTATCGCTCATGAAGGTGAGCTGTGACGCATAAGGATTCACCACATTCAGCGGGCGTAATAGCCGTTGGGCGTTCTGGTGCAGTTCGGTGATATACGTTTTTTCATTCTCGGCCAGTAAGCCTTCGAGGGTTTGCTTATGGCGCTGCAAGGCGTGGATAGCTTCGGTCTGTTCCCGCGATTCGTTCACGGTCAGCACCAGACAGCG
>NZ_JONO01000027.1 GCF_000711895.1 Photorhabdus australis DSM 17609
GTTGAGATAAGTGGTTGATTAAAAAATCAGTTTGTTCTCGGGAAAGCAAACTGTCAGACCCCCCATTATCCGATTTCAGTTTACCTTGATTGAGGTAATCACTGATATGGCGGTCAACGGTGGTCTGATGGAGTCGCAATGCCTGGGCGATCATCACAGAACTCCACCCTTCAGAAGCCAGAAGGATGGCTTTTATTCTGTCTCGTACTTGACCATCGCGAGTGGTGTCGTGAAGACGTTCAAGTTTGATTTTTTGTTCTGATGTAATAAATATTTTCATAGCGAGGATAATGATCTCCATTTCGGATAAAATCAAGCATCTTCAATGATTACGGGTATATACACAAATTCTTATCAATAGTTTTTTTGCAAAATAAAATCCCGATAATTGGACAACATATCAATAAAATCCCTGGTGCCGCAAAAGGCCAGGCTCTCATTATCATAATAACTCATTCCCTCCTCTACCGAATCAGTTTCAAACTCAAGTTGATTAGCACGAATCATAACCTCTTCATCATCCATTAACAGCGTATATTCATGACCCACAAGTTGCCATTGACGTTCACTACCTTTAATCTCAGCCAACGCTGCGGCAATCTTATCTATCACCGTTAAATCACCTTTAACTTCTTCATTCAACCACTGACCAATAGCTTCATGATCCATTGAGAATCGGCTAGTCACCTTCCCGGTAACATCCAGTAAAAATTCGTAGTCCATCATTAACCTCCGGTGCGTTCTTTTCATTCTAATATTTTCTGGCAATTCCACCCCAGAATCAGCCCACAAACTGACAAGAAGTGTGAGATGCCTTTATGCTGACACAACGATATGGTTTGTACCTGGATAACCGAAATGTCCACCCCAAGCTATTCTTGAAGTTTGTATCCGCTATGGCTTTCATCAGAGGAAAATTCAACCTTAGTGCAAATATAGACAAATACACTACAATTAATAATATCTCAGAGAAACGAAAACAGCAAAATCGAACACACATTCACTAATTGATGAGATATATTCAAGAATCTTGCAATATAACCATTTATTTTCTATCTTGTCTGGAAAAACAAAGACACTTTTCAGGAGCCATTATGATACGTCATATTCTTTTGTTAAAATTCACACCCGAAATAAAAGAGCAACAATTAACAACGATAAGAGATACCGCTATTTCTATGCAGCATCGAATCAGTGGTATTTCTTCCGTTGAGTGGGGTGACAATGTCAGTAGTGAAAATAAAAATAAAGGTTTTACACATGCTATCATCATGACATTTGATGATCATAACGCGATTTCAAACTATTTATCTCACCCAGAGCATGACGAATTAAAAGATCTCCTTATAGATTCTGTCAACGATATCATTGTCTTTGATTATGAAGTGTAATTTTCATTTCTGGATAACAATTCTCAGCTAATCAATGTTCATGCTGGCGCGCCTAAGAGTAATTAGACGCGCTAATTATCGGAAGAAATTAGGCTTACGTAGATTTCCATTGAAAATTTAAACACTTAATACTATATAAGAAAATTTATAACTTTGCCTTTAAAATAAAATTTATTAACCACTTTAAAAAATCTTTAATCACAATTTTTCACTTTTTAGAATTAAAGTTTTTACTTTTTTTCATGATTTTCTTACCATTTTTTCCAGATTTTAAAACCATATTGACAGACAAAAAACGATTTCTTTAACACTTGTTTTACCACATTAAAATATACCCTATGGATTTCAAGATGCATCGCAACGGCAAGGGAGCGAATCCCCGGGAGCATAGATAACGATATGACCGGGGTGAGTGAGTGAAGCCAACAAAGAGGCAACTTGAAAGATAACGGGTATAAAACGTATTTGATCTTACTTTAATAAGTAAAGATTTCTACAATCCCTTGCTTTTAAATAGCACGGAAACCAATAATTCACATAATTTAACCTGAATAGGTCGGGAACGACGGAGTAAGTAAAAACTCGGCAATGATAGTCGAGACGCTAAAAGCCAACAATCTAAAATGGGAGGTTTTTACCTCCCATTCGTTCGTATTACAATATATTAGAATTACACCGCGGTTTGGAAAATCACATCATCTGCTTTTTCGGTGTATTGATTCAGTTGATCAAAGTTAAGATAACGATAAGTATCTTCTGCGGTTTCATCAACTTTATCCATAAATTGCTGATATTCTTCCGGTGTAGGTAAACGCCCCAACAAAGAAGCTACAGCAGCCAGTTCAGCCGATGCCAGATAGACATTCGCCCCCGTCCCCAAACGGTTCGGGAAGTTACGGGTCGATGTGGAAACCACAGTTACACCGTCAGCAACACGCGCCTGGTTCCCCATACACAAGGAACAACCAGGAATTTCAATCCGCGCACCACTTTTACCAAAGATGCTGTAATAACCTTCCTCTGTGAGTTGAGCCGCATCCATTTTCGTTGGCGGAGCAACCCACAAACGAGTTGGTAATTGACCTTTATGCTGATCCAATAATTTACCGGCTGCACGGAAATGACCAATGTTAGTCATACAAGAACCGATAAAAACTTCATCAATTTTACTGTTAGCTACATCAGACAGTAAACGCGCATCATCGGGATCATTCGGTGCACACAAAATTGGTTCTTTAATTTCGGCCAGATCGATCTCGATAACCGCTGCGTATTCTGCATCGGCATCAGCTTCCAGCAGTTGAGGATCTTTCAACCAGTTTTCCATACCCGTTACACGACGTTCTAGTGTACGACGGTCACCATAACCTTCAGCAATCATCCATTTCAGCAATACAATATTTGACTGCAAGTATTCGATAATAGGCGCTTTATCCAGTTTAATGGTGCAACCCGCCGCAGAACGTTCCGCAGACGCATCCGCCAATTCAAATGCCTGTTCAACTTTTAGATCTGGCAAACCTTCGATTTCAAGGATGCGACCAGAGAAAATGTTTTTCTTACCTTTCTTCTCAACCGTCAGAAGGCCTTGCTGAATCGCATAATAAGGAATTGCATGAACCAAATCACGCAGAGTAATACCAGGCTGCATCTGACCTTTAAAACGAACCAGAACAGATTCAGGCATATCTAAAGGCATGACACCTGTCGCAGCAGCAAACGCCACTAGACCAGAACCAGCCGGAAAAGAAATCCCTATAGGGAAACGAGTATGAGAGTCACCGCCAGTACCTACGGTATCAGGCAACAACATACGGTTAAGCCATGAGTGAATGATACCGTCCCCTGGACGCAGAGAAACACCTCCACGGTTCATAATGAAGTCAGGCAAAGTATGGTGAGTAGTAACGTCAACTGGCTTAGGGTAAGCAGCTGTATGGCAGAATGACTGCATCACCAGATCCGCAGAGAAGCCCAAACACGCCAGATCTTTCAGTTCATCACGGGTCATTGGACCCGTGGTATCCTGAGAACCAACAGAAGTCATTTTAGGTTCGCAATATTCACCTGGGCGAATACCCACAGCGCCGCATGCCCGCCCAACCATTTTCTGAGCCAAAGAGAAACCACGGCTGCTTTTCTCAATCGCTTTCGCCTGACGGAATACATCACTTTGCGGTAAACCAAGGGACTCACGCGCCTTACTAGTCAAACCGCGACCAATAATCAGTGGAATACGGCCACCAGCACGAACTTCATCCAGTAATACATCTGTTTTTAATTCAAATTCAGCCAGTAGTTCATTGGTTTCGTGGCTACGCACTTCACCTTTATATGGATAAATATCAATCACATCACCCATATTCAACTTAGTAACATCCAGCTCTATTGGCAGTGCACCAGCATCTTCCATTGTATTAAAGAAGATTGGCGCAATTTTACCGCCCAAAACAACGCCACCACCACGTTTATTTGGCACAAAAGGAATGTCTTCTCCCATAAACCACAGCACTGAGTTAGTCGCTGATTTACGAGAAGATCCTGTACCCACAACGTCACCAACATAAGCCAGCGGGTAGCCTTTCTTATTCAATTCTTCAATCTGTTTAATTGGTCCAACAACACCAGATTGATCAGGTGCAATCCCTTCACGGGCATTTTTTAACATAGCCAGAGCATGCAATGGGATATCAGGACGCGACCACGCATCCTGCGCAGGAGATAAATCGTCAGTGTTTGTTTCACCCGTCACTTTAAATACGGTGACGGTGATTTTTTCTGCCAGTTCGGGGCGTTCCAGATACCACTGCGCATCAGCCCAAGACTGCATAATTTGTTTGGCTTGTGGATTACCTGCTTTTGCTTTTTCTTCTACATCATAGAAGTTGTCAAACATCAACAAAGTATGAGAGAGCGCTTTAGCTGCAATTGGAGCCAGTTTTTCATTATCCAGAGCATCAATCAAAGGATGAATATTATAACCACCCTGCATCGTTCCAAGCAGTTCAACCGCCTTCTCTTGCGTGATTAGCGGTGAAACTGTTTCGCCTTTCGCAATGGCTGCCAGAAAACCGGCTTTTACATATGCCGCTTCATCAACGCCAGGGGGAACACGGTTAATCAGCAGATCTAACAGGAAATCTTCTTCACCTTTTGGTGGACTCTTCAGTAACTCAACCAGCGCCGCCGCTTGTGTCGCGTCCAATGGCTTAGGGACAACGCCTTGGGCTGCACGCTCAGCCACGTGCTTGCGGTATTCTTCTAGCACGACTTTCTCCTCGCTCTCATTGTCATTTTATCTACCCGGCTCTGCACCCACCTTAGAACCTGTCTCATCAAGCTATCGTCTTTGCGCAATAATATGTATTTTCGCAACAATAATCCCTCCTGGGACAGGTTATGAGTTATGGTTCCGGGTGCCAGGTCAGAGGATTGCCAGCATAACTTAGCAAGTGCAAATTAAGTTATGCCCAGCTTCGGGCGCTCAGCATACCAAAATTTGAATGCGATGTTAATTCGTTCACATAAAAGTAACATTAACTGATAGTAATATTCTGAATTAACAGCAGACAAAGCTATCAAAACAGATTATTCCTCTGATTTTTACCAATAATACCCACAAAAACCATACTTTTTATACCGCATTTCTTCAAACAGGTCATACCAGAATAGAAAACGGCTTTCATATATATAAATGAAAGCCGTTTCGGTAAATTAAACTGATCGATTTAAGGAATTATTTCTTTTTCTTAGCCTTAGCATTCGGCAAATCAGTAATGCTGCCTTCAAAGATTTCAGCAGCCAAACCTACAGATTCATGCAGCGTTGGGTGAGCATGGATAGTCAACGCAATATCTTCTGCATCACAACCCATTTCAATTGCCAGACCGATTTCACCCAGCAGTTCACCACCGTTAGTACCAACAATGGCGCCACCGATAATACGATTACTTTCTTTATCGAAAATCAGTTTGGTCATACCGTCAGCACAATCAGAAGCGATAGCACGACCAGAAGCAGCCCATGGGAAAGTTGCTATTTCATAGCTGATGCCTTTTTCTTTCGCTTCTTTCTCAGTCAAACCAACCCATGCAACTTCTGGTTCAGTGTAAGCAATGGATGGAATAACTTTTGGATCAAAGTAGTGTTTCTTACCAGAAATAACTTCAGCCGCAACGTGACCTTCATGAACCCCTTTATGTGCCAGCATTGGCTGACCAACGATGTCACCAATAGCAAAGATGTGCGGTACATTAGTACGCATTTGCTTATCAACATGGATAAAGCCTCGGTCATCAACCTCAATACCCGCTTTACCTGCATCCAGCAGTTTACCGTTAGGTACACGGCCAATGGCAACCAGAACCGCGTCATAACGCTGTGGTTCTGCCGGTGCATTTTTGCCTTCCATCGTGACGTAGATACCATCTTCTTTGGCTTCTACTACAGTCACTTTCGTTTCCAGCATCAGATTGAATTGCTTGCTGATACGTTTGGTAAATGCTTTCACCACATCTTTATCAGCCGCAGGAATAACCTGATCCAACATTTCAACAACATCGATCTGAGAACCCAAAGCGTGGTAAACGGTTCCCATTTCCAGACCGATAATACCGCCGCCCATCACCAGCATACGCCCTGGGACCGTTGTCAGAGCCAGTGCATCTGTAGAATCCCATACGCGAGGATCATCATGAGGGATGAATGGCAATTGGATAGGACGGGAGCCAGCGGCAATAATGGCGTTATCAAAATTAATCGTTGTTGCGCCACCTTCACCTTCAACAACCAGCGTGTTAGCACCCGTAAATTTACCAACACCATTAACAACTTTAACTTTTCGGCCTTTAGCCATACCAGCCAGACCACCGGTCAGCTGATTGATAACTTTTTCTTTCCAAACACGGACTTTTTCAATATCAGTCTTTGGCTCACCAAAAACGATACCGTGATTTGCCAGAGCTTTAGCTTCTTCAATAACTTTTGCTACGTGAAGCAATGCCTTAGAAGGGATACAACCAACGTTAAGACAAACACCACCCAAGGTAGAGTAACGTTCCACCAGGACGGTTTCCAAACCTAAATCCGCGCAACGAAAAGCAGCAGAATACCCTGCTGGACCTGCCCCAAGTACCACAACCTGGGTTTTAATTTCAGTACTCATCATGACCTCTTAATTGTTTGTCCGGCGGGTCAGACGCCAAAAAACGATATATTCCACCGGGACCTACACACCGCGAGCAGTTTACAGAATTGTTAATAACCTGAAAAGCGCGTTAACGTGACAGAACTCGCAACAAACCAACCGTTTCCTTCCACAGCAATAACAATCAGGCCGGCATACGGCCGGCCTTTGATATTACATCACCAGACGGCGGATATCGCTCATCGCATGATTAATAAATGTAATGAAACGTGCACCATCAGCCCCATCAATCACTCGATGGTCGAAGGAAAGTGACAGAGGTAGCATCAGGCGTGGTACAAATTCTTTACCATTCCAGACTGGCTTCATCGATGAGCGAGATACACCCAGGATAGCCACTTCTGGCGCATTAACGATTGGCGTAAATGAGGTACCACCAATACCACCCAAACTTGAGATAGTGAAGCATCCACCCTGCATATCAGATGCAGTCAGTTTGCCTGCACGCGCTTTCTTAGATATCTCAGTCAGCTCGCGGGACAATTCAATGATGCCTTTCTTATTAACGTCACGGAACACTGGAACCACCAGACCATTAGGTGTATCAACCGCCACACCAATATTGATATATTTTTTCAGCGTCAGTTTCTGGCCATCTTCCGAGATAGAGCTGTTAAAGCGCGGCATCTCTTCCAGCGCTTTTGCTACCGCTTTCATGATGAATACCAACGGAGTAATCTTCACGCCAAGCTGTTTCTTCTCAGCTTCCTGATTCTGCTGTTTGCGGAAGTTTTCAACTTCAGTGATATCCGTTTCGTCGAACTGAGTAACATGTGGGATCATCACCCAGTTACGGCTCAGGTTAGCACCAGAGATTTTCTGAATACGGCCCAGTTCAACTTCTTCAATTTCACCAAATTTGCTGAAATCAACTTTCGGCCAAGGCAACATACCCGACAGACCACCTCCGGCGGATGCAGGAGCCGATTCAGCACGTTTAACCGCGTCTTTCACATAAGCCTGAACGTCTTCACGCAGAACACGGCCTTTACGCCCTGTACCTTTCACTTTAGCCAGGTTAACGCCGAATTCACGCGCCAGACGACGGATCACCGGCGTTGCATGAACATAAGCGCTATTTTCAGCGAAATCATTCTTGTCTTCTTCTGCGAAGCTCCTGCTAGCAATAACCGGTGCTGCCGCTTTCTCTGGTTCAGCCGCTGGTGCTGAAGCAAAAGCAACCGGAGCAGGTGCTGCACCCGCGACTTCAAATACCATAATCATAGAATCGGTTTTCACTTTATCACCGACCTTGATTTGAATGTCTTTAACGATACCTGCGAATGGCGCGGGTACTTCCATAGAGGCTTTATCGCCCTCTACGGTGATCAGCGATTGTTCAGCTGCCACTGCATCGCCAACTTTCACCATCACTTCGGTAACTTCGACTTCATCACCGCCGATATCCGGTACATGAACATTCATAGCCGCAGAAGCTATTGGTTCTGATTCTGCCATACGCGAAGACAATGCTATTGCCGCCGGCTCTTCCGCTGGCACTGCTTCCACAGCACTTTCTGCGGAATCAAAAATCATAATCAGTTTGTCAGTTTCAACTTTATCGCCAACTGCAATGATGATCTCTTTAACAACACCCGCCTGTGGGGATGGAACTTCCATCGAAGCCTTATCACCTTCCACGGTGATCAGCGATTGTTCAGCTTCCACTGTATCGCCAACTTTCACCATGATTTCTGTGACTTCAACTTCATCTGCACCGATATCCGGTACCTTAATTTCGATAGCCATTGGTTCTTTACCTCTTATGCCAGACGCGGGTTAACTTTTTCTGGGTTAATGTTGTATTTCTTAATTGCTTCTTCCACAACATTCACGTCGATTTCACCGCGTTTAGCCAATTCACCCAGAGCAGCAATTACCACGTAGGAAGCATCAACTTCAAAGTGATGACGCAGGTTTTCACGGCTGTCGGAACGACCAAAACCGTCAGTACCCAATACACGGAATTCGCTTGCAGGGATGAAGTTACGAATTTGTTCTGCGAACAGTTTCATATAGTCAGTAGAAGCAACTGCTGGTGCTTCATTCATGATCTGAGCAACATAAGGCACACGTGGCGTCTCTGTTGGATGCAACATATTCCAGCGCTCACAATCCTGACCATCACGAGCCAATTCAGTGAATGAAGTTACGCTGTATACATCAGAACCCACACCATAATCGTTAGCCAGAATCTGCGCTGCTTCACGAACATGACGCAAGATAGAACCAGAACCTAACAACTGAACTTTACCTTTGCTACCTTCCAGGCTTTCCAGTTTATAGATACCCTTACGGATACCTTCTTCTGCACCTTGTGGCATCGCTGGCATGTGGTAGTTTTCGTTCAGCGTAGTGATGTAGTAGTAAATGTTTTCTTGTTTCTCACCATACATACGCTCCAGACCATCATGCATAATCACAGCGACTTCATAGGCAAATGCTGGATCGTAAGAGATGCAGTTAGGAATAGTCAGAGACTGAATGTGACTGTGACCATCTTCGTGTTGCAAACCTTCACCATTCAGGGTAGTACGACCTGAAGTACCACCAATCAAAAAGCCACGAGCCTGTTGGTCACCTGCTGCCCAGCACAGGTCACCGATACGCTGGAACCCGAACATAGAGTAGTAAATGTAGAACGGAATCATTGGCAGGTTATTAGTGCTGTAAGACGTTGCTGCCGCCAACCATGATGAACCAGCACCCAGTTCATTGATACCTTCTTGCAGGATCTGACCTTTGGCGTCCTCTTTATAGTAAGCAACCTGCTCACGGTCCTGCGGAGTATACTGCTGGCCGTTAGGGCTGTAGATACCGATCTGACGGAACAGACCTTCCATACCAAAAGTACGCGCTTCATCAGCAATGATTGGAACCAGACGATCTTTGATTGATTTGTTCTTCAACATAACATTCAAAGCACGAACAAAAGCAATAGTGGTAGAAATTTCTTTGTTTTGTTCTTCCAGCAACGCACCAAAATCTTCTAGCGTCGGCAGTTCCAGCTTCTCTTCAAAATGAGTACGACGACTTGGCAGATAACCACCCAATGCCGCACGACGCTCATGCAAATATTTGTACTCGTCGGAATCTTTATCGAAAGTCACATACGGCAGATTTTCGAGTTGATCATCAGCCACAGGCACATTGAAACGATCACGGAAATGGCGAACGCCTTCCATATTCATCTTCTTAACCTGATGAGCGATGTTTTTCCCTTCCGCTGTATCACCCATACCGTAACCTTTGATCGTCTGAGCCAGGATAACCGTTGGTTTGCCCGTAGTTTCCTGCGCTTTTTTCAAAGCAGCAAAGACTTTCTTAGGATCATGACCACCACGATTCAGCGCCCAAATTTGGTCATCTGTCATATCTTTGACTAATTCAGCGGTCTCTGGGTAACGGCCAAAGAAATGCTGACGGACATAAGCACCATCTTTGGATTTGAACGTCTGGTAATCGCCATCCAGTGTCTCGTTCATCAGTTGGATCAATTTGCCGCTGGTATCTTTACGCAGCAACTCATCCCAACGCTCCCCCCAAAGCACTTTAATAACCTGCCAGCCTGCACCATCAAAAATGCCTTCCAGCTCGTTAACGATTTTGCCATTGCCCGTAACCGGACCATCCAGACGTTGCAAGTTACAGTTGATAACAAATACCAGGTTATCCAGTTTTTCACGAGTTGCTATCGTGATTGCACCTTTAGATTCTGGTTCATCCATCTCCCCATCACCCAAGAATGCGTAAACGGTTTGTTTAGATGTATCTTTCAAACCACGATGTTCCAGATATTTCAGGAATTTGGCCTGATAGATAGCACCAATTGGCCCCAGCCCCATTGAAACCGTTGGGAATTGCCAGAATTCAGGCATCAATTTTGGATGCGGATAAGAAGACAGACCGTTGCCATGAATTTCCTGACGGAAATTATTCATTTGCTCTTCAGTCAGACGACCTTCAAGGAAAGCACGAGCATAAACACCCGGAGAAATGTGGCCCTGGAAATACACCAAGTCACCACCATCATTTTCATTACGGGCACGGAAGAAGTGGTTAAAACAAACTTCATACATGGTTGCTGAAGACTGGAATGAAGCCATGTGGCCACCTAATTCCAGATCTTTTTTAGATGCCCGTAAAACAGTCATCACAGCGTTCCAACGAATAGCAGAGCGAATACGACGCTCCAAATCCAGATTGCCAGGGTAAGCGGGCTCATCCTCAACAGCAATGGTATTGATATAATCGCGGTTAGCAGCACCTGCCGCAACATTCACGCCACCTTTACGTGCTTCGTTCAGTACCTGATCAATCAAGAACTGGGCACGATCAACACCCTCTTCACGGATGACCGATTCGATCGCCTGTAACCAGTCGCGAGTTTCGATCGGGTCCACGTCATTTTTCAAAATGTCTGACATGGTGTATTCCTTATCTGTTATCTGTTTCTAATGGTTATTTTGGAGCCTATCTTCCGGTCATACCTTTTGATATTCCGCCGGTCATGACCGGAAGATAGGCCCTCACTGTTGTTGCCGCTAGCGCCCTCAGTTAAGGGACTCGACTAGCCATGCAGACGCAGCAAACTTCAGGATCTGCATAGCTAATTTTATTCTGGATGTTGTTGAAGACGCCTTAATGATCGCTCGCGGCGGGTATGCTCACGGCTGAGATCCAATAAAACATCTTCAATAAAAGCTAAATGACGATGGGAAGCTTCACGGGCTTTCTCCGGTTGTCTTGCCATTATAGCCTCAAAAATTTTTGCCCGATGATCACTGACAGCCGTCAGCATTTCTCGACGGGTATAAAGGAACTCAAAATTCTGCCGGATATTTTGTTCCAGCATAGGTGCCATACAACGCAATAAATGAAGGAGAACCACATTATGGGCAGCTTCAGTGACAACGAGTTGATATTGTAGAACCGCATCGGATTCAGCATTAACATCACCACTTTGTTGAGCTTGTTGGATAACAAGGTGATGTTCCCGAATACGTTCAAAATCTTCGTCAGTTCCACGTAATGCCGCATAATAGGCAGCAATACCTTCCAAAGCATGGCGAGTTTCAAGGAGATCAAACTGAGATTCTGGATGGCCAGCCAATAATTGTGCCAACGGATCACTAAAACTTTGCCAGAGATTACTCTGAACAAATGTTCCGCCACCTTGACGGCGAAAGAGAAAGCCCTTAGCTTCCAACCGTTGAATAGCTTCACGCAATGAAGGCCGTGACACATCAAATTGTTTCGCCAACTCACGCTCAGGTGGCAACTTCTCTCCGGGACGCAAAGATCCTTCGAGGATAAGATGTTCAATACGTTGCTCAATGACATCTGATAATTTTGGTTGGCGGATTTTACTATAAGCCATATTTACTGTAGCCAGTTCGAACCTATCTCATTAGGCTATTTTATTTGTCAAATTTGAACCTAGGCTGATGCTCACACAAAAGCACAAGCTTTTAAATGCGCTTTAGTCCAACCCGAAGGACGAATGAAGCGAGTCATCCTTACGCACTACCTTTTATACGCTCCGGGTTTGTGTGCACTATCCATGTCCAAACTGCCCGCATAATTCCCACTATCAAGATAGGCAATTAATGGGTAAACATTGCTTCGGTCTATGCTGGAGTCAATTGGTAATACCAATTTAAACCACAGGCCCCTAAAAGTAACAAAGTATTCACCAACTGTCCATAAAGACCTTGAGCTAAATCATAAAAACCTGTAAATTTTAACAAATTTTTTTAAAAATTAGCAAAAATTGATAACTAATAGGCTAATAAATCCTCTACGACAATATTTTGATTTAACCTCCTTTAAAGGTATAAATAGACATATTGAATCGTTACAGCAAGGAAATAATAGAATACTCATGCTAAAAATTTAAATATTCAATCATCAACTATTAACTTCAAACACAGCTGTTATCTCATTAGGTTATAAATGTAGCTCAAATCAGTAAAACTGAGCGGCTAAAAATTGCGATCAGGAAGGAATAATGACAAATATGTGAGGAACCCACCAGCAACAGCTCAACAGAACTCTCGCTGATGGGAAAAATGCACGATACTAAAACCAATAACGTGTTTTTTCATGCCACCCTTTTTTATACATACAGGAGGAAATCACCCAACGCCTTGCAGATTCATTTTTATCCCAACGTTCAACTTCAGCTTTTGGCACAGTGATGTAATGCCCACAGGATTTGTCTTTTTTCCCATCCTTATCTTCACAGGGGAAATGTTTCGTTTCATAAGAATGAACAACTTTGCTGTCCCAGTCTGGTGGAAAACGAAAATAACCCTGCTCCTTACATTCAGCATAATCTACATCTCTATCAAGCTGAGTTGCTCCTGGTTTTTCCCACGATGTACAACCAATCAATAAAGTAAATAATAGAAATAAAGGAATAATAACCATTCTTTTTATAAAATTCATACAAAAATTCCTAAAACCAAACAAAATAATCAAGAAAGTTAAAAGCCAAAAGACATTCCAACACTATAACTTTCTTTTTCAAAAGAGGGTCTCCCACCGGATTGTATAACTTGCCTATCCTGTATTGGTGTGTATTTATCAAAATTAGGTGTAGCATTCATGGTATTTACTTTGACTTTGGTTCCTGAAATTATATCTTTAACACTACATTCGGAGTAACCACATGCTGAAATATAGCTACTATTAATCTTTGGCGTAGAACATCCGGTAACAATAAAAACCGATAATGAAATGATGAACAATTTATTCATTGTTAATATCCTTGAATTGCTGTATACGTTAAAAAAACAAATCCATGAAAACAAAAAATAACCATATATAAATAAATGCTATTTTTTACGTTCTATTAAATAATATCTACATATGCATTTTATCTTTCTGGCACCCCATGGAATATCAGAACAATCTCTTCCCATGGAAAAAGACATACCTTCATCACTGGGAAAAATCTTTTTTATTAGTATTCCATTAACACTCAGAAATAGCAAACCAGATAAAAAACATGAAATAAGTGATATTTTCATGCACTTAAAATAAGTTAATTAATGTTAAATTACACCTTACAAGATATCAAAAGACACATAGTGACTTCATTAACTGTTATCCTCTTTATCTTCTACATATTCCAGTATATCTCCAGGCTGGCATTGCAAATATTTACAAATTTTTTCCAATGTCTCAATACGAATACCTTTTATCTTACCATTTTTCAGCAACGATAAATTTTGCTCAGTAATACCAATAATTACCGCCAATTCTTTAGACTTTACTTTCCTTTTCGCTAAAATCACATCCAGTCTTATTATAATGCTCATGACGGTTCTCAGACAAAATAACGCTGTTCATCACTTATTTTCTTTGATTCACGCATAATCAAACTAAATATTAGAAGGAATACACCAAACATAATAATAAATAAAGATTCTGAGTTAACACCGAGAGAGAAACTGAATACACGTTGCCCCTTTTCCAGGTCTATAGATAAAACCATTCCCTGTAATGTATTAATCACCGGATAAAGAAGCTGTTCCAGAATCATCAGAAAACCAATAATAAATGAACCGAAGATATTACGATCACTCCATATTTCACCTTTAGCAAACCGGAAAAACAAAATTCCGATTAATACATAGGAAGAGGTTGATATGATTCGAGGTATCGTATCCAGAAATACGTAAAGTATCTGGCTTAATAAAGACTGCTTAAATCCTTCTGCAGTCAATGCAGGCATAAGATCACTATACGCCTGAAGAACAGCCCGGTGAGTGGTATCATGCCATAACGACCAGGAAACAATATGGAACCCCATATCAGCAACCGCCATAACGGAAGCAATAATAATAGCCAGAAAGCTAAGAAGCCTGATTTTGGGATTAGTCATAAACTCCTGCTTATCACACATCTTATGTTATTCCATTACACGCCCAACTAAACTTTCGTTAAAGTACTTCAAAAATTATCGTATTACAATAATTTTTTATCACTAAATAGACAGAACACGATTCAATGTAATAAATAAATCATAGTGATAATCATTGAAAACTGTCATTAATTTATTGATAAAAAAGAAAAAAGGAGCTACTTACATAGCCCCTTATGGAGAGTTAAGCTATTGAAGCGCCGAACAAATCAGAGTAGTCAAACCAATGCCCCATAAATTGTCAGTAAGGCAACAACCACAATGATAGAAAAAGTTACCTTTTTCGCCAGTGTCACCGCAGCAATAGGTGTTTGAATTGAATCAAGATGTGGTTCACGGCTTAATGAAAACTGAGCAAGCTGACACACTACTTTATATTGTGTCGTTCTCAAATCACTAAGAGAAGCAACCCACGCTGGCAAAGCCCGCTCACCGTGCCCCAATAAAGCATAAGCAACGCCAGCCAGACGAGCCGGAATCCAATCCAGCCAGTGCAACAGGCTATCAACACCAGACTGTGCACGCTGAAGCGGCGTACCATATTGCGCTAACCAACCCTGATAAGCCCTTAAAAAGCAATATCCCACCAAAGCAACTGGCCCTAATTTACCAGCAACGATTAACCAAAAAATAGGAGCCAAGTAATAACGAAAATTTATCCATAAAAGAGCATTTTGCATCTCTCGTAACTTATTTTCTTTACTAACATCAACGGGTAAGCCATGAATGATTACGAGACGAGCAAGATATTCTCTTCGTTGCTCCCTGTCATCTTGATGAACAGCACGAAAATATTCACGATAATCGTTCCGTAAACTTCCCGCACCTATACACAGCAAACAAATGAGCACCCATAAAATTAGCTCAATAATTCCAAACATAAAATTATTAAGTATTAAAATGAACAACCATGTAAGCAGCATAGCAGCTAACGTCATCAACAAGCTTCTCCATAAGGAAAAAGTCTTCATGTTGGTAAAAAGTGGTTCAAGACGGTGATCCAATTGCCAATGATCGCTAAATTTAAATACTCGTTCCCACGCTAGCACTAACAACAGTATAAAGAGGGTCATTCTTTCTACTCCTGCAACAATTGTTGATAATGTGTCTAACCAAAACAAAGTTCTGAATCTGTTTTTCTTCCCAGAGCAATATCATTGTGACCAGTGATATGCTTGTTATATCCGGATATTCCTGCATAAGACATTGCATAAAAAATCAAATATTTCAATCAGCTATCAGAAAATGACTGAGTATCTGTTCCCACCAGTTCTATCCTCATTGAGAAATCATTACATTCTTCCTGCCCTATATAGCAGGACACGCCAGCATGCCACGAGCCCTTACTAAATGGAACATAATAGACAATTTCCCATCACGCCGGAGAAAGCAATAAACAGAAACACCCAATCCAGCCATTTTTTTGAAAAAAACATCATCTTCTACTACGTTCCATGTCCCAGTAAAGAACAATTCAATGTAAGAGCTACCAAACTTTTCTGGAGACACACTAATATTATGAATGGCGAGTAGTGATTACTCACCTTGAAGGCATAAATCATGATGAGATGAAAGCATCTTCCTGCCCCCATCAATCCAGCTCTCATTTAACCACTATTGTCACCCTTAAATCTGATGACAAAATCAAGATAGTAGTCGTTCACTGCACAACAGGGTAGCATGTTAAGACCATCAATCTTGTTATCAATCATTTCTGGAGCTTTTCAATGACGACACGAAATTACGATGCAAATCAGCGCCGCGCTATTCTGATAGAACGCTTGCAGAATGACATTCCTGCCAGTGTAACCCTTGCCTTAAAAGAAGATTTAGGTGGAAACACAGATTTAGCATCTGACATTACTGGTCAGTTAATTCCAGCAGATAAACAAGCCACCGCAGTAATTATTACTCGAGAAGATGGCATTTTCTGCGGCCAGCAATGGCTAAACGAAGTCTTTACTCAATTGGGTAACCAAACCTCCATTGAATGGCTAGTAAAAGATGGCGATTCAATTACAGCCAATCAAAAACTCTGTGTACTACAAGGCCCAGCATCTGTATTATTGACCGGTGAACGCACTGCTCTTAACTTTATTCAAACACTCTCCGGCGTTGCAACAGAAGTCAGTCATTATGTCCGCCTTCTTACCGGCTTAAAAACCCAGTTACTTGATACTCGTAAAACGCTACCAGGATTACGTACTGCCCTAAAATATGCCGTACTTTGTGGTGGTGGTAATAATCACCGCCTTGGACTATTTGATGCTTTCCTTATTAAAGAAAATCACATTATTGCCAATGGCTCAATTAAACAGGCCGTAGATAAAGCCCGTCATTCCCACCCTGATATCCCTGTTGAAATCGAAGTAGAAACCCTGGATGAGTTGATCCTGGCTCTGAAAGCTAATGTCGATATTATTATGCTGGATAATTTTACTATTCCAATGATGAAAGAAGCCGTTGCTATTATATCAGGTAGAGTGGCTTTAGAAGTATCAGGTAATATCACCCTAAATACCCTGCGCAGCTATGCTGAAACAGGTATTGACTTCATTTCCGTTGGAGCATTAACCAAACATATCAAATCATTAGATCTATCAATGCGCTTTCAGTAGTTAACAACAATAATATTGATGGTGGTGTAAATCAGCAATCCATAACCAACAGATTTGCGAACACCACCGTAAATATTTTTGCAAACATTGCAATCCAGAAATTTTTCTTCGAGTCAACTCCATAACCTCTATATAGCCTATTTTATTTTTTTCTTTTTCCTTCATTCTCTATATCGAAATACCACAACGCGGAGTAAAAACATGAGCAAACAACAAGGGTTTACTTTAATGGAAATTATGGTGGCTATTGCCATAATTTCCATCTTAAGTGCTATTGGTATTCCAAGTTATCAAGGATATATTCAAAAAGCAGCTTTAACAGATATACTACAAACTATTGTGCCTTATAAATCAGGAATAGAACTTTGCAGTTTTGAAACTGAAGATTTCAAAGGTTGTAATACAGGAACAACATCAATTCCCAAAGGCCATAACAGTAGATATATCGAGAGCATTTTAGTTAAAGATGGAGAGATTACCGTTAAAGGGCAACAGAGCCTTAAAAACCTCAGCGTTACATTAAAACCAACACAAAATATACAGACAGGTACAATTAAATGGAATAACAAATGCGAATCGGCAAATAACTCATTAAAGAGCCGTTGCCAGGAAATATTTGAGTTTTAATTAATTACTATCATGAATATATATTTACACCTAATAAATTTCAAGATGCATCGCGACGGCAAGGGAGCGAATCCCCGGGAGCATAGATAACTATGTGACCGGGATGAGTGAGTGCAGTCAACAAAGAGGCAACTTGAAAGATAACAGGTATATATAGGAAACAACAATGAACTCACTTTCAGCAGCAGAAAGCGCTTTAATGGAAAGAGAAATCCATGATATTTGTCATCGTTACCAATCTGTGGTTATAAAAAAAGATGATAATACGATAACAATTGCCAGCAGCGAATTACCCAATGATGATCTATTAGCCGCATTACGCTTTATTTCCGGGCGGATCGTTAATGTAGAAATTTGGCCGCTGGCACGAATTGAATCAGTATTACACCAAAATATTTCACTGCACCATTTACCTGAGGAAGAATTACCTTCATTACCACCCACAACCGATATTCATGCAGATGAAAATGATGCACCCGTCATTCAGCTTATTAATCAAACTTTATTAACTGCAATTCAACGACGTGCATCTGATATCCATTTTGAACCATTCCAACAAGGTTATCGTATTCGTATCCGGGTTGATGGCGCATTACATCTCTTGTCATCTCCATCTCCTCAAATGAACGCCAGCATTGCCGCACGCCTTAAGATAATGGCGAAATTGAATATTGCCGAAAAACGGTTACCTCAGGATGGACAATTTGATTGGTATGACACTCGACATAATTATGCTATCCGTATGGCTACCTTACCAACAATACACGGAGAAAAAATCGTACTCAGAATATTAAATACAATGCGGCAACTGTCACTTGATCAGCTAGGTATCCCTGAGCAGTTATTAAATCAACTACAACAAAAATTAACATTACCACAAGGGATGATTTTAGTGACAGGCCCTACGGGGAGCGGAAAAACGGTGACTTTATATAGCTGCTTGCAATATCTGAATCAAAATAAAAAGAATATTTGCAGTGTAGAAGACCCTGTTGAAATTCCACTCAATGGCATTAATCAGACACAAATTAACAGTAAAATTGATCTCAATTTTGCCAAAGTATTACGAGCATTATTACGGCAAGATCCCGATGTTATCATGGTGGGAGAAATACGTGATAGCGAAACAGCCGAAATATCAGTAAAAGCAGCACAAACAGGCCATCTGGTTCTTTCAACATTACATACTAATTCTACTGTAGATACATTATCTCGCCTACAAAATTTAGGTGTTTCAGGCTATATGGCGGCTTCTTGTATCAAATTAATTATCGCCCAACGACTTGTCAGGAAATTATGTCTGCATTGCCGTAATCAGCAAGCAGATGAAACAGTTATTAATATTGGAAATAACCCTGTATTTATCAGACAATGGATAGCGGTTGGTTGCAAGCATTGTTTCTCCGGTTATTATGGCAGGACTGCTATTTATGAGTTTTTGGAAATAACACATGAATTCCAACAAATCTTATCACAACAAGATCCTCAAAACTTACAAAAAACTATTATAGATCAAAGAAAAGAAACCTTGTTTTCATCCAGTATTCTATTAGTAGAACAAGGGATAACTACACTAGAAGAAATTTATCAAGTTACAGGACAAGAAGAACAATGAAAATTCATTATATTTATCATTGGCAAGCAGTTAATAACAAAGGTGAAATATCAAAAGGAAAATCACTATGTGATAACCGCAAAGTTTTATACCAACAACTTGTCCATATTGGATTGCAACCTTATAATATAAAATGTGATAAATGGATATTTTATCACCATCAACAAGTTTCCTACCGTCTGAATTTAATTCGTCAATTGGCAACATTATTATCAGCAGGAATGCCTTTACTTAATTGTCTGAACATTCTTATCCGTGAATGTAGTAATTCATTATGGCATTGCGTATTATCAGATATTAGCAAAAGAATTACCCGAGGAGAATCACTCTCCACTTCACTAAAAAATTATCCATTTCTATTTCCGCCTTTATTTTATCAACTGATTGCTGTTGGTGAGTTAACCGGGCAACTAGAGACTTGCTGCCAATTATTAGTTAAACAACAGGAACAACAAGATAAGTTACAGAAGAAAATAGCAAAAGCACTGCGCTACCCTCTGATCATTACTTTTGTTGCCAGTATCATTATTTTATTACTGCTAATTTTTGTCTTGCCTGAATTTGAGCATATTTATCATTCATTTAACACACAACTTCCTTTACTGACACGTAGTTTATTAATAGCCTCCAACTGGATTATTCAATATGGTGGTTATAGCGCTATTGGATTAATACTGCTGTCCCTATTTTACCTACAATTACGCCAGCGCCATACAATATGGGTTGTCCGTGAAAAAAATCTGATATTACGTTTACCCATTATTGCAAAATTAATCAGTTATCAGCAATTAGGGCAACTCTTCCATATCCTATTCATGACACAAAAAGCCGGCTTAACCCTCACTGCAGGGTTAAACAGTGCTATTGCATCAATAAATCATCCAGTATTTCTGAAAGCGACTAAATTCTTACATGCCCAAATTAATCAAGGGATACCAATGAGCGAGGCACTAAAACAACAATCTTGCTTTCCTGCACTATGTCAACAGTTCGTCAGTGTTGGCGAAGAGTCTGGCAATCTAGAACTACTATTGGAGAATCTCGCTAACTGGTATCAACAACAAGCATTAGAAATTTCTGATAATCTGGCTCAGTTACTGGAACCAATACTTATGGTTATAATAGCTACTATTGTCGGCATACTATTACTCGCAATGTATTTGCCAATTTTTCAGCTAGGTACAATACTCACTTGAAATAAAAACAATTCCATGGTTTTGCTCTAGGTCATCTGCCTCCCTTTCGGTTACAATCCCAAAATACTATCAAGTAATATTAAGGGATAGGATGACTTATATTATTGCACTCACAGGTGGGATTGGCAGCGGTAAAACCACTATCGCCAATGCTTTTGCAGCTCTTGGTGTTCCTCTTGTTGATGCAGATATTATCGCCAGAGAAGTCGTGGCTCCTGGAACTCCTGCTTTACAAGCCATCAAAGAGCACTTTGGACATGAAATACTAACGCCAGATGGTAGCCTTAACCGAACATTGTTGCGCCAGCAAATTTTCACAAACCGACAAGAAAAACAATGGATTAACCAACTCCTTCATCCTCTAATACATAAAGAAACCAAACGCCAACTAGAACAGATAAATGCTCCTTATGTGATTTGGGTTATTCCATTGTTAGTCGAAAATAATTTGGGACATCTGGCAGATCGGATTCTAGTCGTTGATGTTTTACCTGAAATACAAATCAGCCGGGTAGCTACTCGTGACGGTATTAGTTGCCAACAAGTCGAAAATATTTTAGCTGCACAGGCATCCCGTAGCGAGAGACTGGCTTATGCCAATGATGTTATCTCAAATCATGATAACATACAGGCAATTACTCCTCGTGTTGCCGAACTACATCAACAATATTTAAGATTAGCTGAATCAGCTTGACAGGATAATCATGATGAGTGATACAACTTATACAATTATTTTTGAGCACCCACTGAATGAAAAAATGCGATCATGGCTGCGGATTGAATCCTCTCTGCAACAACTCACCAGCCAATGCCATTTAGACTCATTAGCAAGTAGCCTTGCTTTTTTTCGTACTGTTGCTGAACTACTTGAAGTTTTAGAACGAGGTGAAGTACGTTCAGAACTACTAAAAGAATTAGAACGCCAACAGGCGAAATTAAAACAATGGGCCGAAATACCTGATGTTGATATTAATATCGTCAATAATTTCAGATTAAGATTAAAAGAACGGGCTATTGCACTCAGCAAAGCGCCACGATTAGGACAATCCCTAAAAGAAGATAAAATCATTAGTATGGTGCGCCAGCGCCTCAGTATTCCAAGTGGCTGTTGTGGTTTTGATCTACCTACCCTGCATTTATGGCTTCATTTGCCACAATCAGAAAGAGATAAAATGGTTTCATTCTGGATTGATAGTTTGTTGCCGCTCCAGCAAGCACTGGAAAGTATTTTAGAGCTAATACGCCAGTCTGCTATCTTCCGTTCAGAAATTAGCAAAAACGGTTTTCACCAAGATACAGCAGAAGGTTCAGATTTACTAAGATTACGATTACCATTAAAGCCTTTATTATTCCCTCAAATCTCTGGTCATAAGACCCGCTTTGCTATCCGTTTTTTACCACTGGATAGTGAAAAAGGCTGCGTGCCTACTCATTTGCCATTTGAATTGGCATGCTGCTAAGATTACAAGCTAGTTATCCGGAGAGAAATCATGTCTGAGTTATTAACTATTGAATGTCCAATATGTGGTAAAAGTGTGGTTTGGGGAGAAATAAGCCCATACCGACCATTTTGCAGTAAACGCTGTCAATTAATTGACTTAGGTGAATGGGCAAATGAAGAGAAACGGATACCAAGCCAAGGTGAAAATTCCGATAGTGATGAATGGAGTGAAGGACCTGAACAATAATAAGTAGCCGCGTTAATTATAATGCGGCTATTTAGAATTCAAGCAGTCAACAAAGCGACAATGCTGCGGTTAGCGGGTGGGAATTCGTCTGCAATTAAATCTTTCTGCAATATCCACCGGAAAAGCTGACCTTCTTTGCCAAAAGGCTCATTTTCCCACCCACTTACCAGGAAAAAATAAAGGGTAATCAGCCTATCAGGAAAATCATGTTCAACCGTTTTTACCAACTCATAATGAGTAACAGTAATACCAATTTCTTCCTGTAGCTCACGAATCAAAGCCTGTTCAGGAGTTTCTCCTTTTTCGATCTTCCCGCCAGGAAATTCCCAGAACCCTCCCATATGAGTGTCAGCATGACGCTGAGTAATAAAAATTTCATGCTGTGAGTTTCTAATAATTCCAGCGGCTATATGCAGGTGTTTCTTTTCCATATTACTATTATCTTCATTCATTCTTTTAGTTGCCGAACAACCAATATTCAGATGCTACTTCCGAAAAAGACAAATTAAAGCTGACAGTAAAAAGGCGGTTTCCCGCCTTTTCATCATTACTGCAAGCGCCCATGACAATGTTTATATTTTTTACCCGATCCGCAAGGGCAAGGATCATTACGGCCTACTTTACGAGTACCACTGGCGATCTGAGCTTCTATTTCAGACATCAAAGCACCTTTTTCAACTTCATGGCTTAATTGCTGTTGTCTTGCCAAACGTTCAGCTTCCACACGACGTTGCTGTTCTAGTGCCTCTACCTCTTCTGGCATTCTTACCTGAACTTTGCTCAATGTACTAATCACTTCATATTTCAGCGATTCCAACATATTTGCAAACATCGCGAAAGATTCACGTTTGTACTCTTGTTTTGGATCTTTCTGAGCATAACCACGTAAGTGGATACCCTGACGCAAGTAATCCATTGCAGCCAAATGTTCTTTCCACAACATATCCAGAGTCTGCAACATGATACCTTTTTCAAAATTACGCATCATGTCAGTGCTGACAATCTCTTCTTTACGTTTGTAAATTTCAACAGCCTGTTCAAGAATACGCTCACGCAAAGTTTCTTCATGCAATTCAGGCTCTTTATCCAACCACTCTTTGATCGGTAACTCCAAATCAAAATCAGTCAATAAACGCTGCTGCAAACCTTCTATATCCCACATCTCTTCCAGAGATTGCGGGGGAATATAAGCATCAATGGTTGCTTTAAATACATCTTCACGGATACTACTGATAGTTTCGCTAACATCACTGACATCCAGCAAATCGTTACGCTGAGCATAGATAGCGCGGCGCTGATCGTTAGCAACATCATCGTATTCCAGTAATTGCTTACGTATATCGAAGTTACGGCTTTCTACTTTGCGCTGAGCATTGGCAATAGCCTTAGTTACCCACGGATGTTCAATCGCCTCACCAGGTTTCATACCAAGTTTACGCATCATACCCGTAACACGATCAGATGCAAAAATACGCATCAGTGAGTCTTCCATTGATAAATAGAAACGGGATGATCCCGCATCCCCCTGGCGACCAGAACGCCCACGTAACTGATTATCAATACGGCGGGATTCATGGCGCTCTGTGCCAATAATATGTAACCCACCCGCAGTCAGAACAATATCATGGCGCTCCTGCCATGCCGCTTTAATCTTTTCAATCTGAACTTCTGTTGGATCTTCTAATTTAGCAACTTCTGCCTGCCAACTACCGCCCAACACAATATCAGTACCACGACCAGCCATATTCGTCGCAATAGTTACTGCACTCACCTGGCCAGCCTGAGCAATAATATCAGCTTCCATTGCGTGAAATTTGGCATTAAGTACGTTGTGTTCAATACCTGCTTTAGTCAACTCACGGGAAACCAATTCAGATTTTTCAATAGAAATAGTCCCCACCAATACTGGCTGCCCTTTACCAGTACGTTCGCGGATATCTTCAATGATAGCTTCAATTTTTTCAGCTTCAGTCATATAAACCAAATCCGGCAAATCACTACGAATCATCGGACGATTTGTCGGCACCACAATGGTATCGAGCTTGTAAATAGAACTGAATTCAAACGCTTCTGTATCTGCTGTACCAGTCATACCAGCCAGTTTTTCATACAGACGGAAGTAATTTTGGAAAGTAATCGAAGCCAATGTTTGGTTTTCATTCTGAATCTCTACGCCCTCTTTTGCTTCAACAGCCTGATGCAGCCCATCAGACCAACGACGCCCCTGCATAGTACGGCCAGTATGCTCATCAACAATAATGACTTCACCATCTTTTACAATGTAATCAACATCTCGAGTAAATAAAACATGGGCACGGAGCGCAGCGGTAACATGGTGCATCAACATGATATTGGTTGGTGAATACAAAGACTCACCATCCTCCATCAATTTAGCTTCCGACAGTAATTGCTCAATCAAAACCAAACCACGTTCCGTCAAGTTAACCTGACGCGACTTCTCGTCAACAGAAAAGTGCCCTTCCCCCTGAAAAGTATCTGAATCTTCTTTTTCCTGACGGATCAATCTAGGAATCAGCTTATTCACTTTGATATAAAGTTCAGAGCTGTCTTCAGCAGGGCCAGAAATAATCAATGGAGTACGAGCTTCATCGATCAGAATAGAGTCAACTTCATCCACCAGCGCATAATGCAGTTTACGTTGAACACGCTCTTCTGGGCTAAATGCCATGTTGTCACGAAGATAGTCAAAACCATATTCATTGTTAGTTCCATAGGTAATATCCGCTGCATATGCCTGTCGTTTAGCGGGTGCAGGCATACCTGGCAGGTTGATACCAACACTCAACCCCAGAAATTCAAACAATGGGCGGTTATTTTCAGCATCACGTTGTGCCAAATAATCATTCACTGTAACTACGTGAACACCACGGCCAGTCAATGCGTTCAAATAAGCAGGTAAAGTCGCTGTCAGTGTTTTACCTTCACCGGTGCGCATCTCTGCAATACAGCGCTCATTCAGAACCATACCGCCCAGTAACTGAACATCAAAATGACGCATAGCAAACACACGTTTACTTGCCTCACGTACTGTCGCAAATGCTTCAGGTAACAGATTCTCCAGCGATTCACCTTTTTCCAAACGGGCACGGAATTCAATTGTTTTGCCTTTTAATTCGTCATCAGACAACTTTTCGAATTCTGGCTCCATACGGTTGATTACATCAACTACTTTACGCATACGACGCAATGTACGATCATTACGACTACCAAAAACCTTAGTTAATAATTTAATTAGCATAGTTAATTACATCTCAGATAAGGCTGTTATCTCGCAGCCAGCAAATAGTTATTTATTCAAAATTTATAAAGAAACGAAACTCAGAGGTAGGCAAAAGGACCTGCACGGATACCCTGGGCTTTTGCAATCCAAAACACCGGAGTATGAGAAGATTGTGATGCGGTAGTCGGGAATTGTGTATTTGAAACCAGCTCAGAAAGCTGAGGCTCCCGAGTTAACAATCCATTCAGCGTTTCCAGCACAAGCTGCTGAATATTGGAAGAGCTTAACCGGATACTTTGTTTTGCTGTTTCATCGTTCAGAGGTTGGGAAACAAAAAAAGCAAAAGAAAGCTGCCGGATCATATTACGTACAGCATGTTGTTGCCAGTAATTAGCACCATTATTGGCAGGCTGACGCTGAACATTTTGCTGTGAGAATAGGTTATCAAAAGCCGATAAAGCCTGATTTTGCCAACGCTGACTGGATGATACATTGGCTTGTAAGATATTATCCGTAACACCCACTAAGATGGTAGGAACACCAATACCTGCCGCAACCATCCCTAATAACAGATGCGGCCAGAAATAACGTCTGCCAAATTGTCGCCAAAGATTTAGAATACTCATTAACCCTTCGTTATACCGGAGCTACTTTTTATATGCGTGATAGCCGCCCACAATCATTAGATGTTCTTTTTGAAGACGCCGCTGCCATTGAGAAAAGCCCGCTTCATGTTGTCCAACAACGTGCTGTCGCTTTATTAAAGCTTAATCGTGCAATCATCAGCTTACTCCCTGCACAACTACATCCGTGGTGCAGAGTCGCCAATTATCGCAAACAAATTCTGGTACTGGAAGCAGGAAACGCCAGCTGGATGACCAGATTGCGTTACGAATTGCCAACACTACTCTCTGCATTGAGAAGTGAAATTCTACCATCCTTGTCATCGATCGACATCAGGATTAACCCATCATTAATGGTGAAACATGATAATAGTGCGCAGAGTTTCGCAAAAACAATGAATAACAGTCACAAAAACTCACCGGTACGTCGGTTAAGTCAAGAAAGTGCTAAGGAATTAATAGTATTAGCAAACCGCAGTCCGAAAAAATTGAAGGAAAGATTAGAGCGATTGGCTGCACTGGCCGGAGAGAGTGCCAGCACAGCCAACAAGAAACGTTAACGCTGAGTAAAAAACATCAATGAAAACAAACCCACTGATGTATAATTGAGCTATTCTCTAAAGAATTATGCCATTACAGTTGATGGAGCACGAAAAGCCAGAGGCATTTCAGCTTCATCTTCGAAAGTGATCAATTCCCACGCGCTCTCTTGCGCCAGAACTGCCTGCAACAGCTTGTTGTTCAATGCATGACCAGATTTGAACGCAGTAAACGCGCCAATGATGTTATAGCCACACATAAATAAATCACCAATTGCATCTAACATTTTGTGGCGAACAAATTCGTCTTCAAAACGCAAACCATCTTCATTAAGCACGCGATAATCATCAATAACAATCGCACAATCAAAACTACCACCTAAACACAAGCCTTTAGATTGTAAGTACTCAATATCACGCATAAAACCAAAGGTACGTGCACGACTGATTTGACGAACAAACGCATCTGCTGAGAAATCCAGGCTGTAACGCTGAGAACTTGAATCAATCGCAGGATGATTGAAATCAATAGTGAAATCCAGACTGAAACCATTATAAGGTGTCATCTCTGCCCACTTATCACCATCTTCCACTCGAACAGCTTCTTTAATACGCAGGAATTTTTTAGATGTGCTCAATTCTTCAATACCAGCATCCAGCAACAGGAAGACAAACGGGCTGGCACTACCATCCATAATAGGAATTTCTGGCGCATCAACTTCGATAACAATGTTATCGATACCCAACCCTGCAAGTGCTGCATTCAGGTGCTCAACTGTTGAGATTCGCACATCTTGCTCATTTACCAAACAAGTACAGAGCATAGTATCACGCACAGATTTTGCATCTGCCGGAAAATCAACCGGTGGATTCAAGTCAGTGCGACGATAGATGACCCCGGTATTCGCCGGTGCTGGGCGCATTGTCAGCGTGACCTTCTTACCGGTGTGCAAACCGACGCCAGTCGCCTGAACAATACGTTTAAGTGTCCTTTGTTTGATCATCGTTTTATCTCGCAATGTTATCCATCCTGCCAACCACTATACACTATGGTTGGCGGGGAAGTTTAGCACAAAAAGCGGAGAATCCAATCTTTTAGCTATTAATCGGCCTGTTTACGCAAAAATGCAGGAATATCCAGATAATCTGGTTCCTTGTTTGTTTGTGCATTTTGGTCATTAACCACTTTTGCCGCGGGTTTATTTTCTTCCGACAATGAGGACATACCACCAGACATCTGCTGATGACGATGCTCCATTACACTTGATTGAGATGCCTTGTTGGTAACTAACGTAATTTCAGGACGCTTGTCCATACCAATGCCGGTAGCAACTACAGTCACACGCAACTCATCATTCATATCTGGGTCCAGGGAAGTACCGATAACGACAGTTGCATTATCAGACGCGAATGCCCGAATAGTATTACCCACGGTTTCGAACTCATCCAAACGCAGATCAAATCCAGCAGTAATGTTAACCAAAACACCACGAGCACCAGACAAATCGATATCTTCTAGTAACGGGCTGGAAATTGCCATTTCAGCGGCCTCTTCTGCCCGATCCTCCCCCTGAGCAATACCGGAACCCATCATCGCGTAGCCCATTTCGGACATCACAGTGCGCACGTCAGCAAAGTCAACATTCATCAAGCCCGGACGAGTTATCAATTCGGCGATACCCTGAACCGCACCTTTCAATACGTCATTAGCTGCCCCAAAAGCATCCAATAGTGAAATGCCTCGACCAAGCACTTTCAACAACTTGTCGTTAGGGATAGTAATCAATGAATCTACATGTTTAGACAGTTCAGTGATCCCTTGTTCAGCAAATGCCATACGTTTCTTACCTTCGAAATTAAAAGGTTTAGTCACGACAGCCACTGTCAAAATCCCAAGTTCTTTTGCAATTTCAGCGACCACAGGTGCTGCACCAGTACCAGTACCCCCTCCCATACCGGCAGCGATAAATACCATATCCGCGCCATCAAGAGCTGTACGCAATGAATCACGATCTTCTTGTGCAGCAGTACGGCCAACTTCTGGATTTGCACCAGCCCCCAAGCCCTTAGTAATACCATTACCAATCTGAATAGTTTGGCCGACAGCAGTTTTACGTAATGCCTGAGCATCCGTATTAACTGCGAAGAATTCAACACCTTCGATACGCTCACGCACCATGTGCTCAACAGCGTTACCGCCGCCACCGCCGACGCCGATGACTTTAATCACCGCGTCATTGGTTAATTCTATTGGTTCAAACATAGTTTCTCTCCGCTTTGTGCCTTTATATCGAGACCAAAAAATAGGTGCAGTCTCTGTATAAAATTAAAACTCTTTTTTCAGCCAGCTACTGACTTTCTTAAACCAGCGACTCACTGAAGCATGTTTTTCAATATCCGCATCACCATTAAGGTGAGAGGCTTTCCCGTAATGCAACAACCCTACTGCTGTTGAATAATAGGGTTCCTGCGCATAGTCCGTCAGACCAGTAATATTAAGAGGTTGACCAATACGCACCTGAGCGTGGAATACACGCTGTGCACACTCAGCCAAACCATCAATCTGGGCACCACCACCGGTTAAAACAATACCCGCAGCCAAATGGTGTTTAACACCTTGCTGACGTAACTGTTCCTGCAATCTCAGGATTTCATCATTCACTAAATTTAGTAATTCGATGTAACGTGGCTCAATCACTTCAGCCAGCGTCTGGCGCTGTAAGCTACGTGGTGGGCGCCCACCGACACTCGGTACCTCCACACTTTCATCCTTGCTAACCAACGAACCCAGCGCACAACCGTGACGTACTTTTATCGTTTCGGCATCACTTGGTGGAGTACCAAAGGCATAAGCAATATCGCTGGTGACGACGTTCCCAGCGTAAGGAATTACTTTGGTATGACGTAGCGCTCCGCCGGTATACACCGCGATATCCATCGTCCCACCGCCAATATCTACCACACAAACGCCCAGTTCACGCTCATCCTCAGTTAAAACCGCATAACTGGCAGCCAAACCGGAAAAAATAAGCTGATCGACTTTCAAACCACAACGTTCAACTGCTTTTGCGATATTTTTCGCCATATCGTTATGGCAGGTAATCAGATGAACTTTCGCCTGCATACGCACACCGGAAAGCCCTACTGGATTTTTGATGCCTTCTTGATAATCGATCGCATACTCTTGAGGAATAACATGGAGTATCCGGTATTCATCGCGTACTCGAACCGATTTGGCGGTATGAACGACATTATCTACATCTTCTTGGGTGACTTCCTCTTCAGAAATGGGAACCATCCCAATTTCATTCTGACAACTGATATGTTTTCCAGATAACGCCAGATAAACAGAAGAAATTTGACAATCTGCCATCAATTCAGCCTGATCGATAGCCCGCTGTACACATTTAACAACCGACTCCAGATCGTTTACGCCACCTTTATCCATGCCGCGGGATGGACAGCTTCCCACCCCGATAATATTAACCATACCATCGGGCAGAATTTCACCAACAAGGGCAGACACCTTTGCTGTGCCAATCTCAAGGCCAACTACTAATTTTCTGTCCGTCGATTTGATCATTGTTATTCTGCCTGCCTCTATATTATTGCCAGTAACTATTTATTACCCATTGACCGGAGCATCAGGGACACCAATTAGTAAAGGTGCCCAACCTACCGCGGCGCCGCTGTCATAACGTAAATCCACATAATCCACTCTTTTCTCTGTGTTCTGCTGTAATAGTGGATAAAGCTCGATAAAACGTTTAATACGACCTGTTGTATCCATTCTTCCCAGCTTTAGTCGGATATCATTATCCAATGTCAGTTGCCAGGAACGACGTTCAGTCATTGCCGCCACTTTTAATTTCAATTTGTTAGCAGCAAGGAGTTTAGCCATTGCCCGGTAGCCACCAAGCACCTCTTTTTCACTACCTTGTGGGCCATAAAGCATCGGGAAATGCCCCTTAGCTTCCCATTCAGCTGGTATACTAAACACCAGCCCTTCTGCATCCAGCATTTGTGTATCATTCCAACGCACATAAGGAACATATTCTACCAAATGAATTCTCAGTTCATCAGGCCACTGTTTACGGACAGTGACTTGCCTTATCCATGGCATTCGTTCAATCTGTTGCTGAATGATATTCACATCCTGCGTCATGAAAGTTCCCGGCTGCCCTAATGACAATATTGCCTGCCGAATATCATCGTTGGTGGTGTAATGTCGTTCACCCGTTACCACCAGCTTCGAAATAGGCAATCTGTCAGCATCTTTCATCCAGTTAAGAACTGCCCAACCACTCCAAATAATGGTTCCAAGTACCATAAGGAAGAAGATAAGCCCTGCCAGATAAGAGCCGTTACTAGGGCGGGAACGACTATTTTCACTATCCCGCCCCTTTACTTTCAGGGCCGCTTGAGACATATCAATCAGCCAACTCCAAAATCTTTACTACCAACTGTGAGAAATTTAACCCTGCTTGACGTGCTGCCATTGGCACTAAGCTATGACTAGTCATCCCAGGAGATGTATTCACCTCCAACAGATAGAAAACACCATCGGAGTCCATCATCACATCGACCCGACCCCAGCCACAGCATCCAACTGATTTATAAGCTTTCAATGCTAATTCTGCCAATTGTTGTTCTTTTTCATCACTTAAACCACTCGGACAAAAATACTTTGTTTCTTCAGACCAATATTTTGCATCATAGTCATAAAAAATAGCAGCGGGCTGAATACGAATAGAAGGTAAAGCCGCATCATCGAGAATAGCTACAGTGTATTCTGGACCGTACAGCCATTTTTCTATCAGCAAGTCAGCGTCATAACGAAATGCTATCTCCAGTGCACCACGCAACTCTGAAATCTCATTAACTTTAGTCATACCCACACTGGAGCCTTCCAGACTTGGCTTAACAATTAATGGCAGACCTAAATCTGCTACATGTTCTTGGAGTTGCAAATCAGTAAATTGTTCAAACTGCTGAAAATTAATTGCAACATATGGCGAGACAGTCAATCCTATCCCTTGCCATAACTGCTTTGTCCGCAATTTATCCATTGACAATGCAGAGGCCATCACGCCACTACCGGTATAAGGCAGCTGCAAAAATTCTAATACGCCCTGCAACGTACCATCTTCCCCGCCACGACCATGAAGCGCGATAAAGACTTTCTCAAATCCTGCCTCTTTAAGTTGCGTTACAGGAAAATCTTTTGTATCAACTGGATGAGCATCAATACCTGCTTCTTTCAATCCTGCCAGCACGGCATGTCCCGATAACAGTGAAACTTCACGCTCAGCAGAAGTTCCTCCCAACAATACCGCGACTTTCTCAGCCATGGTGTTTTTCCTCATTCAAAGATGGCTGCAATTTTGTTTCAGCCAAATTGCGCGCTATTTTGCCTATATTCCCGGCCCCTTGAACCAGAACTAAATCATTACCGTCTAGTACCTGCGCCAACACAGAAGCCACTTTTTCTGGCTCAGATACCAGAATTGGCTCTAAGTTACCGCGGCTACGGATAGTACGGCACAGCGAACGGCTATCCGCCCCCGGAATAACCGCTTCTCCAGCAGAATAAACATCCAGCATCAGCAATACATCCACCTGATTCAATACATTGGCAAAGTCATCGTACAGATCACGTGTCCGAGTATAACGATGAGGCTGAAATATCATCACAATACGCTTATCCGGCCAGCCAGCACGAGCGGCTTTAATGGTTGCATCCACTTCCGTTGGATGATGACCATAATCATCAACCAACATTGCACTACCACTTTTGCCGTTAACATGCTCCAGAGAGAAATTCCCCAGAAAATCAAAACGGCGTCCGGTTCCCTGAAAACCTGCTAACGCTGCCAGAATATCACGGCCAGAAATACCTTCTTCAGTTGCAACAGCGACTGCTGCCGCCGCATTTAGCGCATTATGGCGACCCGGTGCATTCAATACGACTTTCAAATCAACCATATCTTGACGACTAACAGTAAAATACCCTTGAGCACCTTTTTGCTCATAATGGGTGATACGCACATCAGCTTCCTCACTAAATCCATAAGTCGTGATATAGCGTCCCACATGAGGGATTAACTCTTTGACCACTGGATCATCAATGCACATGACTGCACGCCCATAGAAAGGTAAGTTGTGCAGAAAGTTGATAAACGTCTGTTTCAGCTTTTCAAAGTCACCATGATAGGTATCCATGTGGTCTGCTTCGATATTAGTAACTACTGCCACCATGGGCTGCAAATGCAGGAAAGAAGCATCGCTTTCGTCGGCTTCCGCAATTAAATAGCGGCTGCTACCAAGACGAGCATGTGTTCCTGCCGCTTTGACTAAACCACCATTAACAAACGTTGGGTCTAAACCAGCCTGTGCATAAATGCTGGAAATCATCGCCGTGGTAGTTGTTTTGCCATGAGTACCCGCAATAGCAATACCATGGCGGTAACGCATCAGTTCTGCCAACATCTCTGCTCTGCGAATAACCGGAATCCGAGCTTCACGAGCAGCAATAATTTCTGGGTTATCTGCTAAGATTGCCGTTGAAGCCACAACAACACTAGCATCCAGTACATTTTCAGGACGATGGTTAAAATAAATCTGAGCACCCAATTTAGTTAGTTGCCGAGTTACCGGGTTTGGCGCCAAATCGGATCCACTAATCTGGTAACCTTCATTGGCCAACACTTCGGCGATCCCCCCCATGCCAGCACCGCCAATGCCGACAAAGTGGATATGCCTGACTTTTCTCATTTCAGGCACGAAAGCTCTTAATTTCGCCAGTTGTTGTGTATTCACGTTTTCTTCTTCACTGTATATGTTTACTTCATCACCCTGTTTCAGGTGGCCTGAATTATTTTTTTGCTGCATCAATTAATGCCGCTGATACTTGCTCAGTTGCATCAGTAATTGCTGCTGAACGAGCTATTTTTGCCATTTCCAACAATTGTGGGCGTTGCCACTGAGTTAATAATTGTATTACTGCATCAACCGTAAATTGCGGTTGTTCCAGTATTTTTGCTGCACCAACTCTCTCCAGTGGTAGTGCGTTCCAATATTGCTGACGATCTTTATGCTGAAATGGTACAAAAATTCCAGGTAACCCGGCTGCTGCCACTTCGCTGACTGTCAACGCACCAGAACGGCAAATCACCACATCAGCCCAGGCATAAGCTTGTGCCATATCCTCAATAAATTCAGTAACCTTGTGTTCGCATTTAACTAAATTGTTATAGGCATTCTGAACTCTCTCTTTAGCCCCTTTGCCTGTCTGATGCCAAAGGGTAATTTTATCACCCATACGGGCAGCAATTTCAGGCATTGTCTGGTTGAGAACTCTGGCCCCCTGACTACCACCAACAACCAGAACCCGAATCGGGCCTTCACGCCCTGCCAAACGCTGCTCAGGTAGAGGTAATGCCAACACATCTTCGCGGACAGGGTTCCCAACAATAGGTGCTTGCGGGAATGCACCGGGAAATGCCTGTAAAACAGTTGTAGCAATTTTTGCCAGCCAACGATTTGTCAGCCCTGCAATACCATTCTGTTCATGCAGGACAACCGGAATACCACACATCCACGCAGCAATACCGCCAGGGCCGGAAACATACCCTCCCATTCCGAGCACTACATCTGGCTGATAGCGACGCATAATTGCTTTTGCCTGACGAATTGCTTTGAAAATTCGCACTGGGGAAACTAACAATGCTTTGATCCCCTTACCTCGCAAACCCGAAATCTGAATAAAATCAATCTCAATGCCATGTTTCGGCACTAAATCAGCTTCCATCCGATCCACTGTTCCCAACCAGCGAACTTCCCAGCCTTGGTTTTTTAAATGATGAGCTACAGCCAAACCTGGGAAAACGTGTCCTCCAGTTCCGCCTGCCATCACCATCAAACGCCGGGTTTTGCTACTCATCGAGAGCTCCTTACAAACGCCTGTGCTTTTGCCAAGCGTGTTTCAAAATCAATTCTTAATAGCAATACGATAGCTGTCGACATAATCAACAAACTTGAACCACCGTAACTAATCAAAGGTAAAGTCAGACCTTTGGTCGGTAACATACCTGCGGCAGCCCCAACATTAACCAAGGTTTGAAAACTGAACCAAATACCGACTGAACAAGCCAGAAAACCAGAAAAACGCTGATCCATCTGCAATGCACGACGACCTATCGTCATCGCGCGAAAAGCGACGAAGAATATCATTAACAATACAAAAACCACACCTATGTAACCTAATTCTTCTGCCAAAACAGAGAAAATAAAGTCAGTATGCGCTTCGGGTAGGTATGCCAGCTTCAGTACTGAATTTCCCAATCCTTGCCCTGAAAATTCCCCTCGACCGAAAGCCATCAAAGATTGTGTTAATTGATAACCTTTGCCATACGGATCTTCCCAAGGGTCCAGAAAAGAAGTTACACGGCGTATACGATAAGGTTCAGCAATAATTAATAGAACTACTGCAAATATCCCCGAACCAATAATTGCCAGAAACTGCCACAATTTTGCTCCCGCTAGAAATAACATAGCCAATGTTGTTACAAACAGCACTACCACAGTTCCCAAGTCAGGCTGAGCTAAAAGTAATACAGCCAACACCACCATGACACTCATTGGCTTACAAAATCCCCAGAAGTTATTCCGTACTTCTTCTACTTTACGCACCAGATAACTGGCGAGATAACAAAATAGAGAAAGTTTGGATAACTCAGCTGGCTGAATTCTCAAAGGTCCAAGGGCAATCCAACGCGATGCACCATTCACCGAACTTCCCACTACCAATACAATCAGCAACAGGATAACGGAGATAAGCAACATCAGGTTGCTATAACGCTGCCAGAAATCCATCGGGATACGCAGTGTAATCAATGACAATCCGAAGGCCAGCAAGAGATAAATCGCATCACGCTTAGCAAACAGAAACGGATCTTCAGCAAGACGCTGCCCAACCGGCATTGATGCTGATGTCACCATAACAAAGCCGATAATGCCTAACCCAAATGCCAGCCAAACCAGTGTGCGATCGTACAACACCATATTAGTAGCATCGGTTTCACGGCCACCAATAATCCAGTCTTTTAATCCACTGAACCCGGGAATAGACATCAACCCAACTCCTCAGCCAAACGAGCAAACTCATGACCACGCTGTTCAAAATTACGGAACTGGTCAAGGCTCGCACAAGCAGGAGATAACAACACCATGTCACCCACCACCAGCCTCGGTGCAATATCACGTATCGCCTGTTCCATGGTTTCAGTTAATGTCGCTATTTCTGGACGTAGTTGCGCCAGTCGTTTTCCATCCCGGCCAAAGCAGTAAAGCCGAATTTTATCCCCACAAAGGAAAGGCTTAAGCGGAGAAAAGTCGGCTGATTTACCATCGCCGCCTAGCAGCAAATAAAGCGTGCCCTCCAGGTTAAGGCCATTAAGCGCCGCCTCCGTACTGCCAACATTGGTCGCCTTAGAATCGTTAATCCAACGTACCCCATTGTTCAGATGAACAAGTTGGAAACGATGGTTAAGCCCCGGATAAACCATCAATGTTGCCAAACTGGCTTCACGAGGAATACCAACCGCATCAGCTAAAGCTAATGCAACCAATCCATTGACGTAGTTATGTCGTCCAGTCAGCTTAATTTCATTCGTCGCCAGCAATGACTGGTTATGAACTTTCAAAAAGGCATTTTCACTATCAAGCTGGTAATCACCACAATCAACACCAAAACTGACACAACGGCCATCCATACCCGTTTCAGGCAGTGTCAGAGGATCCTGGTCATTCACAATGCATCTTTTTGCCTGACGATAAACCCTCAATTTAGCCGCCCGATACTGAGACAAGCCTTGAGGATAACGATCCATATGGTCTTCAGTTACATTCAGTACAGTTGCCGCCGCTGCCTTTAGGCTATATGTAGTTTCCAACTGGAAACTGGAAAGTTCTAAAACATAAAGCTGACAAGATTGTTTCAATAGTTCTAATGCAGGAAGACCAATATTACCGCCAACCCCCACTTGCCAACCTGCAGCTTTAGCCATTTCTCCGACAAGACTCGCCACGGTACTTTTACCATTAGAACCCGTAATTGCGATTATCGGGGTAGTTGCCTCGCGGCAAAATAATTCGATATCGCCAACGATTTCTATGCCAGCATTAGCTGCGGCTTGTAATTCAGCTGTTGCCAAAGCAATGCCCGGGCTTGCAACAATCAAGTCAGCATCCATCAACCAGTTGGTATTCAAGCTTCCGCAATGGCATTCAATATCATCAGGCAATTTATCCCTACCGGGCGGCATTACACGGGTATCTATCACGCGAGGAATCACTCCTCGAGCCAAAAAAAAGTCAACACAGGAGAGACCCGTCAGCCCCAATCCAATAATGATGACTTTTTTACCCAAATAATCCGTCATGATTACCGTACCTTTAATGTTGCTAAGCCAATCAGCACTAACATCAGAGAAATAATCCAAAAGCGCACGATAACGCGCGGTTCTGGCCAGCCTTTCAATTCATAATGGTGGTGAATAGGTGCCATACGGAAAATACGCTGTCCTCGCAATTTAAAAGAACCTACCTGCAAGATAACTGACAAGGTTTCTATCACGAATACCCCTCCCATAATCACCAGTAAGAACTCCTGACGCAGCAACACAGCAATGGTCCCAAGTGCCCCACCCAATGCCAAAGAACCAACATCTCCCATAAAAACCTGAGCCGGATAAGTGTTGAACCACAGGAAACCCAATCCAGCACCAACAATTGCAGTACAGACGATGACCAATTCACCCGCATGACTCAAGTAAGGAATATGCAAGTAGTTGGCAAAATTGACGTTACCTGTTGCCCACGCCACCAGTGCAAAACCAGCTGCAACAAAAACCGTCGGCATAATAGCCAAACCATCCAACCCATCAGTCAGATTCACTGCGTTGCTGGTTCCAACAATCACAAAATAAGACAACAGAATGTAAAGCACACCTAATTGTGGCATCACATCTTTAAAGAATGGCACAACTAATTGTGTTGCCGCGGTATCTTTACCGACGCTGTACATGGCGAATGCTACACCCAATGCCAAGACTGACTGCCAAAAATACTTCCAACGAGCAATCAACCCTTTAGTATCTTTGCGCACGACTTTACGGTAATCATCCACGAAACCAACAATGCCGTAACCAATCAGCACAATCAGCACACACCAAACATAAGGGTTATTCAACCGCCCCCATAGCAGTACCGAAATCGTGATTGAGAACAGGATCAACAAACCACCCATGGTCGGTGTTCCACGTTTACTGAAATGAGATTCTGGCCCATCATTACGAACAACCTGCCCAATTTGTAACCTTTGCAGGAAGGCGATCATACGCGGCCCCATCCATAATGCGATAGCCAAAGCAGTCAGCAAGCTGACGATAGCCCTAAAAGTCAAGTAAGAAAAGACGTTAAAGCCGGTATGATATTTGACCAAATATTCGGCCAGCCAAACTAACATGTGAAGCTCCCCTGTAATGCACTTACGACGTCTTCCATCGTAGTACTGCGCGAACCTTTAACTAAAACTGAAATGATTTTGTGTTGCTGTAATAATGGAACCAATGCTGTAACCAACGCGTCTTTATCCGCAAAATGCTGACCACAACCACTCGCTTCGCTAATGTACATACTTGAAGTGCCCACACTGAATACTTTGTCAATACCACTGACAGCTGCGACTTCACCCACTTGGCGATGGTAATTTTCTGACTGATCACCCAACGCTCCCATGTCGCCAACCACCATGACTCGATATCCAGGCATCTGTGATAACACCTGAGCTGCAACAGTCATCGAACCGACATTGGCGTTATAAGTATCATCAAGCAGCAATTTTCCTTCTGCCAAATTGATTGGAAATAACCGACCCGGAACAGCCTTTACCCCAGATAATCCAACACGGACATCTTTTAGCGTCGCCCCCACAGAAATTGCCAACGCACTAGCAGCCAAGGCATTGGTAACATTGTGTTTCCCAGGTAATGGCAAAATAACTTCTGTGCTGCCGGCAGGAGTATGCAGTCGAAAATGAGTGGCCAATTGTTTAACCTGAATATCTGTAGCATAAAAATCGGCATCTGATATCTGTTGTATGGAAAAACGCCATACCGTTTTATCGCCAATAATCTGCTGCCAATTCACCCAATCATTGCTTTCTACATTGATAATGGCGGTACCGTCTGCTGAAAGACCAGAGAAAATCTCGCTTTTAGCTTTTGCAATACCCGTCAAAGAACCAAAGTCGTCTAAATGTGCAGTGGATAAGTTATTGATCAGAGCTGTTTCTGGTTGAGTTATTCCTGCGGTATAAGCAATCTCTCCAATATGGCTTGCACCCAATTCAATCACGGCAAACTCATGCTGTTCTGTCAATCTAAACAACGTTAACGGTACACCAATATCGTTATTCAGATTACCCGCAGTATAAAGCGTGCTACCACACTGGCGCAAAATCGCTGCGGTCATCTCTTTCACCGATGTTTTACCAGACGACCCCGTTAGCGCAACAACCCTGGCTTTACTCTGTTGGCGAACCCAACCAGCCAGTTTACCCATTGCCAAACGAGTATCTGCAACCACAACCTGAGGACAACTAACTGCTAATACACGGCTGACCAACAAAGCACCAGCACCCGCTTTTACTACATCAACAGAAAAATCATGAGCGTCAAAGCGTTCACCTTTCAATGCAATAAATAAACTCCCGTTTTCAACCTTACGGCTATCAGTAGTAACATCATGGATATAGATATCTACTGCCTGTCGCTCAGTTACCTGATTTAGTACCCCATTAGTAACCTGAGCCAATTGTTGCAATGTGAGGGATATCATGCAATTACCCCCAGTAACCGGGCAACAGTCAAGCGGTCTGAATAATCCAGACGGCGATGGCCTACCAACTGATAATCTTCATGGCCTTTACCCGCCACCAATACAACATCATCTTCTTTTGCTTGCATAATGGCACTAGTCACCGCTTCAACACGTCCATGAATGACTATCGCTCGCCCCGGATCAATAAAACCAGTCAAAATATCAGCAACAATTGCCTGCGGTTCTTCACTTCTCGGGTTATCGTCGGTAGTAATCACATAGTCGGCCCACTGTTCTGCCACACTGCCCATTAAAGAACGCTTGCCTTTATCTCGATCACCACCACAACCAAAAACGCACCAAAGCCTACCTTTACAATGCAGACGTGCAGCCAACAAAGCTTTCTCTAGTGCATCAGGTGTATGAGCATAATCAACAACGACAGTTGGTTTATCCGGTGCATTGAATACTTCCATTCTCCCGCAGACAGGTTCCAAGCAGGAAGCAGTTTCAAGCAGTTTTTCCAATGGATAACCCAACGCTAATAAGGTAGAAAGTGCTAACAGCAGGTTGCTGACGTTGAATGCCCCCATCAGAGGACTGTCAATTGTACCGCCTCCCCAACTGGACTCAAAAGTAACAGATACGCCTTTATCGTGATATTTTATTTCACTGGCAGACAACCAACGCCCTTGCCAATTTTCCGGCAGCCGATTTTCCATCGTCACGGCAACCGCTTGCGGTAGACGGGATAACCATTTCTGACCAACATCATCGTCAGCGTTAATGATTTGCTGTTTCACATCATGAGAGGAAAATAGCAGCCATTTCGCTGCTTCATAGTGTTCCATGTCACCATGGTAATCAAGATGATCACGACTCAGATTGGTAAATACCGCCGCCTGAAATGGTAATGCGGCCACACGCCCTTGAACCAGCCCATGGGAAGAGACTTCCATAGCCGCAAAGGTAGCCCCTTGTTGAACAAGCTGTTGCAGATCCAGTTGGATATCAACAGCTGAGCCGGTGGTGTTTTCACTTGGCGCCACATGCCCTAATAAACCATTACCTACTGTTCCCATCACCGCGCTGGTTTCACCCAATCCGTGAGTCCACTGTGCAAGTAATTGAGTCGTTGTCGTTTTACCATTGGTTCCGGTTACACCAATCAGGCGCAGTTTACCACCAGGATGGTGATAAAACTGACCCGCTAATTGTGACAACTTATTATTCAAATCGCTCACATAAACAACCGGAACACCGTGCATAATCTGCACAGTACCGCTATCGGCCTCTCCCTGGGCTTCTGCAATAACCGCCGCGACGCCTTGCGCGATGGCTTGAGGAATATAGTGTCGACCATCTGCCTGATGCCCTTTAATAGCAACAAACAAATCTCCGGCAGCCGACTTACGGCTATCCAATGTCATTTCGCGTAATGCACGTTCTGGAGCATCAATCCCCAACGGAGCGAGTAAACCGCGTAGATTACGATCTGCCACCTGTATCCTCTTTCTTATTAATCACAAATTCGTTTTTATCACCTGCTGCCAAAGCATCCGGCTCCACATTCATAATGCGCAGAACACCGCCCATAATGGCACCAAATACCGGCGCAGAAACCGCACCACCATAATATTTACCTGCCTGTGGCTCATTAATGACCACAACTAGAGCAAACCTTGGGTTACTTGCAGGGGCAACACCTGCGGCGTAAGAGATATATCGATTAACGTATTGGCCATCCGGCCCGACTTTCTTTGCAGTCCCCGTCTTGATTGCAATCCGATAACCTTTTACCGCAGCCCGCACACCACCACCACCAGGCAAAGCCACACTTTCCATCATATGAACGACTGTTCGCATGATGGGTTCAGGAAATACTCTTGTACCTGGCACAGGTGGATCAACTTTGGTAATTGACAGAGGACGATAGATACCCAGGCTACCAATCGTTGCATAGACTCGCGCTAACTGTAATGGTGTTACCATCAGCCCATAACCGTAAGAAAAGGTCGCTCTCTCAAGATCTGACCACCGCTGTTTTCCTGTTGGATATAAGCCACTGCTTTCTCCGACTAATCCCAGATTAGTCGCTTTTCCCAATCCAAAGCGTGAATAGACATTCACTAATTCTGTCGCGGGCATCGCTAACGCTAGCTTAGAAACACCGACGTTGCTCGATTTTTGTAAAATACCAGTGATAGATAATTCTGGATACCGGGATACGTCCTTAATTTCCTTACCGCTTATCCTAAAAGGTACTGTATTAATAACCGTATTTTCTTTGATGATACCATTATTCAACGCAGCCATTACCACCATCGGCTTGACAGTGGAACCTGGTTCGAAAATATCGGTAATCGCACGGTTGCGCATTGCGTCTTTTGGTGTGTTGAGGAAATTATTTGGGTTATAAGATGGGCTATTGGCCATTGCCAGCACTTCGCCGGTATTAACATCTACTAGTACTGCTGTACCGGATTCTGCTTTATTAAAAGCTACCGCGTTGGTCAGTTCACGGTAAACCAGTGCCTGCAAGCGTTCATCGATACTCAATACCAAATTGTGTGCTGCCAGACTATCAACAGATGAGATATCTTCAATGACACGACCAAAACGGTCTTTACGTACAATCCGTTCGCCTGGCTGACCAGTCAGCCAGCGATCAAAACTTTTTTCCACACCTTCCATACCCTGGCCATCAACGTTAGTCACACCAATAATATGGGCTGTTACCTGGCCTGATGGGTAATAACGCCGAGATTCCTGACGTAAATAAATTCCCGGCAGTTTCAATTTACCAATATAATCGCCAACCGATGAATTGACCTGTCGTGCCAGATAAACAAAACGACCTTTAGGATTCGCGCTAATTTTGTTAGTAAGTTGCTCAACAGGTAGGTTAATGGCATCAGACAAAGCTCTCCAGCGGGTATCATCAGTAATCCCTCCTTTTTCAAACACCTCTTTCGGATCTGCCCATACAGCATTTACCGGAACACTAACAGCCAAAGGCCGCCCCATGCGATCGCTGATCATACCGCGGGCAGTAGGAATTGACTGCACACGCAGAGAACGTAAATCCCCTTCTTTAACCAATTGATCCGGATTGATAACTTGCAGGTAAGTCACTCTCAGTAACAAGCCAACCAAAGCAAGGATAATTCCCCCGCACAGCAAGGCAAAGCGCCAGCTGACAAAGCTGGCTTTATCTTCTTGCCGTTTTGATTTCGCGAAACGAGCTGCTTTCATTACTTACCTTATTAATTAATCAAACTAACTCACTGTGAAACAACAATATTTTCCTGTGCTGGATTAACATGTTGCATATGCATTTTTTCAATTGCTATTCGCTCAACCCGACTCTGATCACCAAGAGAATTTTCTTCAAGAATCAAATTACGCCACTCAATTTCTAATGCATTACGTTCCAGCGCCAAATGCTCTTTCTCAGCAATCAACAAACGTGTTTCATGTGTTGTGGTCACAACAAATATGGCTGAAACCACTACAGCCACTAGAAGAATCAATGGTATTTTGGCATTCCTGAGAAAATCGCTGCCGATAATACCGGCTAATCCGTGACGTTCACCGGCCATTATTCACTAACTTTTTCAGCAAAACGCAAAACCGAACTACGAGCCCGTGGATTATCAGCCACTTCGTCCTCTGAAGGTTTCATCTTGCCGATAGATTTCAGGCTACGCCCACCCTGTGCTTTCAGTTGTTCTTCTGTTAAAGGTAACCCTGCCGGTACCTGTGGCCCACGACTGTTATGACGAATAAATCGCTTAACAATGCGATCTTCCAGTGAATGGAAACTGATAACTGAAAGTCGCCCATGTGGGGCAAGCACCTGTAATGCACCATCCAGCGCTTGCTCAATCTCTTCTAATTCACTGTTGATATAAATCCTAATCGCCTGGAAGCTCCTTGTTGCAGGATGCTTATACTTCTCTTTCACTGGACTAGCCTGAGCAATCAAATCCGCCAACACTTTTGTTCGGGTAATCGGTTCTTGCTGATTACGTGTAACAATTGCTTTGGCAATACGTTTGGCGAAACGCTCCTCACCAAATGTTTTCAACACCCATGCAATATCATCCACTTCTGCTTTCATCAGCCATTCTGCAGCTGACTGCCCATGAGTCGGGTCCATCCGCATATCTAACGGCCCATCACGCATAAAAGAAAAACCACGTTCCGGATCATCTAATTGAGGTGAAGAAACACCTAAATCCAGTAATACCCCATCAATTTTGCCTGCCAGACCAACGTTTTCTACATAGTGTGCTAATTCAGAAAACGGTCCATGAATAATTGAAAAACGTGGATCTGTGATCGATTTTGCGGTTTCAATCGCTTGCGGATCACGATCAATTGCAATTAAACGACCTTCCATTCCCAATTGTGACAAAATCAAACGTGAGTGCCCGCCACGGCCAAATGTGCCATCAATATAGATTCCATCTTTACGAATATTCAGTCCATTGACTGCTTCATCCAGCAATACACTGGTATGTTTAAAATGACTGTTTGCCATGTTTATAGTGATAAGTCCTGTAGCCGTACTGATAAAGGTTGCTGTGTGGATTGTTCAGCTGCAATGTCATCCTTAACCTGTTGATACCAAGCTTGCTCATCCCACAGTTCAAATTTGTTGAACTGACCAACCAGCATGACCTCTTTAACTAGCCCTGCGTGCTGACGCAGTGTATTGGCTAACAAAAGACGTCCAGCACTATCCATTTGGCATTCACTGGCATGACCTAAGAGCAAACGTTGCACCCGACGCTCTGCCGGATTCATGCTGGATAAGCGGGAAAGTTTTTCTTCAATAATTTCCCATTCAGATAACGTATAAAGCAGCAAGCATGGCTGGTGAAGGTCAATAGTACAAACCATTTGCCCTTGCGATTCCTCGTTTAGCATCGCCCGATATCGGGTAGGCACGGCAAGCCGCCCCTTGCTATCGAGATTAACTAACGTTGCTCCACGAAACATCCTAAAGTTGCCTCAGGCGATCCCAAATTACCACTTTATCCCACTAATCCCCACAATAAGGAGTTTACGGATGGGACGAAAACCTTGTCAAGCCAGAGCCGATGCGCTTTAGCTATATTTAGTAAAAGGATTTTGGATGTTGGGAGCATTAATGATTAAATTTAGCAATGTCAATAATAATTAACACTTTGATAATTTTGAATAATTTTACGAATATAAGGAGAATAAATGTTCATTACAAAATAATGAAAAAATAATTGTGTTATTAGTTTATTTACATAATTTACATTTCATTACCATCCAACCATCATACAATAATATTTATCATTTAAATAAGTACATTCGATACTAAAACCAATAATGATAATAAAATCATCAAAAATAACATCATTAAAATCAACTTAATATATAAACAAAACAATAAGATAGGATGAAGTATAAAAAATTTCAAACCTAAATAAATTCCTATTCATGCCGTTTTTTTACTAAATGATTTAAGAATTGCTTTAAAATTGTCTTCCCACTCTTTCTCTTATAAATCTGAAGCAAAAGCCCCTCATCAAAAAATCAATGAGGGGCCTTCATCATAACTTTCGACTCAAGCTTCCTCGTCGACATAAGTCACGGCGTATCCGTGTAATACCTGGATCTGGTTTTTGCTTTTCATCCAGACTTGCCAACACTAGTTCTAATACCCGCTCCGCTACTTCACGATGGCGCTGCACGACAGAGAGTACCGGACATTCAAGGAAATCCAGTAATTCATGATCACCAAAAGTCGCAATAACTAATTGATTAGGTAATCGACCATCGTGTTTAAGCGTGACATCCATTATTCCCTGCAGCAAAGCAAAAGAGGTAGTAAACAACGCTTGGGGCATCGGATGAATTTCCAACCACCTGGCAAACACTTCAGCCGCCGCATCACGCTCATAGCTGTCTGAATAAAGGTACATAACTTTGCGAGGGTCATCTTTCCATGCCTCACGGAATCCCTGTTCACGCAAAAAACTAACTGACAGTTCAGGTAATGCACCAAGATAAAGCACAGATTCAGCAGGGAATTGACGAAATTCTTGTGCCAACATCTTCGCATCTTCAAAATCATCGCCCACTACACTGATAAAGTGTTCATTTTCCAATGCACGGTCAAACGCAATAATAGGCAAAGCACGGTTTGCCCAGCGCTGATAAAAAGGATGTTCCGGCGGTAATGCAGTAGAAACAATAATTGCATCCACCTGACGCTGTAACAGGTGTTCAACACAGCGCATTTCATTATCAGGCTGATCTTCAGAGCAGGCTATCAATAATTGATAACCACGCTGACGAGCTTGACGTTCTAGATAATTCGCAATACGGGTATAACTGGTATTTTCTAAATCTGGGATAACCAAACCAATAGAACGAGTGCGTCCTGCACGGAGGCCGGCTGCCACAGCATTTGGATGGTAGTTATGCTCTCTAACCACGGCCATCACTTTTTCTACTGTTTTATCACTGACACGGTATTGCTTGGCTTTACCATTAATCACATAACTGGCCGTTGTGCGCGAAACACCTGCAAGGCGGGCGATTTCATCCAGTTTCACATTAACTCCTCATAAACCCAGAAAAGGCCCTACTTTATCGCAGAGCCTCACCAATGTATGTATATTGTCCCGCAGTTTGCGATTTTTCATCGCATAATTTTATCTCCGCGCGATACACCAACAACTCCGGAACGAGCTACTTCTACAATTTCAGCAGCATCACGAACAGCATCGAGAAACGCATCGAGTTTATCGCTGGTTCCTACCAGCTGTACGGTATATAAGGTAGAAGTTACATCAACGATCTGCCCACGGAAAATTTCAGTACTGCGTTTGATTTCTTCACGGCCATATCCGCTAGCCTGTAATTTCACCAGCATAATTTCACGTTCCACATGCGAACCTGATACCAACTCGCTGACCCGCAACACATCCACCAGTTTGTGCAATTGTTTTTCAATCTGCTCAAGTACCCTGGCATCACCTTTAGTCTGAATTGTCATCCGTGACAATGTTGGATCGTCAGTTGGAGCCACAGTCAAACTTTCAATGTTGTAGCCACGCTGGGAAAACAGACCGACAACACGGGATAAAGCCCCCGATTCGTTTTCAAGTAATACAGATAAAATCCGGCGCATAATCAGGTTCTCTCCGTTTTGCTTAACCACATCTCATCCATTGCCCCTCCACGGATCTGCATAGGATATACGTGTTCAGTTTCATCAACTGTGACATCAACAAATACTAGTCGCTGATTTTCAGTCACCTCTTTCAAAGCTTCTGCCAATTTACTTTCCAATTCATCATAACGTTGGATAGAAATACCGACATGACCATAAGCTTCAGCCAGTTTGACAAAATCAGGTAGTGATTCCATATAGGACTGAGAGTGACGGCCTGCATAAATCATGTCTTGCCACTGTCTTATCATCCCCAGGAAACGATTATTTAAGTTCAGAACCAGCACTGGTAACCCATATTGCAATGCTGTGGATAGTTCCTGAATATTCATCTGAATACTGCCATCCCCTGTAACACAGACTACCATCGCTTCCGGTTTCACCAATTTGACACCTAAAGCAGCAGGTAGGCCAAACCCCATCGTTCCCAAACCTCCTGAACTGATCCAGCGCCTTGGCTGATCAAATGGGTAATGTAGTGCAACAAACATCTGGTGCTGCCCAACATCCGAAGTGATATAAGCTTCACCTTGCGTCAGACGATAGAGAACTTCGATAGCAGCTTGTGGTTTAATTTTCTCGCCACCGCGATCAAAATTGAGACATTTACGACTACGCCATTGCTGAATAGATAACCACCAATCTTTTAATGCATCCGGGTCCTGTGTATCTTCCATTGTTTCCAATAATCCCAGCATTTGCCCCAAAACCTGCTTAGCATCACCAACAATAGGTACATCTGCAGAAACAGTTTTCGAAATTGATGTTGGATCAATATCAATATGTAAGACAGTTGCATCCGGACAGTATTTTTCCAGATTATTAGTAGTACGATCATCAAAACGTACACCAACAGCAAAAATCACATCCGAATTATGCATTGCTTTGTTAGCTTCAAATGTGCCATGCATACCAAGCATACCTAGATTTTGCTGATGAGTGGCCGGGAAACTGCCTAATCCCATCATAGAGCTGACAACAGGAATATTAAATTTTTCTGCCAATACCAATAATTCTGCCGAACAATCTGCATTAATTGCCCCACCACCTACATATATGATCGGTTTTTTCGCATTCAGAAGTTTTCTCAGTGCTCGTTTAACCTGCCCTCTGTGCCCTTGAACCGTCGGGCTATAAGAACGCATGCTTATCTGTTCAGGATAAATATATGGCAATTTTATTGCTGGATTTACCGTGTCTTTCGGTAAGTCAATGACGACTGGCCCCGGACGACCACTAGAAGCCAAATAGAAGGCTTTTTTCAGTACCTTTGGAATATCTTCCGTTTTCTTCACTAAAAAACTGTGTTTTACGATTGGACGGGAGATCCCCACCATGTCACATTCCTGGAATGCATCATTACCAATCAAGGAGCTGGCTACCTGACCGGACAATACAACCATTGGAATTGAGTCCATATAAGCTGTCGCAATACCTGTAATTGCGTTAGTCGCACCTGGCCCAGAAGTGACCAATACCACACCAACTTTCCCTGTAGCACGGGCATAACCATCAGCCATATGAACTGCCCCTTGCTCATGACGTACCAGGATATGCTCAATTCCCCCAACCGTATGCAAGGCATCGTAAATATCCAGTACTGCCCCACCCGGATAACCGAATACATGTTTAACGCCCTGATCAATTAACGATCGGACGACCATTTCAGCTCCTGATAACATCTCCATAGGTTCTCCTCCAGGCTCTGTTTGCAAGTTAATAAATCGGAAGTTACTTCCACTTTTATTTTAGTAAGACGAATAGCTCCTCAGCGGGATATTCATGCTGAGTTAATTAACATAACGCTAGAAACGGGTGTTAGCAATGTAAGTACAAGGAAGAATAGCCACTTTCTGACAATTCAATATGTCTCTTGCAAGCGTTATCTTACTATCAATAAGCCAAAAGTAAGTAGAATATGAGTGGCTATACCTGAAAAGAATAACAACATATAGGTATTATCCGGTATATATACGATAAAAAACTAAAAAGTAGCTTTCAAAATCGTTTAAGTCATCGAAATGTGAAGCTGATAAAGGAAATGCCGACAAACGCCTCAGATAATTTGACCGTCATTTCCTCATCTTTGGATAGCTATTGCAAATAATGCATTCGAGTAAAATCTTTTTACTCCATTTTAATTAGAGAATATATAGAAGCTAGCGTTTATTCCTGGAATAGTAATTCCATACATTCAATACTCACTTGGATATATAAATATTCATTTTCATAACTAAATAACCAAAAACAATAATCAACCAAATGATATTTTAAAATAGAAAAAATTATTTACACGGCTCATGAAACAATCTTAATAGCTCATAAAAGCATATTCCCATATTCAATAAAACTCTATATAATACATTATTGAAAATTAATCCCTTAAGAGTAAATTAATTTAACAAATAAATCACTAACTCTTTCAGAATATAAAATCACACCAAAAAAGCCTCAATATAAATTCATTATCCATAGTGAAGAATATATATTTTCGCACTAACCATTCCACTTCATTTATTTAAATTAAATTTTAATTCCCACTATCCTGCATTTATTTATCATTAGTTAAAACCCATATTAATTAAAATAGCCAAGTCATGAATATAAATAAACTTGGCATATTTACAGAACAACAAAGACATTTATTTACAACATTGAATTGTCTTTTAATACCTTCTCTAGGCTAGGAAAAACAGTAAAACCGTCGCAATCTAAAAAATGCCCACCATCAGGGAAACCATATAATTCAGCTCGGAGCTGCTGACTTAAATTTAATGTAAACTGTGGAGATACAATCTCATCATTAAGCGATAATATTACTATTCGTTGGTTTATTCGGTGTATAAGGGGATGAAAATCCAAGTTTTCCGCAGTAAATATACTTAATTCGGGTAAAGTCGGTAATTTTTCATAAAAGCCTGCAATTAATACAATCCCGCCAATATTTACATTATCAGGTAAAGATGAAATGTAACGGAGTGTGGCAATACAACCCAAGCTATGCCCAATAAAAAGCGTTTTTTCATTAGGATGAGGTACATTCTCCTGCAACTTTTCTTGCCATAAATGAGGTGAAGGAGCGTGAGATTCAGGCATTTCCGGCACTATTACCCGAACATTTGACCTTTCATATTGACTTTTAAGCCAAGGAAACCAATGATGATCAGGAGTCGCCATAAGGCCATGTACAATAACTATATTATCAAAATTCATCAATTCACCTCATTATACAATAATGTGTCTTATTTACTATGCATACGCACCGCACAAATATAAAATACTATCATTCCATTTTTATAACCATCTCTTTTATCATGCCGTTTAAAGTCAGATAATTATACCTTGCCCTAACCTATTAAATAACAAGTGCCCTATTCCAGGCATAGAATGATACCCGTGAATATAATTTATTTATAATTTTTAAAATTAAACCACAGCTTATTCATCTAATATTGAATTTTTAAAACCGGATACTCCTGAGATAAATTTAAAGTAGAATATTATGCAATACTACCTTAAATTTCCCTTGAATAGCCGGGCGCGCTATATAAAGCTCCAGAAATTAATCTCGATACATGGATTCAATTTCGTTATGGTAACGCTGCATAATAATTTTCCTCCGTAATTTTAGCGTTGGCGTTAATTCCCCTGTTTCCATTGAAAATGGATTTGGCAATAATGTGAAACGCTTTACCTGATCGAAGTGAGCGAAGTTTTTCTGCATCTCTTTCAAGCGTTGCTCAAACATATTGATAATTTGACTATGACGCAGCAATTCGACTCGATCATAATATTTGAGATTAACTGATTTCGCATACTCTTCCAATGCATCATAACAAGGCACAATAAGGGCAGATACAAATTTACGGGCATCAGCAATAACAGCAACATGCTCAATAAAACGATCTTGCCCCAAAATGCTTTCAATCATTTGTGGTGCAATATATTTACCATTTGATGTTTTCATCAAATCTTTTAAGCGCTCGGTAATAAACAAATAACCATTCTCATCCAATTTACCAGCATCACCCGTACGCAACCAACCATCTTGAGTAAATGTCCTGTCGGTTTCTTCCTGATTATTGAAATAACCTTTCATCACAATTGGACCGCGCACCTGTATCTCATTTTCTTCACCGATACGGACGTCAATACCAGGCAGTGGAGTACCAATAGAACCAAGCACGTAACCTTGCTCATCCCAACAGGAAACCGTGGCACAAGTCTCTGTCATGCCATAGCCATATTTGATATTTATACCAACAGCAAGGAAAAATAGGATAATGGTTTCGTCTAAACGCGCTCCGGCAGCAGGTAAAAAACGGACTCTACCACCCAATATATTACGCAATTTGCTCAATACCAATTTATCGGCTAGTCGGTGCATTGCCGTTGACCAGGGACAATTTTTTTTACCTTGCAGCTTACGTAAAAACTGACGTTCTCCACATTTAATCGCCCAATTAAAAAGTTTCCTCCGATGCCAAGGCGCCTGAGAAACCTTTTCAAAAACCGCACTATAAATTTTTTCATAAAATCTTGGCACTGCACACATCACTGTTGGACGAATAGCTGCCATAGCTTGACGAACAAAATTAGTATCCGTCAAATAAACGTTTTGCGCGCCAGTATGCATGACATAAAAGCTCCATGCGCGCTCAAATACGTGGGATAACGGCAGGAAACTCAAAGAAACATCCTGATCAGTTAATGTCAGTATATGGTCATGTGAATGTAACTGATATGCTAAACTACGGTAATCAAGCATGACACCTTTAGGATCACCGGTTGTACCAGATGTATATATAAGCGTAAAAAGATCATCCAGATTGCGGTTAACAATACGGGTTTCCAACTCAGACTGATGCTGTAATTTGTTATCAGTCATAAAGTCAGATAAATACTGTGCTAATGAACAATCGTGCAAATCGACTGATTCATCCAATACAATGATGTGACTGAGCTGAGGACAACATTCTATCAATGTGATAGCAACATCGTACTGCGCCTGCCCACCAACAAATAGAATATGTACGCCAGCATCATTGAGAATAAAACCAGCCTGCTCCTGACTGCTAGTTGCATACAAAGGGACAGTGACCGCCCTGAGCTGTAATATCGCTATATCCGCCAGTGACCACACCATACTATTATTTGCAAAAAGGCCAATTTTTTCCTGCACATCAACACCAATCTCCAACAATGCTCGGCTAATGGCTTTTACCTTGTTATCAATATCACTCCAACTCAATTCGAGTTGTCCATCCGGAGACCATTGACGAAACGCTATTTTCTCTGGATGTTGTTTGATCTGCTGTTGCAACCGGTTTATCAAGTGATAAGGATGTAAATTTTCAGCTATCACAATTCTTTTCCTGTTCGAAAAACTATTTTCTTATCAGAGAAAAAACAGCTGTTTTATTCTCTAATAATACCTGTTTGCATGGCTTATTCGCTATTCAGCTTACAGGTGTTAGCTATTTCCTCGCAGTCTACCTATTCCTGAACAATAGGAAAAGAATATTTATCAAAAGTTGAGGAATTTGTGATAAGGTAAAAAAAACTCACTACCAGTTATCTAATAGTGAGTTCCGGGCTAATTAGTTTCCACCAAGTTGGCTCAGCAACGATTTCATCCACTGATGCCCTTTATCTTTTGTTGTAGATTCGTGCCAAATCAAATAACACGGACGGCTTACTTTATCCCACGGCAATGAAACAGCCTTTATTGCTAATTGTTCGCTGTAGTGTTCAACCAACCATCTCGGAGCAATCGCAACTAAGTAAGTTTGAGATACAATATGCAACACGCTATTCAAGTCAGTTCCTTGATAAACGACGGAACGTAAACATTCACTATCATCATAATAAGGGATACTGAATGAACCTACGTTATCCAAAGATACAACTGCATGATGCTCCTTATACAACTGCTGCTGATTAATACTATTTCCAATTCTTGGGTGGTTGCTGGAAACAGCTAAAACCAATTCATCGTTGAATAACGGATAATGATGAAAGTCCATACGCTCTAACTGCGTATAACTAATGACAAACTCAGTTTCCTGATACCTGAGTTGATGCTCAATATTATCATGCAGATATGATCTAATCGTGACACCCAAATTCGGCGTATTTTGTTTTACCTGTTCAACTATTTTTGCTGCCAATCTAATATCTAAAGGGCTACAAATTGAAAGATTAAAAACCCTATCACTATCCTCAGGCTCAAAACCAACCCCAGGTAACTCATTATATACCAATTGTAATGCCTGGCGGACAGGCCCAAATAATTGATGAGCTCTTGCTGTCGGTTGTATTCCACGTCCATAACGTACAAATAATTCGTCATTGAACATTAACTTCAAACGAGAAACCGCATTACTGACAGCAGGTTGTGACATCCCTAATATCTGCGCGGCACGTGTTACATTCTGCATTTGCATAACTGCATCAAAAACCGTCAACAGATTTAGATCTACATTACGTAAATGAATTTCACCTGGACCTTTTTGGGTTGTCGTTACTGAGGTGTATTCAGCCATTGTTTAACTCCACTAAACTCATTCAGATGACCCCAACTAATAACAAAACATCGGAAATACCTTCATTCATTACTCAGATATTACGATGACTTTTACTATTAACGAGATCAATTATCTCAATCATTTTGATGGTAAATAATTAAGACTCGTCCTTGTACAAATCTGAATACGCATAGCTAACCAGCGCATCCCCTTATTAGTGTTAAAAATATATAATCTCAATTAGTAGAAAATGTAGACGTTCATTATTTATTCACAAAAAAGTCCAATCATGTTAACAACCCATTCACTCCGGTTTGTTAGATAAGATAATAAATCAAAGAATGACATAATTCATAATAAAATTACTGATTTATTATTATTAAACAATTTTATCAGAGTTATTATACTATAAAATTATTTTTTCAAAGATATATAACATAACTTCCTATTTACATCTATTTTGTCAATAACAGATGGTATTTTTTAGAAAAATACAAAACAACTTCCACCTCTCCCAATGAAAATACTTAATTTTAATTAATAAGTATAATACGCTATTTTTTATATAATTATGAGTTTATCACTAAAGCCAAAGCCAGCCCCAAAAGAATAAAATAAAATCTTTTCAAATAAATACAGGTTAACACTTCAAATCATCACCATTGAAAAAGTAAAATCAAGAATCATATGCCTAAATGAATTCTTGACATCACTTTTAAGATAACGTATCAATAAAAGTATCGGAATCATAAACACTCATTAATACTACTGAAAGGTTGGATCAATATGATTCACTCAATTTGTCTATTAAACCTACTACTAATCGTATCTAATGTGCGCGGTATGCTGGTGGACAAAAAACGGAGTTGATTCAAAACAGAGTTGGTCCAAACCAGACATTAACAATAACCCGCGCCATGCGCGGGTTTTTTTTACCTGCTGGGCGCAAAAAACAACCACAAGAGGAATACAATATGAACCAGCAAGTTATTATCTTCGATACCACTTTGCGGGATGGAGAACAAGCATTACAGGCGAGTTTGTGTGTGAAAGAAAAGCTCCAAATTGCACTAGCTTTGGAAAGAATGGGAGTTGATATCATGGAAGTGGGTTTCCCCGTTTCATCTCCTGGTGACTTTGAATCTGTACAAACAATTGCTCAACAGATAAAAAACAGCCGTGTGTGCGCTTTAGCTCGTTGTGTAGAAAAAGATATTGATGTCGCCGCTGAAGCCTTAAAAGTTGCGGAAGCCTTTCGTATCCATGTTTTCCTGGCTACCTCCAACTTACACATTGAATCCAAACTGAAAAAAACATTCGAAGGCGTCATGGAAATGGCAGCTCAATCAATCAAACGGGCACGTCGTTATACCGATGATGTCGAATTCTCCTGTGAAGATGCTGGCCGCACGCCGATTGATAATCTGTGCCGCATTGTTGAAAATGCCATTAAAGCAGGTGCAACCACCATCAATATTCCAGATACCGTCGGTTACACGACCCCCTACCAATTCGGTGGAATTATCACCAATTTGATTGGACGGGTTCCTAATATTGATAAAGCTGTATTATCCGTCCATTGTCACGACGATTTGGGGATGTCTGTTGCTAACTCTATCACAGCGGTACAAGCTGGTGCCCGTCAGGTAGAAGGGACGATGAATGGTCTTGGTGAACGGGCTGGCAACTGTTCACTGGAAGAAGTCATCATGGCAATTAAAGTACGTCATCAGATGTTAGGCGTCTATACTAATATCAATCATCAGGAAATTTACCGTACCAGTCAGCTGGTCAGCCAGTTATGTAACATGCCGATCCCTGCTAACAAAGCAATTGTTGGTAGCAATGCATTTTCCCACTCATCTGGTATTCATCAGGATGGAGTACTGAAAAATCGTGAAACTTACGAGATCATGACACCAGAGTCCATCGGCTTGAAAGAAATTCAACTGAATCTGACTTCCCGCTCTGGCCGCGCAGCGGTGAAACATCGAATGGAAGAAATGGGATATCAAGACAAAGATTACGATATGGATAATTTATACGAAGCCTTTTTACGGCTGGCGGATAAAAAAGGCCAAGTATTTGACTATGACCTGGAAGCATTAGCTTTCATCAACCTGCAACAACAAGAGCCAGAGTTTTTTCATTTAGACAATTTTAATATCCAATCCGGCTCAAGTGTGATAGCAACGGCAGCGGTACGTTTAGTATGTGGCAAAGAGATAAAATCAGAAGCTGCCACAGGTAATGGCCCGATAGATGCTATTTACCAGGCAATCAGCCGAATAACTGAATACCCAATTGAACTTGTTTCTTATCAATTATCAGGTAAAGGACAAGGGAAAAATGCGTTGGGTCAGGTCAGTATTGTTGTCGAATGCTTTGGACGCCGTTTCCATGGCATGGGACTGGAAACAGATATTGTTGAATCTTCTGCCAAGGCAATGATTCATGCTCTGAATTGCATTTGGCGCACAGAGCAAGTTAAGAAAGAGAAACAACGCATACAGCAAAATACAAAGGAAATGGTGTGAACAACATGTCGAACAATTATCATATTGCAGTTTTACCCGGTGATGGTATTGGCCCTGAAGTTATGGCGCAGGCCCATAAGGTACTGGACGCAGTTCGTAAGCGCTTCAATATCCGCATCACTACCAGCGAATATGATGTAGGTGGAGTTGCTATCGATCGTCACGGCCGTCCATTGCCGGCAGAAACCATAGCAGGCTGTGAACAGGCTGATGCCATATTGTTCGGCTCCGTAGGGGGACCTAAATGGGAACATTTACCACCAGCAGAACAACCTGAGCGTGGTGCGCTGTTACCATTACGCAAACATTTCAAACTATTCAGCAACTTGCGCCCAGCTCGCTTATATGCCGGATTAGAAATATTTTGCCCTTTACGCAGCGATATCACCGCCAAAGGCTTTGATATTTTATGTGTTCGTGAATTAACAGGCGGTATTTATTTTGGTCAGCCAAAAGGGCGTGAAGGCCAAGGTAAATTTGAGCGTGCATTTGATACTGAGATTTATCACCGCTTTGAGATTGAACGTATCGCCCGCATTGCTTTTGAATCTGCGCGCAAACGCCGTAACAAAGTTACTTCTATTGACAAAGCAAACGTGTTGCAGAGTTCCGTGTTATGGCGGGAAGTTGTCACTGAAATAGCTAGAGAGTACCCCGATGTAGAAATTGGTCACATGTATATTGACAATGCCACCATGCAATTAATCAAAGATCCATCTCAGTTTGATGTCATGTTGTGCTCCAATATCTTCGGTGACATATTATCTGATGAGTGCGCCATGATTACCGGTTCAATGGGCATGTTACCTTCTGCCAGCTTGAACGAAAAAAGCTTTGGTCTGTATGAACCAGCCGGTGGTTCTGCCCCAGATATTGCCGGGAAAGGTATTGCTAACCCGATAGCCCAAATTCTATCTGTCGCTTTACTGTTGCGTTACAGCTTAGGCCAGAATGATGCAGCTAATGCGATTGAACAAGCGGTTAACCATGCTCTGGAACAAGGTTATCGCACCGCAGATTTAGCTGGAAATGGTCAAGCAATCAGTACCGCTGAAATGGGTAACGTTATTGCCCGTTATATAGCCGAGGGGGTTTAATATGGCTAAGACTTTATATCAAAAATTATACGATGCTCATATCGTCCGGGAAGTATCGGATGAAACCCCATTACTCTATATTGATCGTCATCTGGTTCATGAAGTAACTTCCCCACAAGCTTTTGATGGCTTACGCACCAAAGGTCGCCCGGTGCATCAGCCAAGTAAAACGTTCGCCACAATGGATCATAACGTCTCCACACAAACAAAAGATATTAACGCCTGTGGTGACATGGCACGTATTCAGATGCAGGAATTGATGAAAAACTGCGCCGAATTCGGTATCACATTATATGACCTAAACCACCCCTATCAGGGAATTGTTCATGTGATCGGACCTGAACAAGGTATGACCTTGCCCGGAATGACTATCGTATGTGGTGATTCACATACTGCAACCCATGGAGCATTCGGTTCATTAGCATTCGGTATTGGAACTTCTGAGGTTGAGCATGTACTGGCAACTCAAACCCTGAAACAAGCTCGTGCTAAGACCATGAAAATCGAAGTTATTGGTGACGTTGGTAATGCTATTACCGCCAAAGATATCGTTTTGGCAATCATCGGCAAAACAGGCAGTGCAGGTGGCACAGGTTATGTTGTTGAATTCTGTGGCAAAGCAATTGAAGCACTTAGCATGGAAGGCCGGATGACCTTATGTAATATGGCAATTGAAATGGGTGCTAAAGCAGGTTTAGTTGCACCAGATGAAACTACTTTTGCTTATATGAAAGGTCGCCAGTTCTCACCAAAAGGAGAATTGTGGGAACAAGCTGTTGCTTACTGGAAGACACTGAAATCCGATCCTGACGCCCAATATGACACAATTGTAACTATTAATGCAGAAGAGATTTCCCCACAAGTCACATGGGGAACCAATCCTGGACAGGTCATCGCGATCGATCAGGCCATTCCGGCACCAGAATCTTTCAGTGATCCTGTTGAACGCGCATCTGCTGAAAAAGCACTGGCTTATATGGATTTGAAACCCGGCATTAAGCTGACGGATGTTAAAATCGATAAAGTCTTCATTGGCTCCTGTACCAACTCCCGTATCGAAGATTTACGCGCTGCAGCAGCTATCGCTCAAGGCCATAAAGTTGCACCTGGTGTTCAGGCGATTGTAGTTCCGGGATCAGGCCCAGTTCAGGCACAAGCAGAAGCAGAAGGTTTGGATAAAATCTTCATAGATGCCGGTTTTGAATGGCGTTTACCCGGATGTTCAATGTGTTTGGCAATGAATAATGACCGCCTGCAACCGGGTGAACGCTGTGCTTCAACCAGTAACCGCAACTTTGAAGGACGTCAGGGGCGTGGAGGACGTACACATCTGGTTAGTCCGGCAATGGCAGCAGCAGCGGCGATTAATGGCCATTTTATTGATGTACGCAATTCCGCACAGCTGTCATAAAGGAGAAAATTATGGAAAAGTTTATTCAACATACTGGCTTGGTTGCTCCTTTAGATGCTGCAAATGTTGATACCGATGCCATTATTCCCAAACAATTCTTGCAGAAAGTGACTCGCACCGGATTTGGTCAACATCTGTTTCATGACTGGCGTTTTCTTGATGATGCAGGGCAGAAACCGAATCCCGAGTTCATATTAAATCACCCCAGTTATCAGGGTGCCAGTATCCTTCTGGCTCGTGAAAACTTTGGTTGCGGTTCCTCCCGTGAACACGCACCTTGGGCGTTGACAGATTATGGGTTTAAAGTTGTTATTGCCCCAAGTTTTGCAGATATTTTCTACGGTAACTCCTTCAACAACCAGTTACTACCAGTGAAATTAGACGATAAAGATGTCGATAAGTTATTTGAACTGGTTCAGCAAAACAAAGTTTGTCGCTTTACTGTCGATTTGGAACAACAGAAAGTACATGCTGGTAATAAAAGTTATCACTTTGAAATCGACAGCTTCCGACGCCACTGTATGATGAATGGTCTGGATAGCATCGGCCTGACATTACAACATCTGGATAACATAATAGCCTACGAGCAGGAACAACCGGCTTTCTTGCGTTAACCCTTTCTTTATTCATCTATTTATCCCGTAGTTTTTTGCTACGGGATTTTTTTATCCTCAGAGTAGGAAAGCGAGAATAATCCTGCCATAGTCAACTCTGGTCACTGTCTATTTTCAGCAATTGAGAACGCTTTTACCGCCCGAAAAGTGCCTTAGAGTTAGCTTAAAGCACCGTAGAAATTGATGCACAAGAATAACCACAGCAGCAGATCAAAACTCAACCAACATCAGACTGTTACTCAATGTTGAACTGATGTGTAAAAAAAAAGCAATAAAGAATTAAATCTCGAAATTTACCTAGATTTACTCAAATTACACATTAATTAACAAAAATAACAGAATAACAACATACACAATGTACAATAAGAAAAAAAGCCAGTAAGCTTGCTTACTGGCTGGCAAATCACCATTACTCAAGAAAATTGGGGGAGAAGCCAGATATCGTTCTGGCCTATTGAGCTACTTTCAATACTGATAATTATCTGCTCAATATAAGGAAACAAAAATTGATCAATAATACTGCGGAGTTCCTCTTTTATGCCCAGCCCACGCTTACAACAACAATTCATCCGATTATGGCAACACCATCAAGGAAAAGAGGCTGAAACAACATTACAAGAACTGGCAAATGTACTGCATTGTTCAAAGCGCCATATCCGTTCACTGCTTAACAACATGCAGAAAGCAGGCTGGTTACAATGGCAAGCAGAATCCGGCCGGGGGAAACGTTCTCAACTGAATTTTTTGCGTGATGGACGAGAACTCCAGCAGCAACGAGCTGAAGAATTGCTTGAACAGCAAAATATTGAGAAGCTCGTTCAACTCGTTGGTGATAAAGATGCCGTTCGTCAGATGGTGTTATCCCAGATTGAACGCCGTTTCCGGCAAGGAAAAAACTTACTGCGAATACTCTATTACCGCCCTTTCCTTAACCTTTTACCTGGCTCACCTTTACGCCGTTCTGAAATTCATCTAGTCAGGCAGATATTTAATAGCCTGACCCGTATAAATGAGGAAAATGGGGAACCAGAAGCTGATTTGGCTCATCACTGGCAACAGTTATCTCCAAATCATTGGCGCTTTTATCTGCGACCAGCCATCCATTTTCACCATGGAAGGGAATTACAGATGGCAGATGTTATTACTTCGATACAAAGGTTATGTAACCTGCCTCTTTTTTCCCACATTGAAAAAGTCACAACACCGACACCACATGTAATTGATATTTTTCTTTCAGAGCCCGACCACTGGCTTCCTTTATTAATTGGCAGTCCACATGCCATGATTTTACCGCAAGAATGGCATCAACTACCGAATTTTTCCCGTATGCCAGTAGGAACAGGCCCTTACCAGGTAGTCAAAAACAGTTCTCAGAAACTACAAATCCGTGCCTTTGATAATTACTTTGGCTTTCGGGCGCTAATTGATGAGGTGAACATATGGGTTCTGCCAGAATTAGCGGAAAAACTGGTCTGTACAACTCTGCACCTGGAAAGTGACAGTACCGGTAATAATTCATTAGACAGCAGGATGGAAGAAGGTTGCTATTTCCTACTGCATGATCACCGTTCTGCTAAATGTAACAGGGAAGATGTTCGCCAGTGGCTATGCAGCTTATTAACACCTATAAACCTGTTAGCTCATTGTGACCCCTTTTACCAGCGACACTGGTCACCCGCATACGGCCTATTACTACGTTGGCATCACAGTAAGCTAATAGTAGAGTTGAATAAACCAGAAGATATTACCCATCTGACCGTCACTCTTTATCATCAACACCACGAATACCACACAATCAGTCAAATCCTGCAAACCATATTGGCAAAATACGGCGTCGAACTGAAAATCAACATCGTGGACTATGACACATGGTTCAATGGCAACGCCGAAAGTGACCTCTGGCTTGCTACCGCAAATTTTTATAATCCACTGGAATTTTCACTGTTCGCCACACTGTATGAGATGCCATTATTGAAAAAATGTCTTGGTGATAACTTAGATAAAGAAGTGTCACTATGGCGGCGACAAGAATTATCACTTGAAGAATGGTGTGAAAAAATTGTCGGTAAACATTGGCTTTATCCTCTGTTTCACCACTGGCTTGAACTGCAAGGACAGAGAAGCATGAGAGGCGTTAAAATGAACACCTTTGGCTGGTTTGATTTTAAATCTGCCTGGTTTACCCCATATGAAGGATAATTCACAGAAAATGCCACAGTTATGAACATACACAGGTATACAAATCTGCTTTTATTCACTTTTTCTGTGGATATCTATGTGAAAAAGGCAGGGGTAATTCGAGTATAGCTTTATATTATGAATTATCAATCTATAAACAAAGAATGAAATTGTATTTACTTTTCATTGAAATAGCAGTTATTTACCCCGTTATTTATGGCGTCAATCACTGCTATAACGGATAACGTTAGTCAACAAGAATAAAAAACAACCAACAATGACATTATCCACAGGTTATGCTCTTTAGTTAAACAAAAAACGGGGTTTTTTGTAGAAAAATATGTTAGTCAAGGCTGTAAATCAAACCAGTGATCTCATTTTTGTCTACTTATCCCATAAAACTGTGGATAACATGGTGTAAAATCCTGTTCATTATTACCAGCAATCGGTGAACAATAATGGCATTCAATCTTACAATAATTAAAACAGTAATAAAAAATGTTTATATATCATGATATTATCACTCTGTTAGCTGCTGTGTAAGATCGAGATTTGTTATTCACAAAGATAAGGCTGTTTTTTGACCTAAAAACGGATATACAAAATGAACACACGTTTTTCCTCTCCTCCCCCACCAGATAATGAACAACAGTTGTTTGAATGTGCCCAACTTTTGGCTGGCTTATCAATGGAAGAACTGGCAACAAAAGCAAATTTACCTATACCACCTAATCTGAAACGAGATAAAGGCTGGGTAGGAATGTTGCTGGAATACTATCTTGGTGCCAGCGCCGGCAGTAAACCAGAACGGGATTTTGAACATATTGGTGTCGAACTTAAAACCATCCCTGTAGACAGAAGAGGCCACCCTTTGGAAACAACGTTCGTTTGCATCGCACCATTAACCGGGAACAGTGGCATTACCTGGCAAAGTTGTCATGTTAGACGCAAATTATCGCGTGTGCTGTGGATACCCGTTGAAGGTGAGAGAGAGATCCCTCTAGCTAAACGCCGGGTCGGTTCTCCTTTGTTGTGGAGTCCCAATCAAGAAGAAGAGGAATTACTACGTCGTGACTGGGAAGAATTGATGGATTTTATCGTACTTGGCAAAGTAGAAAGTGTGACAGCCCGTCATGGTGAAGTATTGCAGTTACGTCCTAAAGCAGCCAACAGCAAAGCATTAACCGAAGCAATCGGAACACATGGACAACCCATTATGACTCTGCCTCGAGGATTTTATCTAAGGAAAAACTTTACGGCTCCTCTACTGGCCCGTCATTTCTTAGTTTAACATCAATATTCGATCAGTTTTTTCATTGGCACACTTACCTCGCATTCAATCACGCGTATAATTAGATTTTTAACCTTAAGGTTTTAATAAACAATGTTAGAATGGATCGCTGATCCCCATGCCTGGATGGCACTTGCCACCCTGACAATTCTGGAAATCGTTTTAGGAATTGATAACATCATCTTTTTGTCACTTGTTGTCGCAAAACTTCCTATTCACCAACAAAATAAAGCACGCAAAATCGGACTGATAGGAGCAATGTTGATGCGCCTGGCGCTATTGGCATCTATTGCTTGGGTTATCCGGCTAACCGACCCAATATTGACCATTTTTGAACATGATGTTTCCGCCCGTGATCTAATCCTGTTCTTTGGTGGCCTATTTCTAATATGGAAATCCAGTAAAGAAATTCACGAAACCATTGAAGGCGGCGATGAAGGAGATTTAAAACGCCCGGTTCACTCTTTCTTTGGTGCAATCATCCAGATTATGCTGTTGGATATTATTTTCAGCCTGGATTCTGTCATCACTGCCGTTGGTCTGTCTGATCATCTGTTTATTATGATGGCAGCCGTTGTAATCGCTGTCGGTGTTATGATGCTTGCGGCTCGCCCTATCGGAGAGTTCGTTGACCGTCACCCTTCAGTAAAAATGCTAGCGTTATCATTTTTGATACTTGTGGGCTTTACCCTTATTCTAGAAAGCGTACAAGTACACATACCTAAAGGTTATATCTATTTTGCAATGTTCTTCTCAATGACAGTGGAAACACTGAACCTGATACGTGGAAAAAAGAAAAGAAATGAGAAGTAGCGTTACAATAATGCCAAATTCCATATAACAAAAAAATTGCCGGTTATTCCGGCATTTTTTTATTACACTTAGCTAACCTAGCAAAACATGAGGGATTTATTATGATTGTCCAGTCAAATATGCACAAAGCTAGAAGTAACCTAAGCAATTAGCTGATAAAGCTGCCAGTGGTGAAGTTGTTATCATAACCAATATAAGAACAATATCCGTAAGAACCGGGATATCCCATTTCACCCACAACCTTTTTCCATCGACTAACTGCATAAAGATCAATCAAAACACTTTCGATCAAGAGATCTCTGTTAATGCGACAGCCCCCCTTTCGAAGAAATTATTAAAATTCAGATAGTAATTTAATAAGGAATAAATACTCACTACACCATAACGTTCAGGTATTAATGTTGAGTATATTGGAAGCTAATAATTAATTGTTTCAAAAAGGGAACAAACTACTTCTCAATATTTCCCACTCAGAAATAGATATGTTATTCGACGGTTTAATCAAAATTCAGAAGTTAATCAGCAAACAAAAATAACTCAAATGACAAGTAAAACGCACCGCGTTAGCGATCTGGTTGTTTAACTTGTCGTAATGTTGTTTTGGTCAAAATGTATCGAATAGATAAAGGGAATAGATGAAATGAAAAAACAAATTTTGAAGACCTGTGCGATAGCAGCACTGTGTCTAGGGGGGATGTCGCAGGCTATAGCGGAGGAAGTGAGTGCCGGTACCCTGACGGTGAGTTCTTCAGTGACCGCAGAGACTTGTAAATTTGCAGCAATAGAGCCTGTTAGTCTCACCGCTTTGGTATCTGATTTTACTGGGAAGGCAGAAGGCACAATCTTAGCTAACACGCAAAAATTCGTCACGATTAAAACGGAGAAATGCCCTCTGTGGAATTCCGCGAAAAGCGCTAAATTGACAGTTTCTGGCACAGCAGCAGGACCAGGCGGCGCTTACTTTCAGCTTGTTAACAACACTGGTAATGCTGCAATTTCCGACCATGCGGTTGGCCTGACAATGAATGATAAGCCCGTGCCACGAGGCACTGCAATTAACCTAAAAGATCCCCAATACAGTCCCGGAGTAGCCGGTGATAATGCCATCACTCTTAAGGTGGGATTGGTTAAGATTGGTACGGCGGCGGTGGTAGGCGCAGCTGACTCCAAAGCAAACCTGACTGTGAAAGTAGCGTATGACTAATTTAACGCCGATAGGCGTTAGAAACACATAGCCGTGGAATTGGACAGGGAGGCCCAATTCTTACTTACGCAATACCAATCCAGACATTTCAGGTGAGTCAGTGACAAGATTGATGACAGCAATGATAGTGACCGCTCTGTTAGGTTGCCCGGCCATGTCCGTGCAGGCGGAAGGGGTGGGGATCAATACTACCCGCATTATCTATCCAGCGGACAGCCGCGCAGCAACCGCCTCAGTGAGCAATACCAGTAAAGAAGCGGTCTATTTAATACAGGCGACAGTCAGTTCTACTTCTGCGGGAGACAAAACCGCTCCATTTCTGGTGACGCCGCCCCTGTTTCGTATGGAACCAGACAGCCAGAATCAGGTGCGCATCATCAAAACTGGCCCGTCGTTGCCAACCGATCGGGAATCCCTGTTCTGGTTTACGGCGAAAGCCATTCCGTTAAGCTCTGAATCTGATAAACGCTCCCAGAGGAATGTCTCCGGCGGAATACAGTTTGCTATAGCCAACACGATTAAGCTGATGTATCGCCCGTCGGAGCTGTCGGTTTCGCCGGAGCAGGGATTTGGTTCACTGCGTTTCAAACCGACAGCCGCGGGAATCACGGTCACCAATCCATCACCTTATTACATCACCTTAACCTCCCTAAAGTTGGGTGGACAGGAGGTGATGACGCAGCAGAAAGAAAACATGGTCTCCCCATTCTCTGACCTCTCTCTATTACTTAAAGGAGGACATTATCCAGCCAAAGTAAGCTGGACAGTGATTAATGACCTCGGCGGAGAATCCACCTATCAAGGGGAGATACGGTAATGCGCAAACCGTGTCCCCTTATTAGACGGGCAACACTAGCTTGTTTGCTCTGTATCGCACCGCTGCCCGGGGAAGCGCGCCCAAACACAGCAGAACTGACATTGGCGCTGACGCTGGAGCAGCCAACCTGTGAGCTTTACATGCAAACATCCCATGTCGAGTTTTCATCCGTACCACTCACCGAGGTTCGGTATAGCACGCAACATATTGCGGCGGCGGGTAGCAAACCCATTACGTTGGCGTTGTCAGGCTGTGCAGGATCAGCCAGAGCAGGTCATACTCCGGCGATTAAAATAGTCGGCACCACGCCAGAAGACAACCCGACGTTATTTCGGGATAAAGCTTCCACTGTTGCGGGAAATGTGGGATTTGGCTTGCGCTATCAATTGCCAGGAAGCGGACTAGGGAACTACCTAAAAAATGGCGACTATGTGAATTTGGCGCTACTAGGTAACGCCGCTAAAGACAGTCAAATTACCTTCCTAATGGATATGCGGCATCAACCCGGCACGGTTGGGCCGACTCCCGGTGAACTGACCGCGCACATTCAGTTTCAATTTGACTATCACTGAGTGTTTCTCAGGTAACAGGTTTTAGGGGGGATTGTGGAAACAGGTCGGGTGCGCTCAGTGCGGTACCGGTTGGCACCATTGGTATTCTGGCTAGGGTTAGGGATGAGCGGTACAGAATCCTGTCAAGCAGCCGGTATCAGCCTGAATAAAACCCGGGTGATATTTACCCAAGGGGAGCGGGCACAAACGCTAACTGTGGTCAATACTACACCTCAAGCGTGGCTGGTGCAGGTAAGGATAACGGAAGATCAGGAGAAAACTGCACCGGCATTTGTGGTGACACCGCCGCTGTTCAGGCTGGAGGCTAACAGTCAGAACAGCTTGCGTATTTTGCCAACCTTTAATCACCCCCCCTTTCCAGTGGATCGGGAATCGCTCGGGTATGTACAGATGAACGCTATCCCCGCGACTCAACAGGTGACGGGAGAACCTGTTCGGGAACTGGCATCGATGAGCGTGGGGATGCGGATTAAGTTTTTCTGGCGACCGCGTAGCCTACCTCTGTTGCCGGAAGAGGCGTATGGACAGCTTCACTTTCAGTCGCAACCTGATGGCATCAAGGCATGCAATCCCACCCCGTATTTCCTATCGCTGGACAGTCTCTCGCTGGACGGGCAGGTGCTCGATCTGAACCGCTATCCCTCAATGATAGCACCACAGGATTGTGTGACCTATGCCGAGCTGGCGGGTAAAAAATCGGCGAGCTGGTCGATGATTAACGATTACGGCGGGTCTTCAAAAATATTTACCGTCAGGGTAGCGCGTTAAACCCGCCCTTGTTTTCTACTTTTTCTATGGAGTTGGAGAATGAAAAAAGTCAGTAACTGGCATGGAAGGACACACCGAGGGGTAATGCTTTATTCCCTCGGTTTCGCCCTACTGCTAGGGAATATATTCAAGGTGCAGGCGGTTGATAATCAAGGGCTATCGTTCTCCCCGATGCAGTTGTCTTATATGGCTAAAGATAGCCCGGGAGGCGTGACACTCAGCATGACTAATCACACGGCACAGAACTATCTGGTACAAGGATTTGTCAGCCCGATGGACCCCGATACTGGTCGCTTTGACACCCAAGCCGAGCAAGTTACCCCTTTTATCGTTCTGCCACCATTAAAACGACTCGAGGCTGAAGAGAAATTTTCGTTCCGTATTCGCCAGCTTGGAGAGCAATTACCGCCGGATCGGGAATCGGCCTTTGTAGTTTCTTTGCGAGCTATCCCGGGAGTTGCCGTACCGGATACCGCGGAGGCACCAGCATTAAGTCACCGGACAGACAAAGCGTCGCAGGTGCAGGTCGCTTTGCAGATGAATATCCGACTGTTTTATCGTCCTCAAGGCGTGCCCGACCGAGATAACGCCACGGTGGCTAAGCAGGTGAAATTTTCCCTTCAGGGGACGCAGTTACGGGTAGAAAATCCTACGCCCTATTTTCTGACCTTTTCTGCCCTGAAAGTAGGTACTCAACAAGCAGATGATCACATACGTCAGGCGATGGTGCCACCGAAAGGTATACAAACCTATTCATTTACCACCGGAGTGCTGGGGCCACTGGTCTGGCGTTTTCCCGGCGACAGTCAGGATCGCTATGTTCCGTTATGACTCGTCTTCATCTGTGATAGTGACCGGCAAAGTGGCCTCAAGATTAACCGCATAGACTTAAGTTAGAAGCAGAAATGAGCTATGACAATAAACATTTTATTTTCGTCTGCGCGGCTGGCGGGCAGTCAACGTGCGTCCGGTCGGTCAGGCAACCGGCTCCGACCTATATATGTAAGTCTGCTATGCTCACTGGCGGCAACAACTTTATCCGTCTCCGCGCGGGAATACTTTAATCCCGCCTTCCTGATGGGGGCAACGGGGGAACAGGAGCATATCGATCTCTCGGCGTATGAAAACTCGGGCTATGTCGCACCGGGGCACTATCTGGTAGATGTCTACATGAACCAAAATAAGGTGGATAACCGCGAGATTGAATTTAGATTGGTGAATAACCATCTGCAACCGGTATTAACGGTTGCACAGCTCGAAGAGTATGGGGTCAATATTCGCGGGTTGCCAGCTTTTCAAGGAAAAGCGAGCGACAGCCCCATCACGGATCTGACGAAACAGATCCCACATGCCCGCGCGATACTGGATTTCGCCCGTTTGCGTTTGGATCTGAGTATCCCTCAAGCGGCTATGCAGCCCCTCCATTCTGGGAGGGTCGATCCGTCACTGTGGGATAATGGGATTCCAGCTTTTTTAATGAACTACACCGTTAATGGTTCGCAAGGGCGTTATGACGGTCAGGAAACCGGCGGCGGATCACGCTCCCGTAACCTGTTTGCCTCTTTTCGTAATAGGTTGAATCTGGGAGCGTGGCGTCTGCGTAGCACGCAAACTTACAGTTATAATCGCCAGCGCAATGGAGGGGCCGCCGGTTTTTCCCCCTCTACGCAGACTCAATGGCAGGTGAGTAATACCTATTTGCAACGTAATGTGCAGTCACTGCTCAGTGAGTTTACAGCCGGTGAAATCTATACCAGCGGGGATATTTTTGACAGCATCCCGTTGCGTGGCATGAAGTTGGTTTCTGAAGAGGCTATGTTGCCTGACAGTCAGCGCGGTTTTGCCCCAGAGATAACCGGTGTGGCGAGCTCTAATGCGCAAGTGACCGTATCTCAGAATGGTTATACCGTGTATCAAACCACGGTGGCGCCGGGACCGTTTCGTTTCACCAATTTGTACACCACCGGAGACTCTGGCGGCCTGACGGTCACGATCAAAGAGGAAGATGGCAGTACTCGTGTTTCTACCTTTGCTTCTTCGTCTGTCCCGATGATGCAGCGTCCCGGCAACATTAAATATGAGTTAACAGCCGGTCAATACCGAGGGGGCAACCTCACTGATGGCAGCCGTTCCCCGGCATTTGCTCTGGGCACCTTGGTCTATGGTTTGCCACACAATATCACCTTGTACGGCGGAGGATTGGTCGCAGGCAACTACCAGTCGAGTGTATTCGGCTCGGGCGTGTCACTGGGGGCATTTGGCGCACTGTCTGCGGATATGACGTTTGCCCGTACCCAGTTGCAAGGGGCTAAGGGGCAAGAAAATAACCGGCAACAGGGCCAAGCTTACCGGGTGAAATATGCCAAGAACTTGATCAGTACCGGTACCAGCATTGATCTGGTAGCCTATCGCTATTCCACTCCGCACTACTACAGTTTCAATGATGTTAACAGCATGGGGTACAGCCTGAATGAATGTCAGATACCGTGGGTGCTTGACCGACGTCAAAGCACTTGGCAGGTGAACCTGCATCAAACACTAGGACGTTGGGGCAGTCTTTACGTCACCGGGACGCGCAACGATTATTGGAATGGCCGTACCGACAACAATCTGAATTTGGGTTATAACGCGATGCTGATGGGGATCAGCTATAACCTGAGTTATAACATTTATCGCATGCAAGGGGCCGACAACTGGTCGGAGAATCGTCAGGTGTCATTCAATATGCAGGTTCCGCTCAGTCTCTTTGGATCATCGTCTGCACTACGGGGCGTTTATACTCGCTATACGGTCTCGCGTGACTCGCAAGGACGCATCGCTCAACAGACAGGGATCAGTGGCATATTATGGAATAACCGTCTGAATTATAACCTCCAGCAAGGTTGGGGGAACAGCGGCCTGCAAAACAGCCGGGCTTTGTCTCTGAGTTATCAGGGCAGTCAGGGAAACGTTAATCTGGGCTACAATGACAGCGCAAATAGCTATCATTTCACCTACGGGGCTTCCGGTGCCCTTCTAATTCATCCTTACGGTATGACGCTATCACGTTCACTGGGTGATGAAGCGGTGTTGGTCCGCGCACCTGGGGCGAAAGGGGTGACGGTCGGTGACGGCAACGTGCAGACTGACTGGCGGGGCTACTCCGTATTGCCGGGCGGATCGGTCTACCAAAAAAACACGATCAATCTGGATCCGTCTACCCTGCCGGAAGGGATCGATATTGACCAAACCAGCAAGAATGTTTATCCAACCAGAGGAGCCGTGGTGCTAGCCAATTATCAAGTTCGCTCAGGCCGCCAGTTACTGTTGACGTTGATACATCACGGCAAACCCGTGCCCTTTGGCGCTATTGCGACGCTGGAAGAGGATGCCACCCAGGCCAGCAGCGGCATTGTGGGCGATAACGGTCGGGTTTATCTGAGCGGCATGCCCCCTGCCGGTCAAGTGAAAGTTAAATGGGGAAACGGGGCAACGCAACAATGCACCACCCGTTATCAGGTGCCGTCCGATACACCCGGACAACTGATACAAGCTGATGCAGTGTGCCTGTAAGTGTTACCTTCATGTGGGCAGCCTGACCGGTGTGCCCGATGAACAATTTGGAGAGAGAAGAATGTTAAAAACTGAACGTTTGTGGGGTAGAAATGTAGCAAATCCCGTCTCAACCCTCATGGGCCTGGGGGGATCACTGCTCTTTTTATTGGCCGCTTTGCCACTCCAGGCAGCAGAGACTTATCAGGACTGTGAGATTGAATTGGTGCAGATGGTTCGCAATATCACCGGCTATGCAATGGTACCAAACAACAAAGATAAGCGTGATTACTCACGTGATGAGATAGTCGGTTATATCACCAGTGGCCCTCTCGACTGGTCAACAACCTGTCGCGTTCCTGCTGGAACGCAGTTTATGGCCTACACAGTGAAGTCTGGAACGAGCCCATTAATCTCTTCGTCGTCACCGAGTAGCGTCAGGGTAGGACGGTCCGGCGACTTTATGGTTGATATCGGGCAATCTTCACTCTCTTGCCAGACACACGGTTCATCCGGTACGTATCGCTCAGCCAATCTGACAGGAGGGAATGTCGACATTAACATTCCCTGCATTCCCGATGCCAACGGCCTGGTTGATGTCAGTGTCCGCACCGTGACAGGAGCAATTTACCCAGACAGTAACGGCAATTTCAATGCGAAGGCAGGAGGCAGTTCCCTGTCAGTTGGTACGGTCGGCTGGACTTCTGCAGCCATATTGGGTTCTAACGGTATGCTGAAACCACTGTGGACCACGGTTATTCTTTCACCGGTCAAAAAGCCATCCACCTGTGCGGTTGTCCTGACACCCTCATCGGTGGATTGGGGAACGGTGAAAAGAATCGGTAAACAGGCGGGAGACCCACTGGCGTCGGCCAGACAAATAGGGATAAACAGCACATGTTCCGGTGATGACAATGCATTCCTGCATTCACGCCTGCTCTACCGAATCGATGGGCCACTTGTGCCGGGGAAATCGAATGCATTAGCTTCCTCAATAGAAGATATCGCCTTCGCGTTCACCGATTCAGCCAACAAACCCATATCTCTCGGTACTGGGCACAGAGGCGAAGGAGAGAACGCAAGATACGTTAAGTGGGGGGACGATAGCTATACCGCATCAACACAACTGTCTGTTGTACCGATTTTAATGAAGACTGACGGAGCCGGAGGGCGAGCCAGTGCCGTTGCTGTCATCTCAGTGTGGTCAGATGTTAATTTCGTCGAACCCTCTGCTTAGGCCGGGTAATTTGTCGGAATGGTTTAGCAAAAACCGCCGTAAACCCTAGCCCAATGCGGGGAAGTTCTGTCGCATTAAGTGCGGTTTGGATAATATTGCATTTTTTATTGCTTGAACTGAATGGTAGAGGATATCTAGGAAAGCGTATAAGCACATGCATATATTATGAAGGCTACATCCATTCAAATAATACTGAACCAGGGGATAGATTTACAACTCATTACAAGCTTATCGACTATCCCCTAATACTATGCATTAACGCATAAGAATTCAGATCATCTTCTTAGCTGCCTGTAAGTAAAGCATCTCCAGCGCAACAGTCGCACCTGCCAAAGCAGTAATCTCAGACTGATCATAAGCTGGAGCTACTTCTACCACATCCATACCGACAATATTCAGTGGCTGCAAACCACGCAGTAACTTCAATGCCCGATCTGTTGTCAACCCACCAATTACTGGTGTACCCGTACCTGGTGCAAAAGCGGGATCAATACAATCGATATCGAAAGTCAGATAAACCGGCATATCGCCAACCGTCTCTTTTATCTGAGCAATCAAATCATCCACACTACGGTCATTAACCTGAGCAGCATCCAACACGGTGAAACCATCGTCCTGACCATGTTCAGTACGGATACCAATCTGTACTGAATGATGTGGATCGATCAATCCTTCGTTTGGAGCATGGTAGAACATAGTACCATGGTCAAATTTGCTGCCGTTTGGATAGGTATCAGAATGAGCATCAAAATGGACCAGAGCCATTTTGCCAAAATATTTAGCATGAGCGCGTAAAAGAGGCAAAGTAATGAAATGATCACCACCAAAAGAAAGCATGCGCTTACCGGAAGCCAGTAGTCTTTCCGCATGGTCCTGTAACTTGTCACTCATATTTTGAGCATCACCAAAATCAAAGACCAAATCACCACAATCCACAACGTTTAAATGATTGCGTAATTTAAAATCCCAAGGCCAGCGACGGCTTTCCCATGCCAAATTAGTCGAAACCTGGCGAATAGCCGCAGGCCCATGGCGACTGCCTGAACGACCCGATGTTGCCATATCAAATGGCACTCCGGTAATTACCCACTCTGCATCGCCAGAATATGGCTGGAAATTCAGCGGAAAGCGCAGGAAACCAAAGGCGTTAGAAACCAGAGAGTTATCTTGTTGGTTGCCCAAGGTACTTATTGTCATGAGATATATCCTCAGAAGTTTCCTGACAGGATAATGCCATTTAATTCCAGAATACCCAATGCTATTACGAAATGGGGTATCTCTGAGATAATCCCATTTCTATTCTATGCATTCCTGAATCTGGTTTTTAAATAACGTTATCTGTATACAGGAGGCTTAATTAACACCAGAAGACTATTCATCTTCCAAATATGTGTAGCCATAAAGACCACTTTCAAATTCCAGTAAAAATTGCTCTTGCAAACCGGCATCCAAATCCGTGCCTTTTACTTGATCACGGAAACGAGCCATCAGCACGTTAGGGTCCAATTTCACATATTGCAGCATATCTGCGACTGAATCCCCTTCTTCACTCTGGTTATAGGTCACTTCGCCATTATCAAATACATAAACATCAATAGCCGCAGTATCACCAAACAGGTTATGCATATTGCCAAGAATTTCCTGATATGCTCCCACCATAAAGAAACCAATCATTGGCGGGTAATCAGGATCATAAGCGGGCATTGGCATTGTCGTTGCTACCCCATCACCATCCACATAATGATCAATAATACCATCGGAGTCACAAGTGATATCTAACAAGACAGCGCGACGATCCAACGGCTTATCCAGTCCCTCAATCGGCAAAACAGGGAATAACTGATCGATTCCCCATGCATCAGGCATAGACTGAAACAGAGAGAAATTCACATAGAATTTGTCAGCCATGCGCTCTTGCAGCTCATCAATAATTGGCCGGTGAGCACGGTTACTTGGATCAAGATCCTGCTGAATACGACGACAGATATTCAGATATAATTCTTCCGCCCATGCCCGCTCAGTCAGATCCAACATGCCATGAGCATATTGTGTATGAACATCATACAGATCGAGCTGACTATCATGCAGCCATTCACGTAAAGAACGTCTGTTCCCTTCAGATTGCATCTCCTGCCATGTTTCCCACAGACTAGCAAGCGGACGGGAAGCATCTTCTGCCGGCGGCGTTGTCTGCGTAAATTCATTACGTTCAACACCAATCACATTGGATACCAACACAGTATGATGAGCAGTCAGAGCACGACCAGATTCGGTAATAACGGTCGGATGTGGTAAACCATGTTCATCACAGGCATCACCAATGCCCCAAATCACATTATTAGCATACTCATTCAGCCCGTAGTTTACAGAACAGTCAGATTGAGAACGGGTGCCTTCATAATCGACACCCAGTCCACCGCCAACATCAAAACACTGAATATTGACACCGAGTTTATGTAGCTCGACATAAAAACGGGCTGATTCACGGACGCCCGTTGCAATATCACGAATATTCGCCAACTGTGATCCAAGGTGAAAATGCAGTAATTGCAAGCTATCAAGCCGCCCTACTTCACGCAGAGTCTCAACCAATTGCAGTACTTGAGTCGCAGCCAGCCCAAACTTCGATTTTTCACCACCACTGGCTTGCCATTTACCCGAACCTTGCGATGCCAAACGGGCACGGACTCCCAGACGAGGTATCACATTGAGCCGTTCAGCCTCTTCCAACACCTGAGCAATTTCAGACATTTTTTCGATCACCAGATAAACCTTATGACCGAGTTTTTCACCTATGAGCGCCAGACGAATATATTCACGATCTTTATATCCATTACATACGATTACAGTACGGGTCATACCCGCATGCGCTAGCACCGCCATTAGCTCGGCTTTAGAGCCAGCTTCAAGCCCTAAAGGCTCCCCAGAGCTTGCCAGTGATTCAATAACCCGACGCTGTTGGTTGACCTTGATGGGATAAACTAAAAAGTAATCACCTTTATAGCCATACGATTCTCTGGCTCGCCTGAATGCAGCGTTGATTGAGCGCAAACGATGCTGCAAGATTTGAGGAAAACAAAATAACGCCGGCAAACGCAAATGTTCCTGCTCTTCCTGAACTCTTTTTACTAATCCCGCAAGATCAATTCTTGCCCCTGGCAAATCAGGGTTTGGACAAACACTGACATTACCTAAATCATTGACGTAGTAGTAACTTCCTCCCCAATATGCAATATTGTAAGTCTGTTGCATTTTACGAGCGATATTATCATTCATGGCAGTCTCCTTAATGGAGTTAGAGTTTCGCCTTCGCCTGTAATTAATAAATAACTCAAGACACCATATCTTGCGTGTTAAGAAATATCAGGGAATAGCATGCTCTCAGGTTTAAAAAGCGTTTAGTTACTACTAAACAATGACAAAATTACCGAGCGACAATACGTCTGTTCGACATATCCGGCCTATTTGTTGACGACGGATAACATCGAATTAAAGACATATTGAAAAGAAAGGAAAAAGACGCGGATAAATCCGACAAGTGTGGCTGTTGGCCATTAGCAATCAGCAGATAATGGATCATTACCCCATTCACCTCCACACACATGACTCATATTTCAGGAGCCATTTTCTCGATTGAGAAACAGAAGCTATTTAGCTTTCTACGAATCTGTAGCAAAAATAATTCAACTACGGCGCCGCTGTTTATACTCGCAATTACATTAAATTGCAAAATGAAATTGAACAAAACTGACATATAAACAAAGAAATTATTTGTTACCAGATGAAAATGACCATTTATATACCCTATGGATTTCAAGATGCATCGCGACGGCAAGGGAGCAAATCCCCGGGAGCATAGCGAACTATGTGACCGGGGTGAGCGAGTGCAGCCAACAAAGAGGCAACTTGAAAGATAACGGGTATAACTAAAAAAATCTGGAACACGGCTAGTAATTATCCTAGAATAGCCATCTAGATGTTAATCCATCCATCATTCCCAAACTGAAATTATATTTTAAGGTAACATAATATAATGACCACATACCTGTTCACTTCTGAATCTGTTTCTGAAGGGCATCCTGATAAAATCGCAGACCAAATTTCTGATGCTGTTCTCGATGCTATCCTGGAACAAGATCCAAAAGCTCGTGTCGCATGCGAAACCTATGTTAAAACCGGCATGGTTATGGTTGGCGGTGAAATCACGACCAGCGCTTGGGTTGATATTGAAGAAATTACGCGGCAAACAGTTCGAGAAATTGGTTATGTTAATTCTGAAATGGGTTTTGATGCAAACTCATGTGCAGTATTAAGCGCTATTGGCAAGCAATCACCAGATATTAATCAAGGCGTTGACCGCGAAGATCCTCTACAACAAGGCGCTGGCGACCAAGGGCTAATGTTTGGTTATGCAACCAATGAAACTGACGTACTGATGCCTGCACCTATCACCTATGCACACCGCCTGGTTCAACGTCAGGCAGAAGTCCGAAAAAATGGTGTACTGTCGTGGCTACGTCCAGATGCTAAAAGCCAGGTAACATTCCAGTACAATAACGGCAAAATTGTCGGTGTTGATGCTGTTGTACTTTCAACACAGCACGCTGAAGACATTAACCAAAAAGATCTACAAGAAGCGGTAATGGAAGAGATCATCAAGCCGGTTCTGCCTTCTGAATGGTTAAATGCCACAACCAAATACTTTATCAACCCAACAGGCCGTTTTGTGATCGGTGGCCCAATGGGTGACTGTGGCCTAACCGGCCGTAAAATCATCGTAGATACTTACGGTGGTATGGCTCGTCACGGAGGCGGAGCATTCTCTGGTAAAGATCCATCCAAAGTTGACCGTTCAGCAGCCTATGCTGCACGTTATGTAGCAAAGAATATTGTGGCCGCTGGCTTAGCTGATCGTTGTGAAATTCAGGTTTCCTACGCTATCGGCGTTGCAGAGCCAACTTCCATTATGGTGGAAACATTCGGTACTGAAAAAGTTCCGACAGCAACTTTGACTCTGCTAGTACGTGAATTCTTCGACCTACGTCCTCACGGCTTAATTCAAATGCTCGATCTGTTACACCCAATCTATCGTGATACCGCTGCCTACGGCCATTTTGGTCGCCCACAGTTCCCATGGGAAGCAACTGATAAAGCAGAAATCCTGCGCGAAGCAGCTGGCCTTAAATTGTCAGCTATGAATATGTGAAACCCCAAAAAAACCTGGTTTGGATAAACTAAACTAGGTTTTCCTTAACATTAGCTGGCGATTGAAAGAACTATGAAATTATTATTATCGTTAGCTAGTGTTTAAGAATTTCTAACAAATATTGACCTATCCTCACCGACTCCATTTTCAACATATGAAATCAATTAGAGTTCCAATCGTTTTACAACAAGCTGTTATGCAGACCTTGCGGCAAAAACTGCAACAGGCTAATTTGTATCTTAATCGTGATTTTCCTGAGCCTACAATAAATTATCGCCAACGAGGAACCTCTGCCGGCAGTGCTTACATACAAAGCTGGGAAATCCGCCTTAATCCAGTGCTATTAATAGAAAACCAACAAACTTTTATTGATGAAGTTGTTCCTCACGAGCTGGCCCACCTATTGGTTTATCGCTACTTTGGGAAAGTACCTCCACATGGAAAACAGTGGCGTTGGATGATGGAAGAAGTTCTGAATATTCCTGCCAATCGTACACACAAATTTGAAATCGATTCAGTACGTAGTAAAACTTTTACTTATTACTGTAGCTGCCAACAACATACACTGACCCTACGCCGCCATAATAAAATCTTACGGGGGGAAAGTAATTATATCTGTCGAAAATGTGGTGAGAAACTTATTTTTAAATAATAAAACCAATTGAAAACAAAGAATAATAGAAAAACATTTATATATAAGAGGCAATTATCTATATTACTTAATTTTCACAAACAACTTTAAAGAAATATTAAAATAGCATAATAATCAAACATATAACCCCATGATAATATTCACATATTCTAAACTTATTAAATTCACCATGAATAAATAAAAAAAATTAAAAATCAGATAGCAAAAATAAATAATTTATTATAAACTGATGTATTAAAACCTAATTATATTAGGCATAATAAGACTATCGTAAACAAAAATAACTGATGACATGGTTAATATAATAAACCGTCATATATCCATTCATTAAATAGAGACTTGCAAATAAGGTTACAATAAATAATAAAATATCACTTCATTATTTATTTTCATTTAATTAACAGTACACCCACTATTTTTTAACTTTATACTATTAATTGCACATAATGATAAATTAAAAACAATAAAAATATACTCATTTAATTAAAAAGAAAATTTAAACCAATAAGATACCCAATTGTCATGGGCATCTTATTGATAGGTTTAAGCCAGTTCTGTTATTACCAACTTAGCTATTTCAAAATAGATAATCAAACCTGTACCATCAATAAACGTAGCAATAAAAGGCGCTGATACAACAGCGGGATCAATATTAAGCTTTTTCAGTACCATTGGAATAATGGAAGAAATAATGGCACTCCAGATAGTAATTGCAATTATGGTAAAACCAACAACAATCGTCACCTCAATTCCTACACCTAATATCCAGGCTCGAATGAGCGCAACAGAACCAATCGTTATCGCAACTAAAAATGAAGTGGAAACCTCTTTACGTAACACAGCCCACAGATTACGCAAACTCACTTCCCCCAACGCCATTGCTCTGACCAACGTTGAAGTGATCTGTGTACCGCTGTTACCTCCCGTACCTATCAATAACGGGATGAAAAATGCCAGAGAAATTACAGCTTCTAGTTGCTCTTCAAAAGCTTTAAGTACAGTCCCAGTATAAGCTTCTGCGACAAACAGCAGCAATAACCAACCAGCACGCTTACGCCATAATGTTATCGGGCTGGTACTGAGATAAGGTTCATTTAGAGGCAAAGTCGCCCCTTGTAAATGAGCATCTATAGTATTTTCATCTTCAATCAGTTCAGCAATATCCTGTGGCCGTAAAACCCCCACTAATTTGCCAAAATGAATAACGGGTACACTATCCATACCGCTGTGATTTATCAGACTATAGACATCATGACGCGGCTGCTCTGGTGATACAGAAAAGTAGTTTTGCCTCATAATATCTGACACAAATAAATCATCGGCTGCGGTTAATAACACCTTCACCGGCAATATGCCATTCAGATAGCCTTCAGCATCAATGACATATAAATACGTCGGAATTTGTTCTCCTTCAAGTTGATTAGTCAGATTACCTTTTACCGATAAAACAGAATCAGCAACGGACACAGAAATAAAGCATTGACTCATATATGCGCTAACAGTTGCATCTTCATTTTTTAATTGATGTTTCTGTTGTTGAGCACTACTTTTTTCATTTACAGAGTGGTTATTAGCAATAGCTAATAGATCCATTTTTTCATGGGATGTAACTTTCATGATATTGGTCCCTATTACTGTTGTGAACTTCAAACAGCACTCACATAGGGGCGAAACCAGATGAGAGAATGCAACAGCTATCTCCACGTCTCAGTTTTAGCACTATACAACGTATCCTGATTTATCAGGAAGTTACATGGGGATATACCTTGGTTCGATATATCCTGTCCTAATCTTGGGCGTCTCTCGACGTCGTCAGATCAGCAACCTGTGTTTGTATAGGAGCCTCGCCTAACGAGATACTGCACTTAGAATGCGGGCTGCATTGTAAACAAAATTTATAATAATTCAAAATTAGAAGTTTACCTGTTTAATTTTCATTTAAGTTACTAATAATGATAAAAAAACGGCATAGAATTTTTATCTCGTGCCGTTTAATGCAAATAATCCTATGAAGATGTTATTCATTTTCTGATTTCTTAGCTTCAATTTTTTCAGCTTCAGCAATCAGTTGGTCAGCTGTTTTACCATCCAGTGACTTATAAAACTTTTGTTTCAATTTTTTTATATCGCTATCAACACCCGATTTAACCAGCTCATTGAAATCGATACTATTAAACATAGCGACCTGAATTGATTCATCAAACTTAGCTCTTTTATCATCTGGTAACACATCTCTTATCTTATCAATGGATGTTTTCAAAGCAATTTCATTAGAAGCATCAATTTTAGGTTGGCTATCACAACCAGCTAGTACAAACCCTAATAAACAAATTGCTAACAATTTTTTCATACTCGTCCCCCGAATAATACTAAACAAAGGAATAATAGCAGAAGCAAAAACAATAAACCGTTTATAATTAGCCAAATTGGCAAAGAATAGGAACAAAATTAAACTTTCTATTCCAGTACAACATCTCCTCGTAATTGGCAACTGCATGCCAGAACATAACCATTTGCTATTTCATTAGCAGTTAATGTCATTGTACTACTGGTTGTATATTTACCTCGAATAATCCGAGTCTTACAACTGCCACAAACACCAGTCCAACATGCCGCCATCACCGGAATATGATTATTTTCCATTGCTGTTAACAAAATCATAGTTAAATGACTTTTATCTTCAACCCGTTCTGGTTCTGTTGAAAACCACTCCATAAAAAAACGATTTTCTGCCACACCAAGACCATAGCAAAATTCACGAACATTTTTCATATAAGGCGCAAGTCCGCACGTCATGACTGTCTGACTGCTAATCTTAGACTTATCACTATTAAGAACAAACTTCCTGGCTTGTTTCTGTAAAGACAGGGTGAGATCTCACATTTTTAATAAGGTTATTTTGGTTAAATAAAAATCAGAATATGACTTTTTATAGGCATTTCTCTCATTAAAACGTTAAGATCTCTCTCTTCCATAAAAAAGCGATCCTAATAATGAGTATTTTTAATTTTATCAGCAAGATAGAAGACCCTCGCTCTGACATCAATAAAAAACATGAATTAATGGATGTGATTTTTTTAGCCTTCTCCGCTGTATTATGCGGCGCTTCTGGCTGGAAATCGATTCAGGAATTTGGTGAGTTACAGAGCGAGTGGCTTAAACAATACACGCATTTTACTCACGGTATTCCTCGTCGTCACTGTAT
>NZ_JONO01000028.1 GCF_000711895.1 Photorhabdus australis DSM 17609
CGTCCCATGTCAAACACATCTGAAACACCACCGACAATCATATAAGTACCGGGATGTTTACCACAGGTCACCTTATCCCCTTCACGCGCGGTTGCCCGACCATTAAATGTCATGGTGGGGTCACCGGTAATAATCTGGCCGCCACAAGTGGTCTTGTCACCAACGAGCAAAAAATATCCTATTGCCATCTAATTACTTCTCCATTGGCTGACCCGTTGGAGAGTGGATCTGACTGAAATCATCATCATGTTTTTATCCTACTTATTCATTAACAGAGATGATGAATAATTCATCAGATTTAACTTAAAAATAATATAGGAATACTCTGAAAATTGCGGATTTTATCATCGAAAATGCATGTAAAAACCCATAATTTGCAACAAATAATAAACACATTGTTAACAATTAAACCAATAAAGGGGGGAACAGGTACAACAGAAGCTATTGTTACCAGCCACTCGATACCTGCATACGGGATATGACTTGGTTGTAATGAAAAGGATTGGAAAAACCCTTTTCATCATTTACCTATACCCTATGGATTTCAAGGCGCATCGCAACGGCAAGAGAGCGAATCCCCGGGAGCATAGATAACTATGTGACCGGGGTGAGTGCAGCCAACAAAGAGGAAACTTGAAGGATAACGGGTATAGATACTGTTTTTTTAAAGCCTGGTTTGCCGTTTTAAGCTCGCCATGCTTTCATAACCCTAAGCACACCTTTAAGAACGTTAATAAGGCCAAAGATGCTGGATCAAAAGTTGTACATCGCGATTGCCTCTAAACTCGTTAACATCCAGTTTATAAGCGAGTTCCACTTCACGGACACTGTTATCCGGCCAGCGAGTTGGATCGATATTGAATGCAATACCATCTAACATCGGTCCACCATTTAATGGCTCCACAATCACTTTTAAATGACGTTCTCCGACAATACGCTGTTGATGTAGCTTAAATTTACCGTCAAAAACAGGCTCCGGGAAAGCCTGCCCCCAGGGACCACCATCACGCAACATTTCAGCAATTTCCAACGTCAGTTCACCAAGCGTTAGCTCACCATCACTCCAGATAACACCTTCAAGTTGCGAAATATCCAACCAATCTGCCATCAGAGCAGAAAAGTGATGCTGGAATTGTTCAAATTTATCCTGTTCAAGTGACAAACCGGCAGCCATTGCATGACCACCAAACTTAAGTATCAGCCCTGGATTTAAAGTATCAAGCCGTTCAAGGGCATCGCGCATATGCAACCCCTGAACTGAACGGCCAGAACCTTTCAAAACACCATCCCCCGCCGGCGCAAAAGCGATAACAGGCCGGTGAAAGCGTTCTTTAATACGGGAGGCCAGAATGCCCACCACCCCCTGATGCCATTCTGGGTGATAGAGCGCCAGCCCATAAGGTAGTTCAGTGCTAGTACGTTCAAGTTTGTCACAGATTTGCAGCGCTTCTTGCTGCATTCCCTGTTCTATTTCACGACGAGTATGATTAAGTCCATCCAATTCGCAAGCTATCTGACGCGCTTTTGCCATATCGTCAGTTAGCAATAAAGCGACACCAATAGACATGTCATCCAAACGACCTGCGGCATTCAACCTTGGCCCCAGAAAAAAGCCCAAATCGCTGGCAGTCAGTTTATGAGCATCACGTTTGGAAACTTCCAGTAATGCACGAATCCCCGCACAACAACGTCCGGCACGAATGCGATTCAGCCCCTGATAAACCAGAATCCGGTTATTGGTATCCAAAGGCACAACATCAGCAACGGTTCCCAACGCAACCAAATCCAGCATTTCCGCCAAATTCGGCAGAGCAACGCCCTGCTTTTCAAACCATTGCTCTTTTCTTAAAGCTGCTCTCAAAGCAGACATCAAATAAAATGTGACGCCAACTCCCGCTAATGATTTAGACGGAAACGAACAATCAGATAGATTGGGGTTAATAATGGCATCAGCCGCTGGCAGAATTTCGCCCGGCAAGTGATGATCAGTGACAATCACCTTCATCTGGTGTTGATGGGCAGCCGCAACCCCGTCATGAGAAGAGATACCATTATCCACAGTGATAATAAGATCAGCGCCTTTTTTGACGACCTCTTCTACCACCTGTGGGCTTAAGCCATAGCCATCTTCAAAACGATTTGGCACCAGATAATCCAGATTACGATATCCCATTGCCCGTAATGATCGGATCGCCAGTGCCGTACTGGTTGCACCGTCAGCATCGAAATCGCCGACAATAACGATACGCCAGTGTTCATGCAATGCTGCCAGTAATAGCGATACCGCCTGTTCTACACCATTCAGATGCTGATAATTGAGCAATCCCTGAACACTGCGCTCCAATTCATTAGCTTGCTGGATACCTCGAATGGCATATAAGCGACGCAGTAATGGATGGATTTGTTGTGGAAGGTGACTGTCATCCACCGCCAGACGGCGGCGGAGTCGTGTTTCAATATTCACTAAACTTATTTACCACTCTGATCTAATGTCTTTGCCAATGCTTCCGGTGGCATATATCCACCTAACAAGTTGCCATCTTCAAGGATAATCGCCGGCGTTCCCTGTACACCAAACTGGAGACCCAGTTTATAGTGGTTAGCAATATCCACCTTACAGCCCTTAATTGGCGAAATATCATCATTTTTAAACGCAGCATCCAGTGATTTCTGTGGCGTTGCACTACACCAGATAGATTGCATCTCTTCAGCAGACTTATGTTTCATGCCCTGGCGAGGGAATGCCAAATAGCGAATAGTAATCCCCAGTTTATTGTATTCTTTCATATTTTCATGCAATTTATGGCAGTAACCACATGTAATATCGGTGAAAACGGTCACAACATGTTTCTCTTCTGGCGCTTTGTAGACAATCATTTGGTCTTTCATCGCTTCCAGCTTTTTCATTAACAATTGATTACTGACATTCACAGGAGAATTACCACTGACGTCGTAAATTGGCCCTTGCAATAAATACTTGCCGTCATCAGATAAATAAATGATACCTTGCTCGGTGACTATTGTATTTAAACCAACAATAGGTGATGGTTTGATACTTTCTACCTTAATCCCCAATTTTTTCATCGTTCCATGAATAGCGCCATCATCAGCAAATGCATTTCCGCTAATTAAGGCCAGTAAAATAGAAAAACATAACACGCTTTTTTTCATTATTCGGTTCCTTTAAATCCATGCTCACCCACGCGGATGATGTTGTTGATGTAGCAATCTGAGTCGTTCTGTTGCTACATGAGTATATATTTGTGTTGTGGATAGATCGCTGTGTCCCAGTAACATCTGCACAACCCGTAAATCAGCACCATGATTAAGCAAATGCGTTGCAAATGCATGGCGCAAAACATGGGGAGATAGCCGTTCAGTATCAATTCCGGCCAGTACAGCATAATGCTTAATCCGATGCCAGAAAGTCTGTCGGGTCATTTGTCGCCCCCGGTTGCTGGGAAAAAGCACATCCAGAGTTGCGCCATTTAGCAATCCCTCTCTCCCATACTTTATATAATTCTCCAGCCAATAAATGGCTTCTTCTCCCAAAGGCACTAGTCGTTCTTTATTGCCTTTCCCAATCACCCGCACCACTCCCTGACGCAAACTGACGTCGGAAAGAGTTAACCCCACCAACTCAGAGACTCGTAAACCACAGGCATAAAGTACTTCAAGCATCGCTTTATCTCTCAGTTCCACTGGCTGATCTGTACAGGGCGCATTAAGCAAAGCTTCTACCTGCTTTTCACTTAAATCTTTCGGCAATCGCTTAGGTAATTTCGGTGCCGATAAAAGCGCAGTCGGATCATCCGCCCGCATTTTTTCCCGGTAAAAATACTGGAATAATTGACGCATAGCACTGAGTAAACGCGCTGAGCTACTGGCTTTATATCCGCCATCTACGCGTTCTGCCAGAAAAGATTGCAAATCAATCGATTGAACAGATAATAAATCATGACCATAATGAACCAGCCAGTTATCCAATGCCTGTAAATCCAACCGATAAGAAACAAGTGTATTTTCCGCAAGATCGTGTTCTAACCAAATAGCATCAAGAAACTGTTCTATCAATGGATTTATCAATTGAATCTGTTCTTCTGGCACGAAACTCTTTCCTTAAATTTGCAAATCTATGTTGGCTATTATGCCTGAAAAAGCAATTATTCTGTTACAATGCCAGCCCTGATGTCCAAAAACCATAATAATTAACGATGAAGATTGGTCTTTTTTACGGTTCCAGCACCTGTTACACCGAAATGGTAGCAGAGAAAATCCGCGATATCCTTGGTGAAGATTTAATTGATCTCCACAATATCAAAGATACAGCACCTGAATTAATGGAAGAATATTCCGTACTGATTCTCGGCATCCCGACATGGGATTTCGGCGAATTACAGGAAGACTGGCAAACTATTTGGGATCACATTCCTTCCCTTAATTTACAGGGCAAAATCGTCGCCATGTACGGCATGGGTGATCAGATTGATTATGGCGAGTGGTTCCTTGATGCTCTTGGTATGCTATATCACCATCTACTCCCTTCAGGCGTGCATTTTATTGGTTTCTGGCCAACGGAAGGTTATGAGTTTACCAGCCCGAAACCATTAACAGATAATGGTTCACAATTTGTCGGGCTGGCTTTGGACGATGTCAACCAGTATGAGCAAACCGATGAGCGTTTATCACAATGGTGTATACAAATCCTGCAAGAATTGGAGCCTCTGCTTTAAATCAGCAAAATTTCGGCTCAATCAGATATCAGGATATTGCAACAACAGTTGATTAATATTCCTCCATTCATCCTGTGACATACTATCGGATGCTATCCACAGGCGGATTTTTTTCTGGTTATAAGAAGATTGAGCGGTAATTAATAGTCCATAGCGACACAACCATGGCCGTCGGATAATTTGCCATTCGTGCTTCTTCCATTGCAGCCTATTATCATTGAGCAGAACTAAAATCCCCTGTGATTTGCGAATATTTTGCTGGCTACGCCCCCAACTGGCAATAATCAACAGTACCAAAGGAAGCCAAAAAATGCAGAAAATAGCATCATCCGCCGGCCACGGAGCAAGTAATACGATAAGCGCTATTGCACCATGAACACAGGTAGAAATCAGCTGGGTATGCCAGGATACCCTGAGATCACATTTCCACAGGACCACGATCTTTATTTCTATGCTGAATAAGTTTAATCATGCGGAATAGCGCTTCATCTTCCGGACGCCCATGATTCATTAGCCAGTTAAACAGATCAGGATCAGCACATTCAAGTAAACGAATAAAGAGTCGTTTATCATCATCGCTGAGTGAGTCATATTCATACTTAAAAAACGGCATAATTGAAATGTCCAACTCACGCATTCCACGCCGACATGCCCAATGTATACGTGCTTTATTATCAATATCCATGTTCAAAAAATCCCCTTTTTATTCTCATTGTCTGTGTAAAATCCATTAGCCAGTAAATCGACCGGCAAACTTATGCATCATGCCAGCTAATAGCAATAATAACTACTTGCATTGTGCTTCAGCTCTTTTACCATTGATACATCATTGGCTCAAATATCTGACTGGCAGGATGTGTTGTTATGGCTTATAAGACTCCGTTTTCTTCACAATTTCCATTGTCTTTATCAACTTTTCCCCTGACTTTAATGTCCCTGGATGACTGGGGCCTGGTAACAGCAACTGGGCCAGATACCAAAAAATATCTGCAAGGTCAGGTTACAGCAGATATTTTCTCACTTGCTGAGAATCAACACGTGCTTAGTGCACATTGTGATGCAAAGGGTAAAATGTGGAGTAATCTGCTCCTCTTTCATCGTGGTGGCAACCTTGCTTATATTGAACGCCGCAGTGTGCTGGAAACCCAGCTTACCGAACTGAAAAAATATGCGATATTCTCTAAAATTACGCTAGTTCAGGATGAAAATGCCGTGCTGTTAGGTGTTGCAGGTAAAGGCTGCCGTGAGGCGCTGAATGATATTTTCCCAACACTACCCGATGCTAATAATGCTGTCGTTGAACATGAAACCACAACTTTGCTCTATTTTACCTTGCCATCTGAGCGCTTCATGTTGATTACCGACACAACCACTGCTGGGCAATTAACAGAAAAACTCCAGGCTCAGCTTAATAACAGCGAACTGTGGTTAGCTCTGGATATTGCCGCCGGCTTCCCTGTTATTGATGCGGCAAACAGTACACAATTTATTCCTCAGGCAACTAATCTTCAGGCATTGGAAGGAGGCATTTGTTTTAAAAAAGGGTGTTATACCGGTCAGGAAATGGTGGCTCGTGCTAAATACCGCGGAGCAAACAAACGGGCAATGTACTGGCTGGCTGGCAGTGCGGCTAAAATTCCTGTAGCCGGAGATGATTTAGAATGGCAACTGGGAGATAAGTGGCGGAGAACAGGCACCGTTTTGGCTGCCGTTAAGTTAAATGATGAAAGTGTCTGGGTACAAGTCGTCATGAATAATGATATGGAAAGTAACAGTGTATTCCGTGTCCGTGACGATGAAGGACATTCTCTCACGATTCAGCCTCTGCCTTATTCTCTCGATGAAGAAAAATAATTAATGAGGTTTATATGTCGTTAGCAGTACCTGCCGTTGATTTTGGTCCTTTTACTGATGTAATTAGTTTTTTAATGGAATTAGATAAGCTGAAAAAAGTTCAACGGCGGACTAAGTTATTGGATAACCAGCGTCATGAAAATTCAGCAGAACATAGCTGGCATTTTGCTATGGCTGTAATGTGTTTTGCACCTTATATGAAAGAGGTAAATATTCAGCGGGTTATCCAGATGGCATTAATTCACGATATTGTAGAAATTGATGCTGGTGATGTGATGGTCTACGATTTAGCTGCCCGTGAAGCCATTCATGAGCAAGAAGTTAAAGCCGCCAACCGTCTTTTTGGTTTACTCCCCGAACCTCAAAAAAATCACTTTATATCACTTTGGCAGGAATATGAAGCAGGAGAAAGTCAGGATGCTCATTTTGCTAAAATGCTGGATAGATTAATGCCCATTCTGATGAATCTGCATAATAAGGGCCAAAGTTGGGTAGAAAATGATATTAGCCTGGAGCAGGTGATTAACCGCAATAAATTTATTGCCGATGTTTATCCTGAATTCTGGCAATACTTGTTACCACAACTGGAAGCCGCTCATGCTAAAGGCTGGTTAAAATAACTTTCTGCCAAAAATTTTAGATCATAATCTGAGTGCGCTATATGAATAATATAGCGCACGAAGTGAGAATAACTTAGTAAAAGGGCAATAATACTTTATAGAGTTAATTATCCCACCAAAATAATAATCTTACAGAAAAGAAAATCAGGAGGAGCCCCATTATCCTTTCAATCCAGTGACCATAACTGACAAATCTATTTCTTACTGCCATACTTGAAAATATCAGGCTTACAAACACAAACCATAACGCATTGACAGCACACATCCAGAAACCATAAAAAATCTGTATGCTCATAGGTGTTTTTGAGCTGACTACGGTAGTAAATATGGCCAGAAAAAATAACGTCGCCTTTGGGTTTGTTGCATTAGTAACAAAACCCGTTATTAATGAACGAGATAAACTTTTATTAATCAGAACCCCTGAATTATCACCTTGATTTTCCGCAATCACACTGGTGTCAGCCTTTTTTCTAATAAAACAGACACCCAGATAAAACAGGTAAACACCACCAATCAATCTAACGGTATTTAATAACCAAGGCAAAGCGTGCATTATTGTACCAATACCGATCAATGTATAAATAACATGTACAGAAATCCCGGCACCAATGCCAATTGCTGTATAGATCCCCGCTTTTCGACCAAAACTCGTACTCTGTCTCACCGTGACCGCAAAATCAGGCCCCGGAACAACAACAGCTAAAAAGTGAATTAAAGCTAACTCCAAAAACTCATGTATAAAAATGGACACATTAACTCCAAAATGACAAAGGTTCTGCCATACCCCTATATCCTATAAAACATGACAAACTTAAACGAATGCCACTGCTACCCGGAGAAACCGCATGCATACGACGCGAATTAAACAAAATCAGATCACCCGGTGATGGTCTAATTACAACATCTGGATTACCCAGCAAAGCGAGAGCTATTCCATAACTTTCGCGACGCATTTCATCGAAAGCCTCAGGCGAGATTTCTTTATTCCAAATATACAGTTCACCACCCTCTTCAGGCATTGCTAAGTATATATTCGCCGCGATTTGTGTCTGGAGGCTCCACGCTCTGAAATTATCTGGCGCATCTTTGGCAAAAATATCGTGATGAGCCAAAAATGTGACGCCGGGTTTAATTACTCTTGATAAACCGACAAACATCTTCTTTCCATATAGGTTTTCAAGATTTGCGCCAGCAGGCCATACCTCATCAAGTATACATCTTAGAATATCAACAGGAGAAATATACGGTGAGCAACGTTCTCTAAGATCATCTATATTATCTCTGGCACTATCAAAATAGAGTTGCATTTTGCCTGGTTCATTTTCAGCTTCATAAAAAGCCATTCCAATCCTACCAATATCGGGTGCGTTAATATATTTCTTAAAACCTTTTCCCAAAATTTTTTCTGAAAGAATTTCTGATATTTCCTGAGATATAAATTTATTTAATTTCAAGGCGATTATTTTTTCTGTCATCAGATCTTGAATATTCAAACTGCATATTTTGTTATTTTCTATAAACATGATTATTTTTCCTTTATCATATAATCACTTTCATAAGATCAAGGCAAAACTATTTTCATATGCGATCAATTATGGCTAAACTTTATAATAAACTATCAGTTTCCCCTTTTTCCTTTTCACTTCTTCAATGATTATACTTTTAATTTCGCCCAGAGAATTAACATGTGTACCACCACATGCATAAGGAGGTAACATCCCAAAACTAACCTCTCTAAGCCCGTCTTTATTCATTGAAATCCTACAGACTAAATTTTCTGTTATGAGCTGATTACATAATTCATTAATAGATTCAAGGGTAAGCTCTTGAGCGTGTTCTGTTGGGGAAAATGTGACTTTAGCCTCCCCAGGCCAATGATGAGCTTTTACAGGAATCCATCCTTCTTTTTCCAGCATATTCCCAATAATATGACCGGCAGAATGATAACGTGAATGTAGTATTCTGGCATCTTCATCAATTCGAGCTGTCGCTTTTCCCGATGGGAGATAGCCATTTGTCAGATGTATAATCTCATCATTTTCTATCAGGGTATGAGTCACACAAACATTATCCAGCCAACCAATATCAGAAGGCTGACCTCCTCCTTGTGGATGAAAAGGTGTTGCATCAAGTGAAACGGCATAGGTTTGCTCATCACGGGCGATACATTTCAAAACCTGAACTTCCACAACTGAGGCAGAATTATTGAGGTAGAGTCGAACTGTCATATTTACTTACTTATGCTAATTGATGTTTCTATATTATATTTACATTATTAATGATAATAAATCCCCTTACTGACAAAGGACTTTTTCCTCATGAGCACAAATAAATTGCTATCACTAATGAGTGAAATGGCTGTATTTGTAAAAGTCGTTGATGCAGGAAGCTTTACCAGTGCCGCACGGCAATTAGGTGCCACCCCATCAGCTGTAAGTCGTTCTATCACTCGACTTGAGAAAGCGTTGGGAGTCAGTCTGTTACAGAGAACAACACGCAAGGTCAAATTATGTGAAAGCAAACGGGAAATTTACGAAAAATGCTGTGAAATGTTTAATGCGGCACAAGCTGTCATAAATACTTCGGCTAACGCCAGTGAAATACCTCAAGGATTAATTCGAATAAGTATTCCGAAAGCTGTTGGACACTTTATTATACATCCACATATACCTGAATTTTTAAATCGTTATCCTAAAGTAGATGTTCAACTACTTCTTGAAGATCGCATCATTGACCTTATTGATGATCAAATTGACTTAGCTATTCGGATTACAGACCAGCCACCATCTGGCCTAATGGGTAGATGTTTAATGAATATCCATCATATGATTTGCGCTACTCCTGAATATCTTGAGATACACGGAGCTCCGATACGGCCAAATGACCTGAAAAATCATAACTGTATCTATCCTGGCGAAGATCAAAATGATTCATTATGGCGATTTCACAAAAATAACAAGATTGAGAAAATAAAAGTCTATGGACGCTATTCCGCTAATCATACAGAAGTGAGACTCGACGCTATTCTGAGAAATACAGGGATAGGAAGCCTTCCCTATTTCATTGCACGCCATCCACTGGAAGAGGGCAGAATTGTCCAGGTTCTATCTGATTGGGTATTTAAAACTCGCTATTGTGGTGATGCCTGGATACTTTATACACCAACACGATTCTTACCTGCGAAAATACGTGTTTTTGTCGAATATCTCACAAATAAGTTGAATAACAACAAATATCATATTTCTTAATAATTAACTTATTAAACTAACAAGAATTAGCAAAAAACCTGAAAAGGTATTTATATAGTATGGTGATTATCTGTAAACAAAGAGAATAACATAAGTCATTAATATCCGTAACGCTATGGAATAATATAATGCTGGAAAATGTTTCTGATAGAAATGGTATTTATATTTAATTAGTTAAAAAAACACTTCCCAAATAGAACATTAGAGACACTGTAGTCCGATAAGTTTCCTCTTAAAACTAAATCGCAACAACGTGTCTCTGAATTGGCTGTTCTTAAACAATTCGAAGGTTATTCCTGCTTCGCAATTGCCTTAACTTGCAGTCGATATGTAATCAACGATGCAAGTTCAGCCAGCGGCTTATCACTTAACAACAATTCCAGCGGAATATCCAAACGTAATTGTTTGTTAATTTTTTGTACCAACATTAAACCATTCAATGAATCAATACCGTTGTTAGTCAAAGGTAGATCAGGATGGAATACTTCTGCTTGCGTCCCAACAATCTCACCACAAAAGGTCTGTAGCAAGCTAACGACATCGTCCAGATCACTCACCGCAAGCGCCGCTTCTATGGGTAAAGTCTGAACCACATTTTCTTGCTGAATATCACGCAATAGCGGCAGGTGACGCATCTGGCTGGAAAGTAAATTTGACCAATTCGTCAAGAATGGCACTAGTTGCGGCTCAATCCGGGCAAACAAGCGATCTAAAACAGCTAATCCCTCCTCTGAACCAAATGGCTGTAAGCCACTGTTTTCCAGTATTGGCAACGTTCGACTATCACGCAAAGCGATCCCTGCTTCCCATGGCCCCCAATTAAGGCTTAACCCAGGTAAACCTTGCTGACGCCGTAAGCAGGCCAGACTATCCAACATGGCGTTAGCCGCTGCGTAAGATGCCATTCCCGGTAAAGCCAATAACGCCCCCAATGAGGAAAACATAACAAAATGCTCTAAAGGTGCATCAGCCAATGCTTGATGCAATGTCCAGGCGGCTAATGCTTTAGCAGCAAATACTTTATCAAACGCCTCGGGGCTGAGTTCACGATATCCCTGATCTTCAACATGCGCAGCACAATGAATTACCCCACGCAATGGCTGGCGGGTTTGTTGTCGATACTGAGCCAAACAGATGTTGGTCATTTCCACATCACCGAGATCAATCGGCAGATAATTAGCCTCGACTCCCTGTTGATGCAGCATTTCCAGTAACTTCTGCTCCTCTGCATTAAGATCAGGACGACGCCCAATCAATAACAAATGACGAGCACCATGCTGTACCATCCAGGGAATCAATTGACGCCCCATATCACCAAAGGCACCCGTCAGTAAATAACCGCCATCTGGACGAAAACGCACCGATGGTAGCGCGGGTATTTCAGGTAATGGCACAAGGCGCAATACATAACGTTGATCATGGCGCAGAGCCAATTGATCCTCGCCATCATCTATCAATAACGCGTCCCACCATTTGGCTGGAGCCGTGCTACTGTCAATATCCAGTAATCCCCCCCACAATGCGGTCGCTTCCTGTTGACCAATAACGCGCATCATTCCCCATAATGCGGCGGCAAATGGATCAGGCAAATCCTGTTCAGTGACTTGATGAGCACATTGAGTCACTATCCACAAACGTGGTTTTATCGACCGTTCGGCCAGCGCCGCACACAAATGGATCAACGAATGATAAGCCATTCGCGGAGCCTGCAACGGCCAGAGGATCAGGATTCTTTCGGTTTCAACAGGAAGGGTATCAACTAATTCTTGAATTTTCTGATGGCTGTCGGGCAGACCAGAATATAACGAGGCACACCCACCACGGCGTTGCAACTCATCAACCAACTCTTCTGCCAGAGCGTTTTCACCCCCAAGGATAGCCCATTGCGTCACAGACGCTGTTGATGGCTGAGTGGGCAGTTTACGCCACTGTGGTTGGCCGACAACCAGATTGTGCAGTTTGGCAGACAAGCTGTTTTTTCTATTACTAACAAGCTGAACGCAGAATCCGCTGATCTGACAAAGCAACATACCGCTATCAGTATAGACATCAATATCACCAAACCATTGTTGTTGCGTCTGCTTAGTATTTCGGGCATGTGCCCAAACCCGACCAGACAATTTACCATTGATACGTAAATGCTGAATACTGACCGGGATACGGAACTCGTTGGCAGGAATTGGCGCGTGAACATCAACAGACTGAATCGCCAACAATGATTGGAAGATGCCATCCAAAGCCGCTGGGTGAAAATTCATTCCCTCCGGTGCAGATGGTAATTCAATCTCACAGATTGTTTCTTCTTTACCAACAAACGCATGGCGCAGAGTACAAAAAACACCACTATAGCTGAAATGCAGATGTTGAAATGCCTGATACAACATCTCTTGGTTCCATATGCAAGGATAGCGATCATTTGCCGCTAATGGAGGAATAGCACAAGCAGTAGCACCCGGTACAACGATGTTCACCTGTGCACTGGCTGCAAGTTGGTAATGTGCATCCTCATCCAAATTGCGGGTTATGTATACTTGCACTTCCATGCGCTGGCGATCTAGCAATGTCTTTAACCTGAATTCTATGCCTGGCTCCAGCAGTAAAGCCGATTGCAACACGATATTATCAAGCGCCAATCCAACGTCAGGAAAGCAGATGCGCGCCGCCGCCAACATGACTTCAATATAGCCCGCAGCCGGAAACATTGCATTTCCCATGACAACATGATCGAGTAACCAAGGCACTTGTTCTACCGCCAACTCAGCTTGCCAACTCTCACTGTCCGGCTGGGCTTCGCCCAATAATACACCGCTCAATATACGTAATCGGCGGCGACGGCTAATCTCTGGCTCATACCAATAAGATTGCTGATGCCAGGAGTAAGTGGGTAGATCAATTGGGCAAGCGGTAGGCATCAGAACCCGCCAGTCCGGTTCAACCCCAGCTTCAAACAGCTGTCCTAACAGTTGTGGCCAAGTCTGCCCTGCACGACAAGCAAACACTTGTCCTCGATAAGGCTGACTCCAATCCTTTAATCCTGCACTCAGTAGGGATTTAGGTGAAATTTCCAGAAAATGGTGGAAACCCGCTTTGAGCATGTTTTCTACCGCATCGTCAAAACGGAATGGCGAGACGACATTGTCAGCCCAATGCTCGGGAGTCAACTTACCACTAATCAATTCCCCGGTGACTGATGAAAACACTGGCAACAAAGGTTCTGCTGCTGGAACCATTGCCGCATCCGCAGTCAACCCAGCCCTGATTGACTCTATATAATGGGAATGAGAAGCAATTCTATAATTGAGCCAACTACTGGCGATACGCTGCTGCTTTAAACGATCAGCAACGGCGGTTAATTCACTTACAGGCCCAGACAATAAGCAACGATTGATACTATTACGCCCAGCTATCACCACGGCAGGCTCGGTACCAGGGGCAGACAGATGAGGCAATATTTGCTCAACGGTTGCTGCCACGATCAATAATCCGCCGCCTTTATTCAACACACGTTGCAGATAATGATAACGCTGATGTAACAGTGTCAGTGCTTGCGTCAGATCATAAATTCCCGCCAGATAACAAGCCGCCGTTTCACCGGAACTATGACCAAGTAATGCCGCGGGTTTGAACCCCCACTTCTGCAACTGCGCAGCCATTGATATTTGCACAGCAAACTGCATTGGCGGCTCTATCAGTTCATCGGCAGAGATCAATGCCGCATATAAGGAAGGTGCAGAAAATCCCGTCCAAATTGCCTCGCAACGCTCGAATTGTTCAGTAAATTCGGGGAATTGCTGAAACCAGGCGATAGAATCTCGCCAACTTTCACTGCCAATACCCGCAAATATCCAGGCCAGACGATCAACTTTTTTATTATTCTGCTCCGACGACATATTCAGATTAGTCAACTGCTGTCGCAACTGTTCTCGGTTACTGAATGCGATCCCCTTACGTAACGGAAAGCGGTGACGAGTCGTCGCCAGGCTATAACACAAATCATCAAGAGCAATATCCGGCTGCTGTTGCAGCAAATCAGCAATGCTCTGCGCTTGTTGCTTTAGAGAAAACTCAGACTGCGCAGATAATGGCAGCATGAAAGCTTGCCCTTGCGTCGTCCGAAGTTGTACGGAAGACTCTGGGTTATTGCTTAACACCACATGAACATTCGTTCCACCAAAACCAAAGGAATTCACCCCAGCTATCACTTTTCCTTCGGGCAGTGGGGTTAACTGCTGTGGAACTTGCAATCCCAATTCAGTAAAACGAATGTAACGGTTAGGCGGATCGGCATGTAAATTGCCCGGTACCTGTCCCCGTTGTAAACACAATACTGCTTTAATTAATCCAGCAATGCCTGCCGCGGCTTCTGTATGACCAATCACGGATTTACACGCGCCAATCAACAATGGACGGTCTGTCGGATCGGGCCGACACACCAGTCCCAGCGCTTCTGCCTCTATCGGATCACCAACCGCCGTTCCGGTACCATGCGCCTCAATATAATCAATCTCTTCCGGGGAAATCCCCGCCTGAGCACAGGCTGACCGAATCACCCGTTGTTGTGCCGCACTACTTGGCTGGGTAATCGTGGGCGTGCGGCCATCTTGATTGGCCGCTGAACCGTGGATCACCGCCAGAACGGGATCGCCATCCTGTAAAGCCGCATTCAACGGTTTCAGCAAAACAGCACCGACTCCTTCGCTACGCACATAACCATCAGCGTTAGCCGAAAAGCTATGACAACGGTTAGTGAGTGATAGAAAACCGGTACGACTTTCCACTACCGAAAAATCCGGTATCAACATTAACTGGCTGCCACCCGCCAGCGCCAGTTGTGATTCTCCGCGCCGCAAACTTTCACAAGCCAAATGTACCGCCAACAGGGATGATGAACAGGCGCTATCAATGGTCAGGGACGGCCCCTGAAAATCAAACGCATGGGATATCCGGTTTGACAACATAGTTCCCATTGCACCGGTTGAGGTATAACCGGTAGTCTGACGCAAATCAGTAAATTGCAGGTGCATATAATCATGAGTGAAGGCACCGATATAGACACCAACTGCCTGACCCGCCAACGATTTTGGCGATATTCTCGCCCGTTCCAGCGTTTCCCATGTCACCTGCAACATCAGACGATGCTGTGGATCGATAAAAGGCGCTTCTGTATTACTGATATCAAACACCGCTGCATCGAAGCCAGTAACATCAGCGATAAATCCGCCTTCTCGCGCTACCATTTTCCCCGGCAAATTGCGATCTCGGGAACTATAAGCCTGAGTTGACCAGCGTTCTGGGGGAACTGGGGTAATTGCGTCACTTGAACCACACAACAACTGCCAGAATTCCTCTGGAGAGCTAACCCCTCCCGGGAAACGGCAACCCATACCGATAATGGCAATCGGCATATTGTCGCTTCTCATCATATTGATATCCATAGTGGTATTCTTTACTCCGATTAGTCGTTTGCCAGATCATCGTGCTTACTTATCAACACCAAGTCGTCGGGCTGGGAATACATTTCGGCGGATGAGGGGGCAATCCCGGCGTCATCAATGACTGATAGCTGATACCCGTATTGAGTAACTGATAGCGCAAGCCACTTGGGCAAGTGGTAGCTCCATCCATTGCCTGAGTGATATCAATTGTCACCCCAAAAGCAACATTAATCGGTTGTAATGTATTATCAGCCGCAGTACGGATGATACGTAATGGTGCTCCGCCACAAACTTGCAGATGGTTATTGCCGACTTCACTCACCCGAATCACAATAAAGTTACAATATCCCCGGTAACTCAGGTCAGTATCTGGCGGTTGATTGGAGATAATCCAATATTGATCATTTTGCTTTTCGATAATTTTGGCATTAGATAACAGGCTGTAACCGTTATCAGTAAATACCTGACGCAACTCTTTTGAAACCGCGCCATTATCTAATGAACTCATCAGCTCAAGCGCCGCACTGAATAAAGGCACACCGGTCAGCTTTTTGCCTGCTTCCTCAAACGGTAAAGCCACTGCGCCATTAGTCAGATTAGCCCCGGTCAATTTAGCTTCCGTGAAAATAGTGCCTTGAATTGAAGCAAAGGCCAGAGATGCTGGTTTAAGACCTTGGGTTAGTTCTAACATTGCCTTGCTGAAGTCAGTATTCACCAGATTAGCATAGGACAAATTCGCACCATATAACCGTGCCTGAGTAAAATTCATCGTCGCTAAGTTAGCATTTGACAAATTGACCTGTTCTAAATTAGCGTTATCGGCTCTGGCGTTACTGCCGTACCAATGAGCGCCGGACATATCAACCGCATACAGATTAGCGCCCGTCAGGATAGCGTTAGGCATAAATGTGTTGGCAAGAATTGCCGCATTACCACCATTATCTTGAGCAACGTTTAATTGCCCATTCTGATAGTGAATAAATAACGGTTTACCTTCATGTTCCACCAGCCAGTTCTGGCCCGGCTGACGAACCAACACCTCTGCCTGACCGTAGATCACCCCTTTTCCCTGATACAACATTTGACGTAACTGTTCAGGCAATTGCTGATTATCCAGCGCTTGAGCATCGGCTTCATCCAGATATGTGACTGTGGATAAAGCGCCAAATTGAGCGCCAGTTAAATTAACATTCTCCAGACTCGCATTGGACAAATTCGCACCCACTAAGGAGACATTACCCAAGACAGTAGCACCAGCCAGATTGGCGCCGACCAGAACGGCGCCATTGAGTGACGTAAAATCCAGATTTACCTTCTTCATTGACGCCATCAGGAATACGACTTGATCCAACTTCTGCTTACTCAGATTGACCCCATCCATCTGTGCTTGAGTGAAATTGGTTTTAGCGGTAATCGTGGCATCGACCAGATCCATCCCTGTCAGCACCGTGGCTAATAAAGTACTGTCGCTAAGGTTAAGCTGACTATAACCAGTGGTTAACGATAACCGGGCGTTGGTCAGATTAGCGCCACTGAAATTAACATGATTGATATTCGCCTCAGTAAAATCCGTCCCTACTAACGTGGCTTGACTAAAATTCGAGGTCTGCAAGGTAGTATTTTGCAAATTCACCAACGTCATAATTGCCCCGGTAAAGTTACAGGAAGCCAGACTGGCGCCGCTGAGATCAACATTAACCAGATTCGCCTGCGATAAATCAGCATTCTCCATGATCACCGAAGGTAACAACGCACCAGAGAAATTCGCCCCAGGCGCTTTTAGACGATTTAATACCGGCTGACCACCACTGCTCTTACAGCCACGGAAAATGGCATTCGGTAGCTCAGCATCAGGCATATTGGTATCACTACCCACGATACACTTTTCAAAAAGTGCATTTTTACCATGAATATGCGTTAGATCAGTCTTACTTAAATCACAACTGCTAAAATTGCAATTATCAACTTTGACATTCGTTAAATCAGCGCCAAGCAATGTGGAGCCACGCAGGTCAGCATTGGACAAATCGACGGCCATCATCACCATTTCATTCAAATTCTCTTCGGCGAGATAGGCAAAACGTAGATCGGCGCCCATGGCTCCCCAGTCTTTGAGAAATTCCAGGTCCTTTGTCACGATAGTACGAGTAAATTGGGCTGACAGGGGTGGACTGCCAGTGACTGCCTGCCAAATCAGCCCAGATTGTTGCGCCACCAAATAGCTGTCACCACTGCTATTAATACGACGCAGGCGAAATCCAGATCCCCCCACTTCTTCCAACCGGATCTCAGCAACCACACCATCGCGCGGTTGATTAGCCTGAGGAGTATTGCCGCTCGCAGCCAGATATTGACCATTGCCAGCCTGTAACCAAAAGTTAGTCATGCCATAGGCATTAATCATTTGATTTATCGCCCCTGATTGCCTGGCTGACAGATTAAGCGTACCATCCGCCTGAACTGTAATCAGCTGGCCAGAAGTCGCGGCAAATTGCCATTTACCGGCAAAAGATCTGGATTCACTCATGTCATTATCCTCGCAGCAATTGATTTATAGAAACCTTTCCAGCTCTCCCAGCCTGACCACCGCTGGCGCTAATACCTCCAATGCCATATTCTCCATCGGGTGCATGTGAACCGTCACCATTTACCCCACCACGCCCAGCGATCCCCCCAGCACCACCGGGCTGCCCAAGTCCTCCACTCCCGCCATTAGAGGTGGCAGATACCGGTTTTGGTAAGCTAGTCTGGATATATCTGACCCAAACATGACCACCATCGCTACCATCACCTCCATTGCCGCCATTTCCTCCATTGCCACCATTACCACCAACACCACCGGACTTGCCCGACGATGATGAATGACCACGGCCACCATTGCCGCCATCCCCCCCATTACCACCGTAACCCGCTGTGCCACCATCGCCACCATTACCGCCATTATTGCTAATACGCACCACACTCTGTACGTCAAAACGGGTACAACGCAGGGCAAACCACCAGCCAGAACCTGATTGACCATCCAGACCGCTCTGACCAGATTGACCATCACCACCTGGGCTACCGGCAGTGGCTGGCTTACGACGAGAAGCATTCTGACCATCAGCACCCCGTTGGCCATCAGCGCCATTGGCTCCATCGGCACCATTCACACCGTTAGTACCGAAAATTTGAATATCTGCGACCATGACTCCTCCTTGCCATTATTGTTTTTTGCCGTTGACATAAATTGAACCTACAGCACCTGCTTTTCCGGCAGTTCCTGTGGTCCCCGATGAACCACCTTTACCTGGGCTACCACTGATATAACCCGTACCACCACCACCACCAGCTCCCCCAGAACCACCATTGCCGCCTTTACCACCGTTGCCGCCAATTGCCTTAGCCCCGAATGTCGCACTCCCTTTCTGGTAAGTAAAATAGATGTTCCCACCGTTACCCGCATTACCGCCGTTACCACTGTTACCACCATTGCCGCCATTGCCACCATTGCCACCATTACCAGCCCTACATTCGCTAGTAGAAGAGCCGCCATCCCCCCCTTTTCCACCGCTACCACCATTACCACCGTTACCGCCATTGCCGCCATTACCGCCTTGTGTCACCATATTCACAAGACCTTCAACGATAACTACTTGATAATGAACATCACCCGCATCCTCACCTTTTTCGCCATCACTTCCTCCAGCGCCATCAGTGCCACTGCCACCAGCGGTACCGTTCGTAGCCTGCGTTGCGCAGGAGTTTTTATTATCTTTACCAGCACTACCATTGCTGCCGTTTCTTCCATCAGAACCATTGTTTCCGCTCCCACCATCGCCTCCGTTACCTCCAATATTTATAAAGGGTGGATCATCATTATCACCTGGGGTTGGATATGGGTTTGGGGAATTAACGATGACAATTTCGTTCGCCTCAATGGTGCTATTAGTCAAATGAATAATCTTACCGCCAGGTTCAATCGTTATCTTATTAAACACCAAGTTAACAGGCTCGCCGTGACTCTCTTTACTTCCAACAATCAATGGGTTACTTGCAGTGACAACGATATCTTCACCGCTGTATAACGCGACTTTCATCGGAAAACGTTTAGCGTTCAGAATATCCTCATAATCTTTGACTAAAGGAGAATAACCATAGATATAAGCTCTAAAAGCTTTACATATATCAGCGTGATTACCAGTGACATTTGCCAACCGTTCAGCAGAATAGGGTTCAGGTAGCGGATGATGGGGTTCCATTCCACCCGGGCCATAATCACTGTCAGGTATCCCGCCAAGTTCCTTCAATTCTTGTATGGTTTGTACGGTAAAAAACGCGGGGGGCACCGTAGCTATTTTCGGATCGTGAGAAAATATGACTGGCCCGTCAAGATCCGACGTTTTCAATTGTTTTGGCTGCCGTTCTATACCGGTCAAATGATAATGCTCACGCAACATAGCCAAAGTTTCGTCAACAGTTTTCATTTTATTCATGGGTATTCTCCTGAGTTTGGGTATAAGTTTGTACATTTAGAATCACATTAGCGTCACATATCAGTTGCCCACCCGGTTCAATCACCAGAGTATCCACCGCTACCACGATAGGCTGTGAATTTGGGCTGTTAATTTCCAAAGTCTCACCATTAGCAATCACCAATTTTCCAATCGCAAAAACATCAACGGGTGCCGGAAATGCTATCGGCGCTTCAACCGGGGGGATACCAGAAAGGATCAACAGCTCCGCTGCTGACGACACGTTTGACTGATGAGATGGGGCCAGTGACTGTGGATCATCAGGCCGTAAAAAGCCTTGCGACGAAGATGGAATAACGACTGTCTCCGTTACATCGCTCTCTGAGATACCTAATAATTGCAAGACCGCTTTAAATCCTGAACTATAACTTTTTAATAACATATTTTTCTCCGAGAAACTGTAGACAGAAATAATCTGCAAATTATCGCTATCTACTGTGGAAATAACCGGGTAACGGGTATCAACATCGGTAATGATGAAATAACCATTGCTATTGATAGTTTCGATAGTTGCCTGATGACTAAGAGGGTGTTTGTTATCCGCAAAAACTTCACGGATTTTATCCATATCGTGTTGCTGGAAGATCGGTAATTGATCGATATTCAGATCGAATATTGGTGTAGTCGGCGTCCATTGGCTGATTTGTGGCTGGGTACGTTGATTTTCCCCCAGGAACTTGCCGTAATTCATCGCCACCAGAGTACGGAATGAATCTATCGCCAGATGCGCTGCAACAATATGCTGACGTTTAGTCGGATCAGGAGTTAATGTCGAATCAGGGACAGTGACCAGGAACTTACCGTCAGGCTCATAGATATCGAGAATATAATCCGTTGGATCACGCCCTTCATTACGGTACGACAAAATATAAATATATCCTTTAGACTCAACCGCAACATCCAGATAAGTTATTCCGTCTGGCTTATTCAGCGGCATATAGGACAGATAATCAGCGACTATAATTTCAGCCGGATTCGTTACATCAAGGGTTAACAACCAGGAGCGGGCGCCAGCAAGATCGTCAATTTGCCATTTGACACCTTGACCGATAGCGATAACCTGCACATTACTCAAATCGTTATATACGGATACCGTTGGTCCCTGAGCAGTTAGCGTGTAAGTTGCAGGTTTCTGCGGATCATATACCAACCAACTCTGCCCTTGCTGTATCACATCAACCGTTGTGCTGCCAACTGGGTCAATATTACCGTCTGCGGTCTGGTTATAACTCAGATAGATCCCGTCCTCAGCAAAGGCAGCAATAATCTGCTCATCCAGCAATCCGGCATCCAGTGAATGCATGAAGTTCGGATCACTGTTACTAAACAGGAATGTCAACCCTTGTTCACGGAATGCTTGTTGTAATGCTGGAGAGAACACCTGAGCATCCAGTGTTGCCTGATACTCAGCAGTAGCCAGTTTAAACAGTGTTGCCCCTGGAAAACTTGGAAATGGGTTGCCTTTAGTATCAAACGCCTGAACACGGGTATTGATTGTTTCCAGTAATAAGATGCGACCATCTGGCGTGACAGTCAGGGCAATTGGCCCATGCATTAGCCCTTGTCGAATCCCTTCGCCAGAGACAATCTGGGCTGCTGGCGCCTGAGCATCCGGGTAACCCTGATCTCCCAACGGCAGAATCTGCATCTTGCTGTATTGCCAACTGACCGCAATAACATAACCACTCGGATGAACCACCATTGCATCCAGATGAGGAATCGTGAAAGTTCCCCAAGATAGCGGATTATCCGTTAAACCAAAATCATGTCTGCCGTCACGCAGATCGACGCGACGCAAGTGATATTCGCCGAATCGTGAATCAATAATAAAGTTATAAGGTGTGATGGTTTTATCGTCCGGTCCTTCGCCAAAACTGTTATAACTGATCAGCGGTTGTACTTTGAAACCCACCTCAGATAATTTCAGACGCTCATTCAGTGTGTCATTGCTCAAAGTGGAAATGTTTTGCAACACATACATCTGACCGCTATTTGGAGGGCTTGATGGATCTTCCAATGGGATATTCTGACCGGAAGCCTGGTAGCAATAACCAACCTGATAATCTGAATTCAGTATTGTCATATTGACCAGCTTGCAGATGTTATTACCTACATTGCTGCAATTGGTTGAAGATTGGGTTTCCAACGGCACACTGCCTTCAATCCACTGATACTCTTTTTTATCGCTATCGTAAGACAACTGTTCCCAATATTCATATTGCGTCACCTGAGTCAGAGGCACCAACATCTCTTTTATATTGCCACTGACGCGCATAATGCCTTCATTAGGATCGTCTGGTTGCGCATTCAGCAGCTCACTGACGTAGCTCCCCGCTAACCAACCAGTAGCAGAATAAACATTAGCCTTAATTTTCAGAGTTCCTCCCCAACCAACCGAATTGAAATTAAAAATTAGCGGTGTATTGGAACCGGTTGTAGGTAATGGAATAGTCTGGGTGTAGTAGGTGCCGTTGGTATATTCGACCGTCACCTGGCACTGCACTCCCACCGGCGGCCAGATTGCGGTTTCCGGGCGACCCACTTCACCATGAGCTGGATCGGGATGCAGGGTAAAAGCCAAAGTCATCTGACGCTTGATATCCACTTCCAGGGTGGCTGGCGTGGAAAGCAATTCCCCCGTCGTCACTGCAATCTGCGCAACATCCAGCGCAATTGAAGCGAGCCGGAATGCCCAACCCACCACCGGAACCGCCTGAGCAGCTGCACTGGCAGCTATCTGAGCTGTAACATAAGTGGCTAATGCTTCCAGCCCTTTCTTGGCCAGAATACCGATAGCAATGCTGGCTAAACTGGTGAGCACTTTTTTAGTATTAAATAATGCGGCTCCGACAGCTGCTCCACCACCAATCAATGGGAAAGCTATGCCTGCTAATATGGCAACGTTATCCTTATTAGAAATAAAATCCTTATACCACTGAGTATTGGTCACTGCGGCACCGGCCAACATCATCAGAGATGGAATACCGTACTGGAACATACCGGTTAAAATCACACCCGGCCAAACAATCGGGTTATCCCAACGGGAAGTTCCCAAGCCACCAAACAAGAATTTAGCTGACTGAGCTTCAGCCGGCCAAGGCAAACCAAAATTTGTGGGATCAGTGGGCATCGGAATTCCCATGATCGTATTGACATTAGGCAACACCCCAAGGGCTTTTTGTGATGGCGTTTCAAATAATTCCGCTAACTCTTTAGGGAAATAAAACGGCCAATTACCATCAACCGTTGGATTATCGATCGGCTGTTTCATCTCAGTGTCTTTAAAGAATTGAATATAAACACCAAGCTGACGTAAGTATTTATTTTTAAAATCAACGGAAAAATGGCTTTGACCGGGATCGTAACGGATGCTGTCAGGATACACATCCATACCATGATTAGGTGTGCGGTTAGTGGCGGTCCAAATTTGGCTGGTATTTCGCGGAGCATTCAATGCTGAAGCTTGATCTTTGAATTCGGTAACGTCGAGAGACGCACTTTGGCTGACACTCCAGTTATGATTTTGCAAACGAGTATCATTATGTGAAGTTTTCAGCGCATTAGAGGCCGGTGACCCTGAATAATTCTCTGTTTCATCCGATAGATTATATTGCATCACCGGATCACCTTCGGCGAAAATCACCTGTCCGTCTTCACCCACCCAGTCAAATTCGTAAAACATCGCATTGCCATCAGGGTCAACCAATTGGCCATAAGTGGCAAAACCACCGGTTTCTGTTGCAGGTCCCTGACTCGATATTGATATAGCCAGTTCATAAACTCGGTTATATTGCTGTGGGTCTATTGCCTCTGGAGGAGCAATATGTGCATCCATCACAATTGATGCCGCATAAGCTTGACTGTTAGACAATTCCGGATGGGAAAACACAATAGAACAAGCAACATCCCACGGTGTTTTCATTTCATTAGTCGCAACCAACAAATCACTGTAATGAACAGAATTTCGTGCTAAATGTTGGCTATTAACACCAAGCGCACTAAGCTTGCCTGGCAAAACCATCGCTATATTATTTACCACCAATTTTTCTATGTTACGTTTGGCATAACGATGTAAATGAGCATTGGGAATATGATAAGAAAGATGATAAAGAACCGGTAATGAAGAGCGATAAGGCCCGGATTTATCACCAACTACTTTAATTAGCGTAACGTGATGAGGTAAAAAATAGTGTTCAGGTACCTCCGCGAAATGGCTAATATTGTGTGAACCGTAACGCAGAACCATATCTATTGCAGGATTCTCGCCAGCCGCTTTGGCTAAACTTGACTCATCATGTTCTTGCAACGGTATATTATATTCACCCACCCAGAGACTCAATTGGCTGGATTGGGTACGTAAATGACCTTGAGCTAAATCAAAATGTAAAGTATGTGTCTTCATTTGAATTTCATCTCTCTAAGTAATTATTTTAGTTATCACAAGAAACTCTTAATAACTGCATAAATCATTCAACCTAAAAATTTGAATAAATAATCCCCTTGAGAATTAATATATCTCTTCAAAAGCCTATTTATTAAGCCCAAATACCTAGAATTAATTAAATGCCACATTTGTCCACTTTAACGAAAAATGATCAAATGTGGCATTTAAATTCTATCAATAAAATAGTAATGTGATTCTCCACTTTTTCCATCAAATAAAGAAGATATTTTTGTGACACATTGCAATTTTTTAATGTATGCCAATTAATTATCCCAACTTCAAACCAATACAATTAAGTAATATCACCATAGTAAAATAAATCTGCCACGTGAAATAGTGCATTTTCAATCAAATAACAACCCGATACAAATAGATCTCGATTATTTCACAATGAAATTATTAATATAAATTAAGTAAAAACCAGCAAGTTAAATCGATGTTATATACCCTATATTCTTAGAATAAACTCTCACCTTAAATCAACAGCTAAAACATTTAAATACATTTACCAAATTTGAATTTATTATTATTTTATAAATATAAAGAAAACCAAGAAATGAAATATTGTTTACAAAATATTTTACTATTACCCGCTTGTAATCACAGGCGGGTAATAATGTGACCGGGGTAAGTGAGTGCAGCCAACAAAGAGGCAACTTGAAAGATAACAGGTATAGTGACTATTATCTCTTTATCTCAACAGTTACCACAAATTTGAATGTCCAGCGTCTCCTGTCATTACTGGCGTTCTCCATTAATATACACAGACCCCTTAACACCCTCTGTTCCGGCAATCCCATTATTCCCCGATGCACCAATTTTGCCAGAACTGCCACCAGGAGAACCACTACCACCATAGCCCCCACTCCCGCCGTAACCAGCATAACCACCTTCACCTCCCATACCACCAGCAGACTGAGCCTTAAAGACAGGGGTTCCACTCTCATAGGTAACATAAATATTGCCCCCATTTCCCCCTTTACCGCCATTGCCACCGTTCTGCCCTTTGCCTCCATTCCCTCCATTCCCTCCTCTTCCAGCACCACAGTAAGAAGTAGAGCTACCTCCGTTACCCCCATTTCCCCCTCTTCCCCCCTTACCACCGGCACCGCCATTACCACCATTACCTCCTGTCGATTCCAGGATTACCGTACCGACAAGATGGGCAACCTTCAGAACAATATCACTTGCGTCGCCGCCATTTTCGCCATTGTTTCCAGCACCGCCATCTGTACCGTCACTCCCGTTAGTACCCGGCGTAGCAGCCTTTGCACAGGAGCTTTTGTTATCTTGTCCGGCATTACCATGACTACCGGTCTTTCCATCACTTCCATTAGCCCCGTTGCCACCATGATTTCCATCACTTCCCCGATTAGTAATATTGGTCTGATCACTATCTGAACCCAAAGAGCTAACCATTGTCATGGTATTCGCCTGAACAGCCCCATTGGTGCGATAAATAATTTGTCCACCAGGTTCAACTGTTATCCGCTCATAAACTAATACAATAGGTTCACCGTGATTATCTCGACTTTGAACGATCAATGGCTTGTCCGCCGAAATCGTCATGCTATCACCACCATATAGCGCAACTTTTAGCGGGAAACACTTAGCGTTAAGAATATCTTCATAATCTTTGACCAAAGCAGAATCACCATAAATATAAGCACTGAAAGCTTTACATAAATCGGCATGATTACCCGTGACATTCACCAACCGTTCAGCTGAATAAGGTTCAGGCAATGGATGATGTGGTTCCATTCCTCCAGGGCCATAATCACTATCAGGCACACCTCCCAACCTTTTTAATTCTTGTATCGTTTGTACGGTAAAAAATGCGGGTGGAACAGTGGCTATTTTCGGATCATCGGAAAATATGACCGGTCCATCAAAATCCGCAGTCTTCAATTGTTTTGGTTGCCGTTCTATCCCCATCAGACGATAATGCTCACGCAATTCCGCCAAAGTTTCAGCAACAATTTTTACTTTATTCATAGGAAATCTCCTGAATATAAATTTGTAGTTTTAGAATCATCTTTCCGTTATATAACTGCCCACGATATTTTATTCTCACACAATCCCTTTAAATACAGAATATTAATCATTCAATGATATATTTATCTCCGTTTAGAGTGAAAACTAATAGACAAAGTAACTTATCTCCTGTCGTTGTTCACAATGTGTATTTTCACTCTCATCTTATCTTCTTGCGTGATTATTTTATTCATCACAATAGACATTCAACAACTGAATAAATAATTTCAGGGGAATTGATATATCCCCTATACTTTATTCATAAACATCTACAATCAATTAAAAAATTATTCAGTTTATATGAAGTAATTTAATGCAAACTTTATTTCAATAACTAAAAATATTAATATGCCTTTCTGCTTTTTCCATCATAAAAATGAATTTTTTATGGTGCGTCACTATTTTCATTTAAATCAATTGATAATTTCAATCTAAACTTTATACAATTAAATATTACTGGCACAGAAAAATAAAATAGCCAATTGTGTAGCCTGGATTCAACCAATAAGTGAACTTTTCTGGCAAGGCGGTCAGTTGCTATACTTCAGCATCTTTCCCTCCAAAGGAAAATGCATTATGAAATACAAACAACTGACCTGTAGAGATTTATAGTCGTTCAAACCAGTCTAAAGTCTGACTATCACCATGCTTCTGTACATTACCGTTAACATATACCTTGCCACGAGTACCGTCACCGCCGGATTCTCCATCATTACCCCCTTCACCAGAGACTCCTGGATGACCATCAGTCCTTACTCCTCTATTACCAACGCCACCTGCCCCACCTAATCCGCCTATTCCTCCCTTACCTCCATCCCCGCCTCTTCCACCATCCCCTCCACGCGACAGAGCATTAATTACTGGCTGACCCTCAGTGAAATTAACATATATGTTACCCCCGTCCCCACCTTTACCCCCATTCCCCCCGTCCCCTCCATTTCCGCCATTCCCTCCCCTTCCTCCATATCCAGCACTACATTCGCTTGTTGGATCTCCCCCATTTCCACCGTTCCCTCCATTCCCCCCATTACCGCCATATCCACCATTTCCCCCCTTACCACCTATCGATGCCGCATTGACTACTCCGGTAAAAAGTTCAACATTAATAACAACGTCATTTGCACTTCCCCCCCTTTTGCCATCCATCCCCTGTGCCCCCGAAGAACCGCCAGTTGCATCAGTACCTGGTGTGGATGCGACAGCGCAACCGTGTTTATCATCTGAACCAATACTACCATTGCTGCCATTAACCCCATTACTTCCCTGTTCACCCCCAAAACCATCGGCTCCATCTGAGCCTATACTGACAATGCTCTGCTTTTTATCATTACCATTCCCTACAACAGTGTTAGCTTCGATCTTACCATTAGTGCAGTAAATAATTTGACCTCCCGGTTCAATGATTATCTGGTCATACACCAGGACAACGGGTTCGCCATAATCATTTTTATCTTCAACGATCAATGGCGCACCTGCGGTAACAGTGATTCTTTCACCACCGTATAACGCAACCTTCATCGGGAAACGCTTAGCATTAAGAATTTCTTCATAATCTTTAACCAAAGCAGAATCACTATAGATATAAGCCCTAAAGGCTTTACACAAATCGATATGATAACCCGTAACATCTGCCAGTCGTTCAGCAGAAAACGGTTCAGGTAATGGATGATGAGATTTCATTCTGCCAGGACCATACTCACTGTCAGGAACACCTCCCAGGGCCTTCAGCTCCTGTATGGTTTGTACCGTAAAAAACGCAGGTGGCACAGTAGCTGTTTTTGAATCGTTAGAGAATATTACCTTGCCGTCAAAATCCGAGGTCTTAAGTTGCTTTGGCTGCCGTTCTATACCCATCAGATTATAATCCTGACGTAATACCGTCAAAGTTTCAGCAGCAGTTCTTCTTTTATCCACGGGAATTCTCCTGAGTTTATATGTTGTTTAAGATAACTTCATATATCCATTATCCATTTGGTCAATCTCTGGAATATATGTGGTTATTACTACCGGTCGTGGTACTGAATGACTAAATAGTCAAAGTTTTGCCTTTGACTCATCACCAAATTAGCCATAGCGAAAACATCAATTTTTTCTGGCAAAGGATATAAAACATTTCAACAGCAGGTATGCCAGAAAATAATTTCTATGAGAATTAATTAGCTCAGACCAAGCGGATTGCTGCACCACTCACTAGCGATCAGGTTTTTTTTCATGGCCGTTGATATATATCTTGCCGGCGATGCCGTCATCGCCAAATTCTCCCCTACTACCAGTTTCACCACTGAACCCATATCTTTTACTTTTTTCAGGAAAGCGTGGAATAGGATTTCGTCCAGGAAATCCACCTATTCCACCCAATCCCCCCCTCCCGCCTTCCCCGCCAAAACCACAATATGACGCAACCTCAAGTATTGGATCACCGTCAGAGTAATTAATATATATGTTACCCCCGTCGCCACCTTTACCCCCATGCCCTCCATTTCCGCCATCTCCTCCATTTGCCCCATGTCCCGCATCCGCACTAAGACACTTCCTGATTTCTCCATTTCCCAAAGGCCCCGAACTCCCCCCATTTCCACCTTGACCACCGGCACCACCAAGCCCCCCGTTACCACCATTTCCACCTTGACCACCTACCGTTATCGCCTTTATTGTCCCAGTAGCATATTGAACATCAACAGTCAGGTCATTTGCACCTCCACCCGGAGCTCCATCTCCCCCAGGTGCTCCGACAGAACCAGGGGCCCCATCATTACCTGGTGTAGCGTCAACTAAGCAGCCATATTTATCTGCTATACCATCACTACCATCACTGCCAGTAGCTCCACGAAACCCCATTGCACCATCAGCACCATTGGCACCATGACTGCCTTTATTGATAATGCCTTGATTTATAGAGCTTCCATTCCCTACAAGCGTGTTAGCTTCGATCCGACCATTAGTGCAGTAAATAATTTGGCCCCCGGCTTCAATGATTATCTCGTCATACACCAAAACAACCGGTTCGCCATAGTTATCTTTATCCTCAATAACCAATGGATTATCAGCGGTGATAGTGATTCTTTCCCCACTGTATAATGCAACCTTCATCGGGAAACGCCTGGCATTAAGGATTTCTTCATAATCTTTGACCAAATTAGAATCACTATAGATATAGGCCCTAAAAGCTTTACACAAATCAATATGATAACCCATGACATCTGCCAATCGTTCAGCAGAAAACGGCTCAGGTAACGGATGATGAGGTTCCATTCTGCCAGGGCCGTACTCACTGTCAGGTATACCTCCAAGTGCCTTCAACTCTTGTATGGTTTGTACTGTAAAAAATGCCGGTGGTACAGTGGCTGTTTCTGGATCGTTAGAGAATATTATCTTGTCGTCAAAATCCGAGGTCTTAAGTCGCTTTGGCTGCCGTTCTATACCAACCAGATGATGATATTGATGTAATATCGCCAAAGTTTCAGTAATATTTCTTCTTTTATCCACGGGAATTCTCCTGAGTTTATACGTTATTTAAGATAACTTCACATATCCGTTGTCTATTTGATCAAATTCCAAGGTATCTACTGTTATTACTACCAATTGTGGTACTGAATGACTAAATAGTCATAATTTTGCCTTTGACTAATTACCCGATTAGCAATAGCGAAAGCATCGATTCTTTCTGGCAAAGGATATAGTCACTTCAACAATAGGTATGCCAGAAAAATAATTTCTATGAGAATTAATTAGGTAAATATTTATTCACTTGACAGAAAGCTATTGGATGCAACATTAAAATAACGCAATTTAACATATTAGTGTAATCCCTTATTATTTTCATTAATTAAAGAAAATATTCCTGTGATGCATCACTACCCTTCTATAGGTATTAATCAAAATTTCCAATTATATATTTACCTCATTGATTATTATAAAATAAAAACAATAAGCATGATTGTATTTTTCAAAAATCACTACAAAACAGAAACCTATCGATATTATTAAACAATAAAATTATGAATATTACTCATTTCCAAACAATTTGTATTTAGGAAATGGAACATTAATACAATTTGCCGTTGATATATATCTGCCCCGCCTTTCCTGGTTTCCCTGGTTCCCCTGGATTTCCATCACTACCCTTTATACCTGGTTTGCCACAACAACTTAAGTTTTTAGTGTTATCCTCAACATTACACCACGAGGTCCCCCCATCACCGCCTTTCCCTCCCCTTCCCGCTCTACCGCCAACCCCTGCCAAACCTGGTCTCGCCGAATAACTAATTTGTGGATGACCAGCAGAATAGTTAAACTCTATGTCACCCCCATCTCCACTATTTCCCCCATTACCGCCATTACCGCCATCCCCTCCATCTGCTCCATCCCCTCCATATGCAGAACTACACAGTGTGCTAGTAGCAAGACGGCGATTACCACTATAAATACTACCATACCCCCCATCACCCCCATCCCCTCCATAGCCCCCATCACCACCATGCCCCCCATTCCCCCCATTTCCTCCTTCAGACGTCAAATAGAACGACCCACCCACCTCATCACATGTGACAATGAGTTTATTCGCCTCTTGACCGGGTTCACCATCCGATCCGGGAATTCCCGGAGAACCTTTAGTTCCACCAGTACCTGATGTAGGCTGAGTTATACAGCGATTTTTACTCTCATAACCAGATTGACCTCTAACGCCACTAACGCCATTGCTTCCACCTGTACCAGCAGTACCATCTTTTCCATCTCTCCCTTTATTAACAAAGTGCTGTGGACCTAATCCAACCCCCTGGATAACATTCGCTTCAATCCTGCCATTGGTGTAGCAAATAACTTTGCCTTCCGGCTCAATGGTTATCTGGTTGTACACCAAAACAACCGGTTCGCCACAATGCTCTTTATCTTCAATAATCAATGGATTATCTGCGGTAACCGTGATCTCCTCGCCACTATATAACGCAACTTTCACCGGAAAACGCTTAGCATTAAGAATTTCTTCATAATCTTTAACCAAAGTAGAATCACCATAGATATAGGCGCGAAAAGCTTTACACAAATCAATATGATGACCAGAGACGTTTGCCAGTCGTTCAGCAGAAAATGGTTCAGGTAACGGATAACAGGACTCCATTTTTCCAGGCCCATACCGGCTGTCAGGCACACCGTTGAGTGCCTTCAGCTCTTGTATCGTTTGTACTGTAAAAAATGCCGGCAGCACAGTAGCCGTTTCCAGATCGTTAGAAAATATGACCGGCCCGTCAAAGTCGGAGGTCTTAAGTTGCTTCGGCTGTCGTTCCAAACCAAACGGATGATGATATTGATGTAATATTGCCAAAGTCTCAGCAACCGTTCTTATTTTTTCCATAAAAGTTCTCCTAATCTCAAATTTATACATTTAGAATAACTTCATATATCAATCCTGGTTCCAACGTCTCTACTGCTATCGCTACCGGTTATGTCACTAAATTGCTAATAGTCAGAATTTTTTCTTTGACTAATCACCAGATTAACCGGAGCGAAAACATCGATTTTTTTCTGACAAAGGATATAGCCACTTCAACAACAAGCAGGCCAGAAAAATAATTCCGACGAGAATTAATTAGGTAAATATTTATTCACTATACAGAAAGCAATTAGATACGAAATTGAAATGACGCAATTTAAAATATTAATGCAAATTACCATTTTTTCCATTAATTATGGAAAATATTTCTGTGATACATCACTACCTTTTAATAGATACTAATTAAAATTTTCAATTTCATATTTATCTCATGAGGTATTATTATAAAATAAGGATAAAAAAATAAGAATAATTGTATTCTTAAAAAATCACAACAAAATAGAAACCTATCGATATTATTAAATAATAAAATTATGAATATGATTTAAACTAAAATTATAAAATAATTCTTCATTAAAATAAGATTTTTTAAAAATAAACGATTGAATAACCGATAAAAAGATCAATAAAACAGTCATAATTAAATAAATCGTTAATCAAAACGACCGAATCAATCATTATCCTGATACAGTGCAGCCACTGGAAATAGCTGCACATCTTGTAGTTCAACACAGACAAATAGTTCCACACGGGCAAACCGGCAATTTGGCATTGTGACGGTTCCCCGGCCCTGCCGCAAGAAGCTTCCAACTTCATGGGCTATCTGGCCCATTGCCGATTCATATCGATATTTCTTACTCTGATTAATCATTTGCCAAATTATTATACTTACCCATCGACGCAAAGTCGTTAACTCAATTATCGTCGTTCAAACCAATCCGATTATTGTGCCCCCAAGAATTAATTCTGTACATTACCGTTAATATATATCTTGCCAGCTACACCCGCCCCTCCCGATTTTCCATCAATACCATCCCGACCAAATACTCCTGGTTGACTACTGTTACCAACTCCACCAACTCCACCTTTTCCGCCTTTCCCACCACTACCGCCATTACCTCCATATGACTGAGCATTCATTACTGGCTGACCGCCCAGGAAATTAATATATACGTTGCCACTGTCTCCCCCTTTCCCACCTTTTCCCCCATGCCCCGCGTCTCCTCCATCTCCTCCATTTCCTGCACTCCCTCTCCCCGTACTGGATTTGCCTGTCTTATTACCTCCATTCCCTCCTATTCCCCCATTCCCTCCATTTCCACCATTGCCCCCGTTTCCACCATGGCCGCCTATTGATTTCACATTGACTGACCCAGTAACAAATTGAACATTAATAACTATGTCATTTGCATTTCCACCATCTCCGCCTCCTACCCCCAATCCTCCAGAAGAGCCATCAGTTGCATCCGAACCTGCTGCAGGCTCCACAGAACAGCCATATTTATTCTCTATACCAGCAGCACCATCTCTGCCATTACACCCATCATATCCTGCCGCACCATCAACACCATCACCTCCATCATCGCCTTTACTGATAATGTCCGGTCTCTGATCACTTCCATTACCTACAAGCGTGTTAGCTTCGATCCGACCATGAGTGCGGTAAATAATTTGACCTCCTGGTTCAATGATTATCTGGTCATACACCAAAACAACTGGTTCACCATAGTCATCTTTATCCTCAATAATCAACGGATTATCGGCAGCAATAGTGATTGTTTCCCCACGGTATAATGCAACTTTCATCGGGAAACGCTTTGTATTAAGAATTTCTTCATAATCTTTGACCAAATTAGAGTCACTATAGATATAGGCCCTGAAAGCTTTGCACAGATCAATATGATTACCCGAGACATTTGCCAATCGTTCAGCAGAAAACGGCTCAGGTAATGGATGATGAGGTTCCATCCTGCCAGGGCCATACTCACTGTCAGGCACACCACCGAGTTCCTTCATCTCTTGTATTGTCTGTATCGTGACAAATGCAGGCGGCACAGTAGCTGTTTTTGGATCGTTAGAGAATATTACTTTGCCGTCAAAATCCAAAGTATTAAGTTGCTTTGGCTGCCGTTCTATACCAACCAGATGATGATACTGATATAATATTGCCAAAGTTTCAGAGACAGTTCTTATTTTATCCATAGATATTCTCCAGAATTTAAGTTTATATGTTTATACCCGTCATCTTTTAAGTTGCCTCTTTGTTGGCTGCACTCACCCCGGTCACAGAGTTATCTATGTTCCCGGGGATTCGCTCCCTTGCCGTCGCGATGCACCCTGAAATCCATAGGGTATATTACTAATAGCCCAAATATTGCCCCTGGTTAATCGCCAAATTAACAATAGCGAAAACATCAATTTTTTCTGGCAAAGGATATAAGCATCTCAACAGCGAATATGCCTGCAAAATAATTCCCATGAAAATTAATTAGGTAAGTACTTATTCGCTTTATAAAAAGCAATTGGATGCCACATTTAAATCACACAATTTAAAATATTAGTGTAATTTTACACTTTTTTCATTAATCTAAGTGAATATTTCCGTGATACACCACGATATTTTAATGAATACCAATTAAAACTTTTAATTTTATATTTTTCCCATCAGGTACTATTATAAAATACAAATAATAAGTATATCGTTCAGAAATAACGACAAGATAGAAAACTATAGACATTATTTGATGATGAAATTATGCATATAATTTAAGTGAAATATATAAATAATTAAAAATGAGATATTTTACGAATTACCTTAAATTTTTAAAAAATTAATTCTATAAAAAAATTCTTAAATTAGCGACAAGAAAGGTAAATAAAATAGCCTTAATTGAAGTCACGCAGTAAATCAAAATAACTGAATCAGGGCAGACTAATAATCAGCATAACACGGTGCAGCCGTTATCAACGGCTGCACTATTAAAGACTATCAATATTCAAGCACCTGGGCTTTCTGCGGAGCTTTCAACAAACGCCAGGCGAGCAATACCACGCCTGCGGTCAATACCGTCGTCATCCAACTCATCATATGAATAGCGCTGGTGAATGATTCTGAGGCTGCCGCTATCAATTGCTGCCCTTCCACCTCAGCCAATGAACTCGCTACAACGTAAGCACTAGCCAGAGTTTCTAACGCTAACCCACTCTGTTCCTGAGAGATCCCATCTGGCAATTGCAGAGTGACACGATAGAAGGCGGTTACCAATCCACCTATGATTGTCGTACCAAGTACAACCCCCACTTCATAAGCGGTTTCACTGATAGCCGATGCCGCCCCTGCTTTAGACGATGGCACTGCCGAAAGCACTAGATCGTTGGACACCGAAGCGATTGCGCCCACACCAACATTTAATAATGCGAAAGCAATAATCAGAGTGGTCAAATCGCTACCGATACTGGCGACCAGCAGAAACGCAGCACCAGCAAAACTCAGCAACAGCGGCACCAGATAGTAAGCCGGCATCCGCTGAGCAACCGGCACTATTGCCATACCAATAACAATCGCCATGATTTGTCCTGGAACCAGTGCCAGACTAGCCGAAATCGGTTTCATTCCCAGCACGATTTGTAAAACCTGAGTGGCAAAAAAGACAAAACCAACCAGCAAGGCCAGACTCAATAAGTTGACCATAATCGAACCGGTAAACACACCATTACGGAACAGAGACAGATCCATCAGCGGGACAGACAAACTCCGCTGCCGGCGAACAAACAACACGCCAGCCACGAGACCAACCGACAGCTCTAGTATTACACTTGTTTCAAACCCGTCACTGGCAAGATGTTTAATCGCGTAAACAATACCAACCATCGCAATGATCGATAACAGAACGCTATACACATCGATAATGCCTGTCTGCTTTTTATCGGACTCTGGCAACAACATAGGCCCAAAAATCAACAATGGCACTAATACTGGTACTGCTAATAGAAAAATTGAGTTCCAATCAAAGAATTGTAATAAAACACCCCCAATGACAGGACCTAATGCTGAACCAACAGTTAATGTTGTCGCCCAAATAGCCACAGCTAATCGACGCTGTTCACGATCCTCAAAAAGAGTGCTGATTAAAGCTAAGGTTGAAGGCATCAGCATCGCACCAAAAAATCCCAGTACGGCTCGTCCTCCAATCAACTGCACGGGTGAAGTTGACAGCGCTGTTAACACGGAAATAACAGTAAATCCCAAAGATCCAAATAACAGTAATGAACGATGACCAACACGATCACCAATACTCCCCATTGATACCAGCAAACCCGCCAATACCAATGAATAAGCATCAATTATCCATAATTGCTGACTTGCACTGGGTCCCAGAGCTTCAGCAATTTTTGGCAAAGCAAAGCTTAAGATCGTATTGTCCACAGTCACCAACAATACGGGTAACATCAATATCAGTAATCCCAGCCAATTTCTGAGTCCTGCCCGCCCGTTAGCCTCAGCAACTCTATTTAACGACATCCCCTCAACTCCTTTCCTAATATCATTCAAGCGTTGAAAAAATATGCTGGCAATCAGCAGCACTGATATCGAGCTGTTCCCCCAGTTGTTGAGCAATATCTCCGAGGTTATTGCCAAATTCAGTTTGATCACCAGCCTGTACTATCGAATTTAACTGTTGTATGGCATGCAGTAACTCTTGACGTGGTTCAGCAGCCATCGAATTTTCATATTGAACGTCCCAGTACACTTCTATTGGATTACGTAAGATCCTTGCTAATAATGCCAGCATTGTACGCATCGGTGGCGGCGCAACCGTCGCCAGAGTACAAATATCCAACGGACTTTTCGCCAACACCAGACCAAAAATCAGTATCGCAGCATGGGGTAAAGCCTGACAAAGCGCCATAACCCGATCATGCTCCTCCGGCATCATTCTGCTAATGCGCATGTCGGCCTGCTTCAATACCTGCTCAATCCAATGCTCACTAACATGACAGTTATCGAGAACGACTGCAACTGGCCTTTTTTGCTCCGGCAAAGATGGTGAGAACATCGGGTTAACCCCAATGAAAGGCTGCCCAGGGGCGGCAGCTTTCAATGCAGAATAGAACGGGGCTTGAACTGAACAGGTTGATACGATCTGTACATCATCACCCACCGCCGACAATACCCAAGGCAAAGCCTGTACTGCAACGGCTTCCGGTAAGGCAAAGACGACTGCCTTTGCCTCATTAAAAATCACTCCAGAATCCGCAGTCGGATTTAAAATATCAACCTGATAGCAATCAGAACGCACTCCCTGCGTTCGTTTGTCTACACTGTGTACCACACAACCAAAGTGAGTAAAAAGACGCCCTAATAAAGAACCTATAGCCCCCTGCCCACCAAGAATGACGACTTTGTGGTTACTCACACGCTTCCTCCGCCGTATGACTAAAACTGAAATAGGGCACGCTAGCCTTAACCAATGTTTCTTCAAATTCGCCATAAGGATCGGAGTGAGCCACAATTGCTCCTCCTACACCAAATTCAGCACATCCTTGATGTAACACAGCGGTACGTATCACAATGCTCAATTCCACTTCACCACTGAAGGATAACCAGCCAAGCGCACCGGAATAGATACCGCGTGCCGATGATTCTAAAGTGTCAATAATTTCCATCGTGCGCTTCTTCGGCGCGCCAGTCATTGATCCGCCCGGGAAACATGCCCGGATAGCTTCCATTGATGAAGTTTCATCACATAATTCACCACGTATTGTCGAAACCAATTGATGTACAGAAGAGAAACTCTCAACTTTAAACAATTCAGGTACATGCACACTACCGGGGCGACACACCTGATTAAGATCATGGCGTACTAAATCAACAATCATCAGATTTTCAGCTCTATCCTTAGCTGATTGACTCAATTCCAGCTGAAGACGCTGATCATCTGCCTCTGTTTTTCCTCGTGGCCGAGTACCCTTAATCGGCCTGGATTCAACACCTCGGGTTTCATCAATGCGTAAGAACGTTTCCGGCGATGCACTGAGCACAGAAAATTCTCCACATGCCAAATATGCACCATAAGGAACGGGGCTGGCATGACGCATCCGCCGATAAGCGTCCAATGGCTGCCCGGAATAAGCCATCTTTGCCCTATTGGTCAGACAAATTTCATAAGATTCGCCATCTCTGATGTATTGAAGTGATTTATAAATTCCATCTATATACTTCTGAGCATCATATTCCAGACAAATCTTATTCTGATCGACAGCACCTGGAATAAAGTTGGGTATCACTTCACCGGTATTTTTTGCAATTGCCACTAAAGGCTCCGATGGCCAATTTTGTGGTTGTCCTATCGGTGTAATCAGGCATTCATAAAGCTTATTCTGCTGGTGATCAAATACAAAAAAATGCGGCGTAAATATTAAGCTGGCATCAGGCTGTGCTGAATGATATTTACTGCTACCAATTGTTAGCGCCTTTAATTCATATCCCAAATAACCGACAAAGCCACCCTTGAATACAAATGGCATCGTTTTTGGTGTTGAAATCTCCACAAAACTCAGTAGGTCAGACATCAACGAGAAAAAATCACCATGGACAATCTTTTCTCCCTCAGCACCAACCAGACGCAAATTCTCAGTTTGTACACTGTATTCAAGCCTGATAGTGCCCCGTTCATTACCGCTTCCCATAATTGAAAAACGAGCATTGGGTCTGTCAGAGTTTTCGCTGTCAAGCCAGAAAGAATGGGTATCATTGCTGTAACGATGAATGAACAGAGCTTCAGGATCAACGATGCCCTCACATTCACGATAATTCAGGTTAAGATGCTCACTTCCGCCTATTGCAAGATAAGCATCATTGACAGAGAGGCGCTTATCCTGAACTATAATTTCCGGCTCATTATTTTCTTTATATGCCTTCGCTATGTGAACAAAATTACCCAACAGCTCACGCCCATACTCAGAGTCAATCGATTCAGGATGAAATTGAACCCCCCAGATCGGCCGTTGAGTGTGTTCAATTGCCATAATTAAACCATCATCAGTCCAGGCAGTGCATTTTAGATTATCAGGAAGTCGGGTACATACCAACGAATGATATCTGACCACTTCAAACTGTTCAGGTAAACCGCGGAATAATCCTTCCCCGGTATTCCTGATACGACTGCGATAACCATGTACCGGATTGGGGGCATGTTCTACAGAACCACCAAATGCCAGGTTAATTCCCTGATGACCGAGACAAATACCCAATAATGGCACTTTGGCACGTGCAATGACTTCTGCACAGACGCCAAAATCACGACTTTCAGCCGGATGCCCCGGTCCTGGCGAAAGGACTACCGCATCATAATCGTCTATCGCCAACTCCTCATAAGCCACGGAATTGGTAACGACAACCGGTACATTGCCGGTAACTTCATACAGATATTGAGCAATGTTTTGCGTAAAGGAGTCATAATTATCAATGAGCAATATTTTCATTATTATTTTTTTTCTCACGTAATAACTTATCAATCAGTTTTTCTTCTTGATGGCAGGTTTCTTCAATAACCAATTGAAATATTAATTCAGTATATTCAGGCCGTAGCCCAAAATCCGTTGACTTATCCTTCAACATAGCCAATAACGCGGTAATACGTTGCGGCTGCATCATCGGAATATCCTGCTCCGCCTTTATTTCAGCGATTTTCATACAGATCTTCATCCGTTCAGAAAGTAGCGACAAAATCTGTATATTAATAATATCCAGAGATTCCCTGTGAGGTTGCAATATGTCCTGCTTACTTATTATTGATTGAGTCATATCTTTGCTCTTTATCACGCGTTCATTGTGATCATCTTTTTTATTGATAAATTTATGTGTCACTTAGACCTGTGGAACGACGGCCTGTGGCTCAACCCAATTTAACCCTTTCTCCCGTATTTCGAGCAAAGTATTTGCCAAGTGCCTAATCTCACCAACTCTATGTTCACTAGAGAAAGCAAAACGCAACATCGCATTACCATCCGGGACAAGTGGATAAAATACCGGGAACAATAGAATACCGCTGTCACGTAGCAAACGAGCTGCTTCAAGCCCTTCTGCTTCGTTTTCAAATAAAGCCCCACGAACAGGCGATTGCACACCAGCATTCATCAGGCTGTTATTCATCAAAGAATCAAACAGATTGATGTTTTTCCATAGTTGTTCCTGCCGTATTTCTATTTCCAGACTAAGATGAAGTTTTGCTGAGGCAACATTAGCTGCCAGCATCGGCACCATAATCGAATGACCAAAAACCAAAGGATTTGCCAAAGTGCTAATCACTTCAACATCATCGGCACCTGCAACAACCACAAAACCACCCGCACCACCAAATGCTTTGGATAACGAACCAGCAAGTATGAGGTTAGACGGCAAAATATGGTCAAGTGCTGCAAAGGCGTAACCTGCACCATGACGCCCCATAATAGAAATACCATGGGCATCGTCTACATAGACATAGCCTCCAGCAGCGGCCAATTTCCGGGTTAATTCTGCAACGGGGATCAAACCATTCATTGAACCAATGCCATCAATCAACAGGATAGGAGTACGCTGATTCTCCTCACAGTTCTGCAAAGCTTGCTGTATCGATTGCTCATCGGCACTGTCAACCCGCGATACCGGTCCAAATTGTTCGAGAATACCGCGTAATATCTGCATAGATGCATGAGCAGTTTTATCCATTAACCAATGTGCTGACCGGGCAAGAGGATAATTAGGTAAAGAACCACTACCCAATAACGGTAATACCCCAAGATGCACATTACTGGTGGACGTAAACACAGCAACGGAGCCACCCTGATAGATTTCTTCCAGCAATTTCTCCAATTGCCCTAAATATGGCGGGCGCATAGCACCACGGGATGATGACAAATGTATCCCGGTCTTAGCCATTGCCTGATTTGCTGCTTCGATTAACGCAGGATGATGTTCCAATCCTAAATAAGAACAGGAGACAAATTCAGTAAAAACCTTTCTTTCTTCTGTAGTAACTTGTTTACCTTGACGCTCTACTACAGTGAAGCTGGTCAAACCTTCGTCGATAGCTTGTGCTAAAGCTCTGGTAGTCCGCGATCTGCGAATTGTCATCCAATCCTGTTTGTGTTTTACATCCATTATCTAGACTCCAACTGTCTAAGTTCAAATGAGCTTACAACCTACAGTGATTACCGAACTGCCTGTTTTGTCAGAAATATCTTCATCGATAATTGTTCGAATCAGAGAAAAACCTGCGTCTGAAAATAATGTTCTGACTCTCTCCCCCTGGCTTTCACCATGTTCAATGACCAACCAACCATTTAATTGCAGTAGCTGGCAGGCTTGTTTAATAATCAATCGTGTTAAATCAAGTCCATCATTGCCTGAATACACCGAAGTATAAGGATGATGTTCCTCCCACTCCGGTAATATTGTCTGTTGCTCTGGAACATAAGGCGGATTGGCAACAATTAACCCTACCGATTGGTTAAATTGAGAAAATGCCTGCCAATCCCGTAAGTCTGCTTTTAATGCTTCGGCTCTAATCGCCCAGTTAGTCAATCGATTGATATTGCGCGTCAGGTATTGAAAAGCGACATCGTCATATTCAACACAAATGATCTTTAAATCCGGGCGACGTTTAGCAATAGCTAAACCGATAGCACCACTGCCGGAACATAAATCCAAAACAGTTGCCCCTTGAGGCACTTTATACTCATTCTCCAGCCATTTATGAATAATCTGGCTATGAGGACGCGGAATAAATACCCCCGAACCAACCACCAGAGGCAACCCATCGAAATCCACAGCACCAACAATATGCCCAAGCGGAATACGGTTACAACGCTCATGGACCGCGAGCATGAATTCATCACGGGCACGATCCTGACAGCGCCGTTCCAGATAGCGATCAACCAGACAATCAAGATCGGTTTCTACATCCCAAACACCCGCTTCTGACAGTAATTCCCTGGCCTTATCAATGGCTTCCTGATCTTTCAACGAAAAACTCATGACCATGCCTCATAATAACTACGTAACCGTTTACGCATAGATTCATAAATATAAGAGAAAGCAACCAGTTCTGGTGGTGGTGTGAACTGAGGATGAAGAGATTCAATCAAATCCTGGTAATTCCGCGTCATACCTTCATTCAGCAGTGGTAACCAATAAGGTTTGATATCCCAGCGATATTCGTAACCTGTAGCAAGCATTTGCTGGACAGTCTCTTTAGCCATTACTTCACGGGAGAAACCCACGAGTGGGGGGCGAACAGGATTGAAGGAATCAAGGTTAATCTGCGTATTTTCAATGCCAGTCAAAGCATTGGCGATATAATCTGCCAATAATGGTGACTGATGTAAGCCATCACGGTAAGTACCGGTAGCCAGCCAAAGACCATTCACGCCACATTCACCAATCAACGGGAATCCATCAGCAGGAATTGGCCGGTTACCAACCTGAATTGAAAGGATTTCAGCATCATGTAAGTTAATATCCAACTGCTCTAACGCACACCCCAGCAAGAACTGCACATCAGAAATCAGTGCCTGACTACGTGGTTTTTCGGCCAAAATATTGGTCGCCCCAAGATACAGAACACCATCACCACGAGGTACACAGTGCAACCCACAGGCAAATGCCCGGTTAGGAGTACGAATGACTGACGTCGGTAACTCTCTACCTTTTGGCATCTTGACCAAAATTGACACCCCATAACCGGCAAAAATTGGCGGAATTTGGCGAACAACAGAAGGTACATTTGATAACAGATCCAACGAATGCGCCCCGGCAGCAACAACAACTTTATCTGCCATTAAATGCTCACCACTGAGCAATTCGACGCCAGTAGCTACACCCTCTTCAATCAGTACACACTTAATATTTTCGTCTTTCAGGATACCCCCTTCAGCAATCAATGCGGCATCCAGTTTTTCCAGTAATAAATGCGAGTCCAACGCATGTTCATCAGGGATATACAAAGCACGCAACGGACGCACTAAATCGTTGGGTTTTAACCACTGAATTTCACGCGGATCAACGGGTTCATAAGGGGCGGCATAATCGATCAGGGTTTGCTCGATAGCTTCATAATTGATAGTGTCAACCTCTTCCATCCCGGCAGTGTTGAGTATCACATGAGTCCCTTTAGCGGTGAACAGCGACCTTGTATCACCGGAAGAGTCCGCTAACCGTTGCGCCCAGGCCGGCCAAAGCTCCTTAGCGATACAATCCATATTCAACTTTAACTTACCGTGTTCACTCGCTAATAAACCGCTGGTAATTTCGCCAAAACAACCATTCATTGCACCAGCAGCTTTAGAGGCAGCGTTGGTTCTATCCGTTTCGCCAACTCTACAAACGGAAAAATTTCTGCTTGCCAGCTCATAAGCGATTGAACCTGCAATTGCCCCTGAACCCACAACAATAAAGTCATACTTCACTTATTTACTCCTGTATGGCCTGTAGCCAGTTTATTTAAAATATTTTGTCAACAACAACAGAAAAACAATTATTACCTTTTTACAGCAAAGATATTTTTACCGAATTACATCAATGGTAGAAAAGAATTAACAGCACGTCAGTCATAAATTAAAATCACGAACCACACCAATACTTGTGAAATTAAAAAACAAATATGCAACAACAATAAATAATCACATTCAGAAACAGTTTCCGTCTATTATCAAGCAAATACAATCACCTATGAAAACTAATTAAATAAAACTTACAACATAAAAAACAAGAAAAAAAAGGAAAAACATTGCGTTAAACAAAAATTACAAAAATATAATTATATTTAAAACAAATAATAACAAGTGATATTATTAAATTGTAAATAACACTTACAAATCAGGAAAGAACAATAGTCATCAAATACAAAACTGTCAAATAAATTTATCCTCATATTATAAATAAAAAAATCATATAAATGTTTTCAATACAAAATAAAAATAATTTTTATTTTAATTGTTACGGGGAACATTATTTTAAATTTTTTTCATTCTTCAATATAAAAACAAAAATCCTCAAAACAAGTGATTTTTTAAATTTATATTTTCTATCAATTCCCCGTAATATATGAAAAAATAGCAACATCAGTAATTATACTGACATTGACTATTATATTGGTGATTATTGATATTACTAAATTAGCGAAGTTAAGGAAAATAAACCGTCCCTCTTGCTCAGAACGAAATTATTTCTGCCGGATTAAACATGCTTATCATTCCCAGAGCACCCTTAACCAATGGAATGACGACCGGAGAAAGATAGGAACCCAGCGGGATACTCACGTGGTCAATGCAGGTAAGCATGGTAAAGTCGTCATTGCGTCTGGTAAGCTCGTCGCTGATAGCTTTGCCAATACGCACCGTCTGCGCCAGTCCATGACCGTTCCAGCCATGTACCATATACACGGGTACACTGTCGCCGCTCTTACGGGCATCGGTTGCACCGTTCAGGGTCAGATCGCTGATCCCACCCCAGGAATATTCTAGTTCGATTTTTTCCAGCTGCGGGAACACGGTTCTGATACGCTCAAGCAGATAGTTGTTTACATCACGCGGTGACCAAGAGTTGCCAGTACCCTGTCCACCGAACAGCAGGCGGTTGTTACGCACTGCACGATAGTAGTCAACCTGTAACTGTGTATCGTAGACCGGCATATCTGACGGGATCAGCTCCTTGACATCCACTGGCAACGGCGGCGTTACCGACACATAGGTGAAAAAAGGCACCGTGGTGGAAGGGCCGGAGATAAACTCACCCGTGGAGCTATGCACACCCAGCACCACGGCTTTACTCGCCCTGATAATTCCCCACTCAGTTTCTACCACTGTGCTACCAGCTTCCTGCCTGATGCCCTTCACTTTCGTGCTGTCATAGATTCGCCCACCCAGTCTGGCGAAACCGTAAACCAAGCCACGCAACAGTGCCAGAGACTGGACCTGCCCGCTGATACTGTCGATATTTGCTCCATGGTAGATACTCGACCGCACATACTCTTCCTGTAGTTGGTGCGATCCAATAACCTTCACCGCCGTATCGCCCAGCTGGCGCCGGGCATCGGCATTAGCCACCAGTGTCCCCATGTGGCCTGCGTGCACCGCAACAGTGATATGACCATATTTGCGGTCACATTCGAAATTGTAACGCTCACGGAGTTCATCCACCAGATTCATCGCTTCAACAGACGCAAAACGCCATAAGCGTTTAGCCTCATCGGATGAAAGTTTTTCCAGCATGGTTTCAGCTTCCCAGCGAGCGAGCCCGGGAGTCATCTGTCCTCCGTTGCGGCCAGAAGCGCCTGAACCAATGTTATCCTTTTCAACCAAAATCACATCCACGCCCGCTTCTGCAAGATGCAATGCAGTGGAAGCCCCCAGCAATCCACCGCCGATGACCACAACCTCGCAGTTCTGGTCTCCGGGCAGACGTCCAAAAGCGGGCCAGTCAGCCAGAGAAGCTTCATAGTAGTTGGCTGGCATGACGTCAGCAGCAGCGTCTTTATGCCAGTTCCAGATACGCGGGTCCAACCTCAACCGGCTGGCTCTGTGCTGCGCATCCTCCAACAATATTGGCCGGAGCTTATCAACATTGACGGCAGAAACATCAGCCTCAGTTAAAGTCCGGGCGAATAGGGAGAAGGAAGGAAGTACGGATGAAAGCACTCCTGCCCCCGCGAGTGTCACGGCGGTAGAGATAAAGTCTCTCCTGTTCATTGTCATTTCAGCACTCCTGTCGTGATCTTGAAATCACCCGCAGGTCTAGTCCGGGGCGTTTCCCTGTAAGTGAATCCGGCTCTCTGAGCTGTATTTATTGCTGCCAGAGCTCCCTTTCAGACCGGCGAGGATCAGCAGGATAACGGTGCCGATAAACGGAATGAGATGCAGCAGTAACCACCAAGCGCTACAGTTGATGTCATGCAGGCGGCGGGCATTCACTGCTAGCGCGGGCAAAAATGTGAGCAGCAGATAGACAGCGCTGAACCAGCCCATATAAATTTCAGGATTGGCAACAGCAAAGTAGTTTTCAAGGAAAGAGATAATAAATACAGCCAGAATCTGGAACAGAACGAAATACCAGAACTCTTTACGCCTGGCTCGCCCCCTGAAACATGCATAGTTCTTTAATACATTTAAATACCAGTGCATTGTTGTTCTCTCTTGTGAAGCAGCAGGCTCTAACCAACCCGTAAAATCTGCACCCGTTCAGTCAACACTCGCGCAAGCTCCCAGTCATTACGCCCCCCTGACTTTTTACGGACGGATCAGTCAGATCGAACAGCACAGATTCCAGAATGTTAAGTGCTTCGTCAAAAACATTATTTTGTATGGTCAGCGGCGGAAGGAAACGTATCACATTGCCGTGTATACCACACATCAGCAGGATCAGACCACACTCCAACAGGCAGACTCCCGATGTAATGATGGTAGGATCACCAAACGCAGTGAAGGTACTTCACCATCGACTGACTGATTAACGTCCTGACACTTCCATAGTGAACCGGAACGCACTCCCGGCACTGTCGAGGTCACAACCCGCGCATCGCCATTAATAACCAATACTGGCTTACCAATGGCTCCCAGAGCGGGCAGAAGTAACCGATCCAGCGTTGAAACCAGCATATCCGCCGCCGCAACGCCGACAAAATCCTCACCGATGAGTACCGGGTGAGCTATTGTAATCGTGTAGGCTCCGTTGCAGACATAATCCACATAGGGACCATCGATAAAGGGCAGATGGCAACTTGCCGGCTGCCGGAACCAGTCAAACAATCGGAAGTCCAGACGTCTGCACTGCTCCTGATTGTGTTCCAGTTGTGCCTGTTGAATGGTGCCCCCTTCCTGACGCCACCACTCCAACGTCCAGTAGCCTCCCTCCTCCCCCGCCATCTTCGTTGACACATAACTGGCGAACCCCGCCCCATTACACCAGGCGTTGTCATGCAGTACATCGTGGATATGTTTTTGCAATGCAGTACGCTGCTCCCGCGTTAAGCGGGCACCTTCCGTATAATGTACAGGCATCTCCGATAAAATACGCGCCGTCGCATCTGCCAGGGCTGCGGTAGCCCTCTGTGCCGAGGTCAGGATATCGTCCAGGATGTTCCTGACCCATTCTGCATGTATGTTGTTGTACATATGCCACTTCCTTTCCTGGGATGAATGCAGCCGCGTTACTCGCGGGCGGGTTTCTGCAAGAACGACGCATTGATATCCATGCGCAATTTGCATTCAAGCAGGTGGTCAGTAATGCGGGAAATCATTCTCTGCGCCAGCTGATAACAGGCGAAATCGTCAGCCTTATGTAGAACATCCAAAAGTGAACGCCAGGCGGTAACAACTTCGCTGTGTACAGCAGCCTCCCGGTACAGAAGCACCACCAAAGGCGTCCATTCGGACTGAATCTCCAGCTCCTGGTTAGCAAGCCTCGCCGATTGCGCCTGGGATGCCAGGGTTAACAGGCAGCGCATATCTGCCTGTATACGAGCATCTGGTTGCGTCGCAGCTGCAAAACTGTCGATCAACTGCCCAAGCATCTCCAGTTCACCCGGCGTTGAACGTTGCGCCGCAAGCCTCGCGCTGTGGCCAATCACTGCACAATGAAATTCGCTGAAATCCGCCAGCTCGCCTGAAGCCATCAACCGCAACGGATGATATTTCCGCATTATCTCAACGGGAACCTGACATACGAAACTACCGCCATGACGTCCTCGCCGGGTATCGATCAACTGCCTGGTGCGCAGCGTATTCAGAGCATCACGTACCGTTACTGGCGACACCCCCAACAAACGCGACAGCTCGTTTTCATTAGGCAACTGCTCATCGGTCTGTAATACCCCAGAGATGATCGCGTTACTTAAACGTTCCACAACCTGTTCGGTCCGGGTGGCCTGATCGAGCTGTGCGTAGACGATGGAATATGCCATCATTCTTTAATTCCTGATTGAAAAAACATGGATTCCGACATGTCTGCAAACGACATTAAAAAATACCGTGGCGATGCAGCGCTTTCGCATCCTCCGGGACCGGGGTGATAGCATCCCAAAGCTCAGCCACTTTACCGTTCTCAATGCGCCATAGCTCGAAATAGCTGTGACGCGCTCCGGCAATACTCCCCTCCGAATGGGTCAGAACAAATTGCCCATCGGCTACCGTACGGTGAATTTTAGTGTAATGCAGGCCCCGCCCTTCATCCCTGAGTTGCTTAAGAAACGAGATGACTGCCGCCGTACCATCGGGAATATCGGGGCTGTGCTGGCGAAACAGTTCACCATTGGTATAGTTCCCAAACTCTTCGTAGTAACCCTCGATCAGGGTACGTGTAAAAAAGTTGACCACCAGTTCGCGATTCTTCTCCGGGTTATGGCTATGACCTGTTTCAGTCGGGCCGTCTAACTGAGTCCGACCACTGGCGTTGGGTGCAGCCTGTGGTACCAGACCATCCCAATGCTCCACGATTAAGCCGTCGACAACCCGGTACAGATCAAAACCGACCAACGGCCTGTCGTCTAACCCCAGAAAACGACCGTGGATAGCAACCAAATCACCATCCTGCAATACACGATACGTTTCGTGGTGCAGCTCAGGATGTGTGCAGATCAGCTCACGTAATCCGGCAAGCCCCTCTTTGACCAATGGAGAATGTTCGATAAAATGCGGCGAGAAACAACGCTCAAGCGCCCCTACATCACGGTCAGTAAATAGCTCGTGGTGTGCGCGCGACACCCAATCGCGTAGAGATCTATTCTGAGTCATTACAGATGTCCTGTGTCAGTCGTTGGAACTCATCACGTGTTTGATACGCGTATATTCATCGAAGCCATAAACCGACAGATCTTTACCATATCCAGAGCTCTTGAAACCACCGTGCGGCGCCTCTGCCGTAAGAGGAATATGGGTGTTAATCCAAACGGTACCGAAATCGAGTTCACGTGACAGGCGCAACGCGCGGCCATGGTCGCGGGTCCAGACACTAGAGGCCAGTCCGTATTTCACATCGTTAGCTTTCTCTATGGCATCCTGTTCATCGAAGAACTTCTGCACCGTGATAACCGGGCCGAAAATCTCGGTCTGGATTGCTTCATCGTGCTGTTCCAGGCCGGTAATTACCGTAGGCTCAAAGTAATAACCCAAACGTTCGGCTTGACGGCCTCCTGTTTCGATACGGGCATAAGCGGGCAGACGTGCAATGAACCCTTTGACTTGCTCCAGCTGACGAACATTATTGAGTGGTCCATACAGCGCCTCTTCATCTTCCGGATCACCAAAGCGGGTGACTTTAGCTGCCGCCACCAGTTTGGCGACGAAGGTATCGTAAACAGATTCATGCACCAGCACACGCGAGGCTGCTGTACAATCCTGACCAGCATTAAAGTACCCCGCAGTAACAATGGTCTCCACTGCTTTATCCATATCTGCATCAGCGAAAACAACCACTGGCGCTTTGCCCCCTAGCTCCAAATGTGTTCTGGTGAGATTAGTCGCCGCCGAAGAGGCAACCTGCAAGCCTGCACGCACAGAACCTGTAATAGAAACCATAGCTGGCGTTTTGTGTGAAACAACCAAAGCACCCGCATTAGCATTACCCAACACCACGTTGAATGCACCGGCAGGGAAGAACGGATTGGCCAATTCAGCCAGCAACAGAGTACTTTCCGGCGTGGTATCGCTCGGTTTGAGTACCACAGTATTGCCCGCAGCCAGCGCAGGCGCTATCTTCCATACGGCCATCATCAGCGGGTAATTCCACGGTGTAACTTGACCCACCACGCCTAATGGTTCGCGCCGGATGCTGGTCGTCATATCAGGAAGATATTCAGCAGTAGCTTTACCTTCCAGAAAACGAGCGGCACCAGCGAAGAAACGAATATGATCCACTGACGTCGCAACTTCCTCAGAGGCAATCATATGCTTGAGCTGCCCCGTATTGCGGCTTTGCACTTCGATCAAACGTTCAGCGTTTTTTTCCACTGCATCGGCTAATGCCAGCAATGCCTGCTGACGGGCTGACGGGGTGCTACGCCCCCAGATCTTGAACGCCTCTTTAGCTGATACATACGCTTCATCAACATCAGCCACAGTCGCGTTAGGAGAACGCGCATAAGTTTCACCAGTGACCGGGCTTACCAGATCAAAATATTCGGAACTTTTAGATTCAACATACTGACCATTAATGAAATGCCTGAGCATTGGCACCGCCATGGTTACCTCCTGATGAATTGGATAACATAAAATATAACCTATAATTTAATATATTAAACGGTTACACCACTGTCAAATTTGTAACAAAAAAGTAAAAAACAAAAGATTAATCAGATACATAAATGTAACTTTCGGCACTCCTGCTTAGGAAAATATGCCGATCTATGAACAGGATCGAGGATTTCAGATTTTACGGACTAGGCAATATGGACAAACCAACGGGTTCAGTCTCTATTACAAAAAACGGCAAATAAAATATACCCAATGAATTTCAGGATGCATCGCGACGACAAGGGAACGAATCCCCGGGAGCATAGATAACTCTGTGACCGGGGTGAGTGAGTGCAGCCAACAAAGAGGCTACCTGGAAGATAACGGGTATATATTTAACATATGTTAGTTGAGGTTAATATATAAGAAAGAAGGACAGGAAGTCAGAAGAAAACTTAAAAAATATTAGCTTATGCTCAAGGGGACAATAATGTCAGTAAGACTTACCGTTATTGGGAAATTTCTCAAATACTTTTTACCGCTGGAAAAGAGGTTAGTTGGCGCGCTGATCTTTGCCGTTTCCCAGCTGTTGTTCTGGATTAACGATACCGCCAGTGCATTCTGGTGGGGCTTGGTTGCAGTGGTGTTCAGCATTGCAGAAGCCATCTTGTTACCTAATCTGAGCATCTTGCTCGACCGTCTGGCACCGGAACGCTATCGTGGAGCCTATTTAGGTGCATCAACACTTGTGATTCTGGGGTTATCCTTGGGGCCTTTTATCGGTGGCGCGTTGCTAGAATGGTGGGGTAAAGGGGTATTTACCGTAATGGCGTTGTTTTGCCTCAGTATTGCTATTTTGATGTTGATAAATAAATCAAAAATAAATTTGCGACTGGATAAATAAAACATGAAAAATAAAATCACCCTGATCACCGGTGGGGATCGCGGCATTGGTCGGGCTACCGCGTTATGTCTGGCGAGCAAAGGACATAAGGTTTGCATTGGCTATCATACGCGTAAAGCCCGTGCGCAAGAGGTTGTCGATATGATTCTTCATGCTGGTGGGAAAGCCATTGCCGTACAGGCCGATATTGCCCAAGAAGGACAGATCGTGGAAATGTTTCAGCAAATAGATAAAGAGCTCGGTCCAATTTCTGGATTAGTGAACAACGCAGGAATACTTATGCCCCAAGCATCCATCGAACAGTTGGATGCACAGCGACTAGCCACTATATTTGCCACTAATGTCAGCGGCAGTTTTATCTGCGCACGTGAAGCAGTTAAACGTATGGCGCTTCGCCATGGAGGTCAGGGAGGAGCCATTGTTAACGTATCCTCAGCAGCATCTCGACTAGGCTCTCCACATGAATATGTGGATTATGCAGCCTCAAAAGGTGCTATTGACACCTTAACCATTGGTCTATCTCTAGAGGTGGCCGCCCAAGGAATTCGCGTTAACGCTGTTCGTCCTGGATTCATTTATACCGAGATGCATGCTTATGGTGGTGAGGCAACGCGGGTTGATCGAATAAAAGATAATTTGCCGATGAAACGTGGCGGTCAACCTGAGGAGGTAGCCCAAGCAATAGTATGGTTATTGTCTGATGAGGCTTCATATGTCACGGGTAGTTTCATCGATCTGGCGGGAGGAAAATAGACACATATTGAAAAGTGTAGTGGTCACTTTAAATAGCCAATATGAACTAAATTAATTGTGACTTTTCAGACCGTGACTGACAATTTTATGTATATTTAACATGTGTTAGTTGACCACTATAAATCCCCAGGAGCATAGCAAACATATGACCGGGGTGAACGAGTGTTTAAGAATGAGTGAACATTAGGAAAATTGCACCAATGTCAATAGAGATAAATAACAACACCAGCAATCATACTGGTGTTGATTATTATATTAGTGGTTATTGATAATCGCTGACAGGTGCACAGGAGCAGTGCAGATTACGATCACCGTAAACATCATCCAGACGTTTAACGGCAGGCCAATATTTATTGGCTTTGGTTTCTGCGGTTGGGAATACTGCAATTTCACGGCTGTAACTATGGCTCCAGTCAGAAACCAGCTCAGTTTGTACGTGAGGCGCATTGACCAATGGATTATCTTCCAATGACCATTCACCTTTCGCTACTTTGCTAATTTCAGCACGAATTGCCAGCATCGCATCCACAAAGCGATCAATTTCTACTTTGCTTTCTGATTCCGTGGGTTCCACCATCAGCGTGCCAGCAACTGGGAATGACATCGTTGGTGCATGGAAACCATAATCAATCAAACGCTTGGCAATATCCATTTCGCTGATACCAAACTTTTCTTTCAGTGGCCGAATGTCCAGAATACATTCATGCGCCACATAACCGTTATGGCCCGTATACAGCACGTCATAATCATTCTTCAGGCGGGCAGCAATATAGTTAGCATTCAAAATCGCTGTCTGGCTTGCCTGTTTTAGCCCTTGTGAACCCATCATACGAATATACATCCAGCTAATAGGCAGAATGGAAGCACTACCAAATGGCGCCGCCGAGACAGCGCCCTGTTCAGTAATTCCATCCATTTGAACCACCGAGTGCCCCGGTAAGAACGGCGCCAAATGGGCTTTTACACCAATCGGCCCCATGCCCGGACCACCACCGCCATGTGGAATACAAAATGTTTTATGAAGGTTAAGATGCGAAACATCAGCGCCAATAAAGCCTGGAGAGGTGATACCAACCTGTGCGTTCATATTCGCACCATCAAGGTAAACCTGACCACCATACTGATGGATAATTTCACACACCTGACGGATAGTTTCTTCATAGACGCCATGGGTTGATGGATAAGTCACCATGATACAAGAAAGTTCATCACCTGATTTTTCCGCTTTTTCACGCAGGTCGGACAGATCAATGTTACCTTCTTTATCACAACCAACCACAATAACTGTCATTCCTGCCATATGAGCAGAAGCCGGGTTGGTACCATGAGCAGAACTTGGAATTAAACAGATATGACGATGCCCTTCTCCACGGCTTTCGTGATAATGGCGAATGGCCAGCAAACCGGCATATTCCCCCTGTGCACCAGAGTTTGGTTGCATACAAACCGCATCATAACCTGTCAGTTGCACCAACCAATGAGATAACTGGCTAATCATCTGTTGATAACCCTGCGCCTGTTCTGGCGGGCAGAATGGATGCAGTGCATTAAACTCAGGCCAAGAGATAGGTAACATTTCTGCCGCAGCATTGAGCTTCATGGTACAAGAACCCAGTGGGATCATTGCCTGATTCAGCGCCAAATCTTTACGCTCAAGACGATGCATATAACGCATCATATCCGTTTCGCTGTGATAACGGTTGAAATTCGGATGCTGGAGAATTTCATCGTTGCGCAGCATAGATGCAGGGATAGAGTGGCTTTCCGCTATTACATTCTCATCCAATGCCTCAACATCCAGCCGTTCCTCTGTACCCGTCAGCACAGAGAATAATTTGACCAAATCATCACGGGTGGTAGTTTCATTCAATGTAACACCCACGGCACCGTGAATATCGGTACGCAAGTTAATTTCTGCCTTATCTGCTCGTGCCAATACTGTGGCTTTATCAGCCACTTCAACGGTCAGCGTATCAAACCAAGTTTTGTAGCGCAGAGTTAATCCCGCTTTCTGTAGCCCAGCGGCGAGAATGTCAGTCAGACGATGAATGCGGCCTGCAATACGTTTTAGTCCTTTTGCACCGTGATATACCGCATACATCCCTGCAATATTTGCCAGCAGAACTTGAGAAGTACAGATATTAGAATTCGCTTTCTCACGACGAATATGCTGCTCACGGGTCTGCATTGCCATGCGCAGAGCGGTATTACCAGCCGCATCACGGGAAACGCCGATAATACGTCCCGGCATAGAACGTTTGAATTCATCACGGCAGGCAAAAAATGCTGCATGGGGACCGCCATAACCCATCGGCACCCCAAAACGCTGAGCAGAACCAAACACCACATCTGCCCCTTGCTTGCCCGGAGCAGTCAGAAGTACCAGAGCCATCAAATCAGCAGCAACGCTGATAATGATTTTACGCTGTTTCAGTTGTGCGATCAGGTCAGTGTAATCATGAATTTCACCTTTCGTACCAACCTGTTGCAGCAACACACCAAATACACCGTCCAGCTCCAGAACTTTTTCTGCTTTATCTACAACCACATCAAAACCAAAAGTTTTGGCGCGGGTACGGACAACATCCAGCGTTTGAGGATGTACATCATCAGCAACAAAGAAACGGTCTGCATTTTTCAGTTTGCTGGCACGTTTTGCCATTGCCATTGCTTCAGCCGCAGCAGTTGCTTCATCCAACAGAGAGGCAGAAGCAAGATCTAACCCCGTCAAGTCGATAGTCACTTGTTGGAAGTTTAGTAATGATTCAAGGCGTCCTTGAGAAACTTCCGGTTGATAAGGTGTATAAGCTGTATACCAGCCAGGATTTTCTAATAAATTGCGTAAAATAACCGGAGGGAGCACAGAAGGCACATATCCCATACCAATATAGGATTGGTAACGCTTATTTTGGCTGGCAATGGCTTTCAGTTCAGCCAATGCTTGTTGTTCAGTTGCACCACCGCCTACATCGGGTGGCTCTGGTAACGCAATATCACAGGGAACAATTTTCTGGGTTAACTCACTGAGAGAACCTGCCCCTACTATCGCCAGCATCTCTTTTTGCTGTTCGGCGGAAGAGCCAATATGACGGCGGATAAACTCGCCCCGGTTTTCAAGTTGACTTAATGTCTGAGTCATTTGGTACTAATTCCTGAAACTGGCCAGAAATGGCATACAAATAAAAACGCCCCGATCACGATGTGAAACGGGGCGACAGTGGGCACTTTATTCTTCTTCGTCCAGAAGTGCCTGATATCCATCGGCATCTAGCAAATTCGAGAGTTCACTCTCATCAGCAGCTTTAATACGGAACAACCAGCCTTCATCATAAGGCTCGCTGTTAACTAATTCAGGGGCATCGCTCAGTGTTTCATTAACGGCAATAATTTCACCACTCAGCGGTGCGTAAATATCAGAGGCGGCTTTTACTGATTCCACAACAGCGCACTCATCACCAAAATTGATTGCAGCACCAACTTCTGGTAAATCAACAAAAACCATGTCGCCTAACAGCTCTTGCGCATGCTCGGTAATACCTACAGTGTATTCACCATTACCTTCTGCGCGAACCCACTCATGCGATCTAGCATATTTTAACTCTGCGGGTACATTACTCATTACCATCGTCTCCTTCAATCTTAGAACCAATCTCATTCAAGCCATTGTGCTTTCTTGCACCAATCATGCTTACTGAGATAAGTTGCTATTTACTCATCATGTTATTAGATAAAAATGACTATACCTATTATCTTTCAAGCTGCTGCTTTGTTGGTTGCGTTCACTTACCGCCGCACTGCAACTTGAAATCTATTGGGTATATACGAGAGGTTTACCCGCCCGCACAAAGCCAGGTTTGACTACCTGAACCGGCATTTCACGATTACGTATTTGTACAATTGCCTGTTCACCAATCCCTTGCGGTACACGGGCAAGGGCAATACTGAATCCTAATGTTGGGGAGAACGTACCGCTGGTAATAACGCCAGAGTGTAAGGCGCCCATCTCATCAATGAAACTAACCATTAAACCACTGCGTAATACACCTTTCTCTCTCATCACCAAGCCAACCAATTGATCTGTGCCCCCTTTACGCTGTCTTTCCAGCGCTTCACGGCCTATAAACTGACGATCTTCTGGTTTCCAGGCGATTGTCCAACCCATATTGGCTGCTAATGGAGAAATAGTTTCATCCATATCCTGTCCATAGAGGTTCATACCTGCTTCAAGCCGCAAAGTATCACGCGCCCCTAACCCTGCGGGCTTAATGCCAGCATTAAGTAATTTTTGCCAGAAATCTGCGGCCTGCTCTTTTGGCATCGCTATTTCATAACCCGCTTCTCCGGTATAGCCCGTCGTTGCGATAAATAGATCATCAACCTGAATACCAAAGAATGGTTTCATACTGGCAATAGCCTGTTTTTGTTCATCATTCAACAGAGATTGTACTTTTGCCTGAGCTTCAGGACCTTGGATAGCGATCAACGCCAGATCATCGCGAACTTGAATATCGACTGAGTAATGAGTTGCATGTTCATTAATCCAGGCCAGATCTTTCTCACGGGTCCCGGAATTGACCACCATCCGATAAAAATCATGGCTAAAATAATAAACAATCAGGTCATCAATGACACCACCGGAAGCGTTAAGCATCCCGGTATATAAGGCTTTACCTTTCTCTGTGAGTTTAGCAATGTCATTTGCCAGTAAATAACGCAGGAAATCACGACAGCCAGTACCATGCAAATCCACAATCGTCATATGGGAGACATCAAACATACCCGCATCAGTGCGGACGGTGTGATGTTCATCCATTTGTGAACCGTAATGCAAAGGCATCATCCAGCCATGAAAATCTACCATGCGCGCCCCGCAAGCCAGATGCTGGTCATACAATGGAGTTTGTTTTGCCATTATTTCCCTCTTTTCATTTCCTACATGAAAACATGCCGCGTATTAACCGACAGATACTGTGAATCATGAATAAAAAGCGGCTAAAAAACACGACGCAAACGATATCTTAGAATGAAAGTTATCATTGAAAATCAAAATGAACCATAAGTAAAAATAGGGTCCAATTCAGAGACAACCAGAAAACACGCTATGAGTATGCAGAATTTTCAACTATTAAAATGAGCTATAATACTCAAAATTAACAATTAACATTAGAAAACGATCATTTTCCATTAAGAGCTAACTGAAATATGAATAAAACCACTTATCCATATTTCAGCAGTGCATGAGAAATACTAATTGATATGCAGAGGCTAAATTAGATTTTTTCAGTCGAATAAGGAGTGAGAAGAGAGCCAATCTGGTAAGTCATTCAACCCCATGGCTTGACGAAGCAATTGAGGTTTAATTCCGGGTAAATTATCAGCCAGAGATAACCCAATATCTCGTAAAAGCTTTTTCACTGGATTATTGCCGTCGAATAATTGACGAAAACCCTGCATCCCAGCCAGCATCACCGCTGCGCTATGTTTACGACGGCGTTCATATCGACGTAAATAGAAATGCTGACCAATATCTTTGCCCTGGCAATGTAAACGACGTAATTCACCTATCAGTTCTGCAACATCCATGAAACCCAAGTTTGCTCCCTGACCTGCCAATGGATGAATGGTATGAGCAGCATCGCCCACTAAAACCAAACGGTGAGCAGCAAAGTTACGAGCATAACGACCAGTCAGAGGGATTGTCTGACGTTCACTGATCAACTCACACCGGCCAAGACGCATATCAAAATCTACCGCCAATTGTTGATTGAAAAACGTATTATCAAGCTGTTTGAACTGATCTGCTGATTCACCTGGCAGTGACCAAACAATAGAACACAAATGCGGATCAGCCAGAGGCAAAAACGCCAAAATACCATCACCATAAAAAACCTGCCGAGCAACACTGCCATGAGGTTCTTCAGTGCGGATAGTCGCCACCAGAGCATGATGCTCATAATCCCAGAATGTCAGGGGAATATCAGCGTGCTGCCGTAACCAGGAATGAGCGCCATCAGCGCCAACAACTAAACGGGCAGTTAACATGCGCCCATCGGATAAAGTCATAAAAGCTTCATTCTCACCCCAGGCAACCTGCTTCAAAGCCGCAGGAGATAAGATAGTCACATCAGACAGGCTTTCTGCTTTTTTCCATAGTGTTTCACGGATAACCCGGTTTTCAATGATATGACCAAGGTATTCGAGACCATATTCAACCGCACTAAACCGAATGCGACCAAAGCTATCCCGCTCCCAAACCTCCATTTCCTGATAAGGACTGGTACGCCTATCCAGAATCTGTCGCCACACCCCAAGACGCTGTAACAGACGCTCACTAGCAGCATTAATCGCAGAAACCCGCAGCGCATACTCATCTTCAGCAATAATAGGTTGAATAGGCGGATAACTCTCCACCACAGCAACCCGCAAGCCACTGCCTTGCAAGCCACAGGCAAGCGTCAAACCAACCATACCGCCACCAGCAATAACCACATCAAATGATTGCATAATATAACGTCCTCTTATTTTGTCTGCTTTATCTGCGGTTATCTTTGGGCGACCCAACCCAAAGTCTGACGGGCCAGTATATCCCGCATAGGAGAGCATTTTTCCATCATCATCAGACCAAGGTTACGGCCAACTTGTAATGGAAAATAACGATTGGCAAATATCCGTATCAATCCATCAGTCATATCGATGGTATTTTCCCGATCTGAAACCCGTTGTTGTTGATAGTTAGCCAGAACCGAATAGGTACCAATATCCTGACCAGCGGCAAAAACCTCAGAAACAATCTGGGCCAGTGTCATAACATCTCGCATACCAAGATTAAAACCCTGACCCGCAATCGGATGTAATGTTTGAGCAGCATTTCCCACCAGCACTAACCGATGGCTAATTTGTTGATTTGCAGTGGATAGTGTTAGTGGGTAACTATGACGCTGACCAACTTCCAACATTTTGCCCAGTCTCCAACCAAATGCACGCTGTAACTGCCTCAGAAATTGTTCATTATTCCAACCAACTATCTCCTTTCGCTGCTCCAATCGATGGCACCATACCAATGAGCTTCGGCCCTCAGCCATTGGCAACAGAGCAAGCGGACCATATTCGGTGAAACGCTCAAATGCTCTACCTTGTGGATGTTCTGAAGTGAGTATATTAGTAATCACTGCAACCTGTTCATAATGGTGCTGTTGCCATTGAATGTGACAAGCGCGACCAATAGCGGAATGACTGCCATCTGCCGCTACCAACAATTCACCCTGGAGTTGCTCGCCATTCTCCAGGGTCACTATTACCGATGACGTCGTTCTCTCAACAGCCAGAACCCTGGATGGACAATACAGTGTAACGCCAGGCGCATTTTTCAGTAAGCTAAACAAACTTTGCCCAGCATGATACAGTTCGATAACATTTCCCAAAGCCGGAATGTTATAGTCTTTAGCACAAAGGTTGACAAACCCCGCATGACCACGGTCACTAACATGAACGTGAGTTATTGGTATCACATAATCTTCCAGAGCAGACCAAACCCCAATTTGTTGTAAACGCTGACAAGTACCGTAAGCCAGCGCTATCGCTCTGGCATCAAAGCCGGGGTGTTTCTGTTCCGGCTCCGCTGCTTCAATCAGGGAGACATGAATCTGCCCTTTACTCAAGGAAGATATCGCCAACGCAAGCATCGCGCCGGTCATGCCACCACCAACTATAATCACGTTCATACTTAACTTAACCCTGTTTTGCTTTCGCCATCAGAGCTTCAATCTCATCAGCTTCTTTAACAACACTGGCTGTCAGGTTTTCATTACCTGTTTCAGTAATCACAATGTCATCCTCAATACGAATACCAATACCACGATATTCCAGCGGCACATCAGCATCTGGTGCGATATAAAGCCCCGGTTCAACCGTCAATACCATTCCCGGTTCCAGAATACGATCACGCTCTACACCATAGTACCCAACATCATGCACATCCAACCCTAACCAATGGCTAAGACCATGCATAAAGAACTGGCGATATGCTTTAGTTTCAAGTAAATGTTCTACTTCGCCATGCATAATGCCCAATTTCACCAACTCTTCTACCATAATCCGCACAACATGTTCGGTCACTTTGTTGATACTGGTACCCGGCTTATACAGTTCAAGCGAGACATTCAGTGTTTTCAATACGATATCGTAAATCTCACGCTGAGCACGGGTGAATTTGCCATTCACAGGGAAAGTACGGGTGATATCTCCGGCATAACCCAAATATTCACAACCTGCATCAATTAGTACTAAATCACCCTCTTTCATTCTGCTTTCATTCTCGGTGTAATGCAGAATACAACTATTTTCCCCACTTCCAACAATCGTGTTATAAGCGGGATAACGAGCACCTTGATGAGTGAATTCGTGATGAATTTCGGCTTCCAGTTGATACTCAAACATGCCAGGGCGGCAAACTTTCATCGCGCGCATATGTGCCTGTGCACTGATTTCACCCGCCCGGCGCATAATTTCAATTTCTGCCTTAGATTTGAACAACCGCATTTCATGTACCCAAGGGCGCCAGTCAGTTATCGTTAAAGGCACTGAAAGATTACGACGACCACCTTTTCTTAACGTATCCAGCGCATGGAAGATAATCTCATCTGCATAGGCAAATTCACCCTGTGCGTGATAAACCACATCCAAACCATTCAGCAATTGATAAAGTTCTTCCTTAATATCATCAAAAGGCAAAGCTCGATCAATAGCCAATTTTTTAGGTGCGGCTTCTTGTCCAAGACGGCGACCAAACCAAATTTCCGCTGTCAAATCACGCGCTCGATTAAAAAGAATACTATGATTATGCGTATCGTCGCTCTTAATTAATATCAGCACAGCTTCCGGTTCATTAAACCCAGTCAAATAAAGGAAATCGCTATGTTGACGATAAGGATATTCACTATCCGAATTTCGGGGCGCAGGCGGAGCAGAAAAAATAATCGCTGCGCTCGCTGGAGCCATTTTTGCCAGTAAAGCCTGACGGCGGGATAAATATTCTTGTTTGACCATACCCTCTCCTGCGACTTAATTAATTATTTTGAGTTCAATAAACATCAATTAATGCAATGTTGGTTTATCATTTCTTGCGATTGATACGGCTTTAGCCTCAGTAAACGCGATATAGCAAAGTTGGGCAGCAACCCGCACATATTCAAGGACTTCTTCCAATGCCTGAGCCAATTCTTCCTGATCATCACCCTCTTCATAACCAAGCAGACCGATATTGCGCAGATCACCAATAATCTCACCAACCTCTTTCTTATCTGTCAGCTTTGGTTGAGCGACGCCCAGCCCCAGCAAAAAATGATTCACCCAACCTGCCAATGCATCAGCACGTTCAAACACATTATCTTCTTCATCAGGCAACAATAAATGGAATGTGAAATTACTGTCATCCAATGATTCAAATGTAATTTCACGTAATTCACGCAGTTGCTGGGCCAACGGATGGGAAAAAGCCAAACCATCATTAGCTAAATCATGAACTAAAGCTTGCCAGCTACTATCGCGATTACCGCCGCATAGTAGGCCGCTAATCAACCCATGCATCTCTGCAGCTGTCAATGCTACTGACTGCTGATGCAATATTTCGTCAAAAGATTGATAATCTGGTAATGAATTATGTATAGACATGTGTATTGGTCATCGTTGACGGTGGAAGTTCATGCTATGCTACCACCAAGGGGAGTCGCTATACCAGACAACAGCGGTAGCTAATCGTTAGTTATCTGCCGGTATCGCGTTGTAATGATTGGCGCTGGTTTCAATTCTACAATTCAGAATTAAAACTGGAGCGCAGTAATAAGTCAGGAAGGGGTCATGTCTGCACAACCAGTAGATATCCAGATTTTTGGGCGATCATTACGTGTCAATTGTCCATCAGAACAGAAAGAAGCACTGCTAGCTGCCGCTGTGGAACTTGAACAACGTTTAGAAAATTTAAAAGAACGCACCAAAGTAAGCAATACTGAACAACTGGTTTTTATTGTGGCATTGAATATCTGTCATGAGCTGGCACAAGAAAAAGTGAAAACTCGTGACTATGCCTACAATATGGAACAGAAAATAAAGATGCTTCAACAGACTATAGAACAGGCATTAATGGAACAAGGACGTATCACTGAGCGTACTATTGCACCAAATAAATGAATTTTATTGATAAATCATACATTAGTGAATGAATCGTTCGATAATTAAGTTGATTTCTGTATTTAGTTTCATACAATAGGCCCTATAAAGTTGCTTAGTAAGTACTGAATAAATTTCTCTGAGATGTTCGTGAACGGGGAAAGTCCCCTGAGCCGATATTTCATACATTATAGAATGTAGTGCTCCGTAGCCGGTGTGCATGCTCGGCCCGCCCGAGAAGCCTTAAGGACACGACGCTACGTTCACCTTGAACCAAGGGTTCAAGGGTTACTACCTGTAACGGCATCTTGGAGAACCTCACCTTTAATATTATTTCCGCTATTAACAGGTAGGCTCCATGCACTCAGATCCCCTGTTATCACCGAGGCAAAACCTCAGAAAGCAAATGCGCCAAAAGCGCCAAGAATTATCCCCTGAGCAACAATCTCTCTTTGCAAAACAAGTTGCTGAACGCGCAATTAACCACCCCAAAATTCGCCAGGCTAATAACATCGCGTTGTTTCTTTCATTCGACGGTGAAATTAATACATGCCCACTGATTAACCTGCTTTGGCAACAAAATAAGCAGATTTATTTACCTGTATTGCATCCTTTCAGCCGTCATCATTTGTTATTTTTACACTATCAACCGAATACTAAACTTGTTAGAAATCGTTTCAATATAGAAGAGCCACCACTGAATGTTCAGCAAGTTTTACCCTTATTTGAACTGGAGATCATGATGATTCCGCTGGTTGCCTTTGACCGAAAAGGGCAGAGGCTTGGCATGGGAGGCGGCTTTTATGATCGCACCTTAAGCCAATGGCAACAAAAAAATTTCTATCCAATTGGTCTGGCTCATAACTGCCAATTAGTTGATTCACTGCCATCAGCTAAGTGGGATATCCCACTACCTGAAATCATCACTCCCGAAAAAATCTGGCAATGGTAGTAAAAAAATGGGCACATCATATAATGCGCCCATTTATCTCATGTCAAAATAATTAATAAAGCAGACGTGAACGGATAGTACCCGGCAATGCTTTCAGTTTTTGAAGTACCATTTCAGCCTGAGCGGGTGTCTCAGTTACAATATCAATAACCACATAGCCCATATCTCCACTGGTACGCAAGTACTGAGCAGCGATATTGATATCCTGTTCAGCAAATACCTGGTTAATACTGTTCAGTATACCTGGACGATTTTCGTGAATATGCAGAAACCGGTTGGTATCATCAGCATGAGCCGGAAGGGAAACTTCAGGGAAATTTACTGCCGATAAGGTAGAGCCATTATCAGAATATTTCGCCAGTTTTCCTGCTACTTCATAACCAATATTTTCCTGTGCTTCCTGAGTAGAACCACCAATATGTGGGGTCAGCAACACATTATCAAATTTACACAGAGGAGATTCAAACGGATCATTATTAGTCGCCGGTTCAACCGGGAACACATCCACCGCCGCCCCTGACAGGTGTCCACTTTCCAGTGCATCACATAATGCCGGAATATCCACTACCGTTCCGCGTGAAGCATTAATCAGGATAGCCCCTGGTTTCATCAAGGCAAGTTCTGTCGTACCCATCATATTCTTAGTTGATGGTGTTTCTGGTACATGCAAGCTGACCACATCACTCATATTCAGTAACTCTGATAAATGGCGTACCTGATGAGCGTTACCTAATGGTAGTTTGTTTTCAATATCGTAAAAATAAACATCCATACCAATACTTTCAGCCAGAATACCAAGCTGAGTACCAATATGACCGTAACCGATAATACCTAATTTTTTACCGCGAACTTCATAGCAACCCTTAGCCTGCTTATCCCACACGCCACGATGAGCTTTTGCATTCGCTAAAGGAATACGACGCAGTAACAACAACAACTCACCAAGCACCATCTCAGCAACAGAACGGGTATTAGAAAACGGCGCATTAAAGACAGGAATACCACGTTTGGCTGCGGCTTTCAGATCAACCTGGTTAGTACCGATACAAAAACACCCTACAGCAACTAATTTTTCCGCGACCTGAAAAATGTCTTCTGTTAGTTGCGTGCGAGAACGGATACCAACAAAGTGGGCATCACGAATTGCTTCTTTTAACTCCCGGGAATCTAATGCTCCTTTATGATATTCGATATTGCTATAGCCTGCTCCTCGCAGATTTTCCACCGTGCTCTGATGAACACCCTCCAATAGCAAAAATTTAATCTTATCTTTTTCCAGAGATACTTTAACCATTTATCCAGCCTATTGTTACGCTTCGTTACATTTCAGATTCATTCTCTCAACATAACAAAAAAAACAGATACGGCAATATAAACGATTGCTATCCTTATCTAATAAGCCTCAATAAAAGTGTTATTATGCAGCATAAAATGATGCAGGAAAGAATAAAATTAATATTTAGACTATATAATCATTAGAGGAGAAAAATATATCACTAAATTTTTACTTATCATTAAGCGTGAAAAAATTTTAAGGGCGAAAGATTCCGCCCTCTATAAATAATATTATTGAGTGATAATTTTCACTCCATCTAATGTTCCCATCAATACAATATCCGCGCCACGATTAGCAAACAGACCAACAGTCACGACACCTGCAATACCATTAATTTTATTCTCTAACTCCATAGGATCGAGAATTGATAAATCATGAACATCAAGGATTACATTACCGTTATCAGTCACAACATTCTGGCGATATTTGGGTACACCCCCTAATTTCACTAATTCACGAGCAACATATGAGCAAGCCATCGGAATCACTTCAACTGGCAGAGGGAATTTCCCCAATACATCAACTTGCTTAGAAGCATCAACGATACAAATGAATTTCTTCGCTATTGCAGCAATGATTTTTTCACGGGTCAATGCAGCACCACCGCCTTTAATCATCTGCATATTGCCATTGATTTCATCTGCACCATCAACATAGATATCAAGGGAATCCACTTCATTACAATCGAATATAGGAATTCCCAGACTTTTTAACTTCTCAGTAGAAGCCTCCGAGCTAGAGACTGCCCCTTTAATCTGATCTTTAATTGATCCAAGAGCATCAATAAAATGCGAAGCCGTTGAACCCGTCCCCACACCCACAATCGTTCCTGGCGTGACAAATTCGAGCGCCGCCCAACCTACTGCTTTTTTTAGTTCATCCTGAGTCATATCAATTCACTGCCCATACCAGTTACTTAAGGAAAGTCTGTCGGCTAGTATAAACAATAATTTGCCTCATCCACTGAAAAAATATGGCATAGTGCAATACAGCCAAATCAATGGAGAATCTTTCTGTAATGAAACGCCCTGATTACCGAACACTGCAAGCCCTGGACGCTGTTATTCGTGAGCGTGGTTTCGAACGCGCTGCCCAGAAACTCTGTATCACTCAGTCCGCAGTTTCTCAACGTATCAAACAGTTGGAGAATCTGTTTGGTCAACCTCTGCTGGTGCGCACCGTTCCTCCTCGTCCCACTGAACAGGGGCAAAAGCTACTAGCGCTATGGCATCAGGTAGAATTACTGGAAGAACAATGGTTGGGCGATGAATATGGTGTAGATACTCCACTCCTGCTTTCACTAGCAGTCAACGCCGACAGTCTGGCCACCTGGTTATTACCGGCATTGCATCCAGTACTTGCTGATTTGCCTATCCGACTAAATATTCAAGTTGAAGATGAAACCCGTACTCAGGAACAATTAAGAAGGGGTGAAGTCGTTGGCGCAGTCAGTATTCAACCGCAGCCGTTACCTAGTTGTCTGGTCGATAAACTAGGGGCACTAGATTACCTATTTGTTGCCTCACCAAAATTTGCAGCCCGTTATTTTCCAAATGGAGTCACTCGTTCCGCGTTACTGAAAGCGCCTGCGGTAGCATTCGACCACCTAGACGATATGCACCAAGCATTTTTACAACAGAACTTCGACTTATCACCGGGCAGTGTTCCATGTCATATCGTCAACTCATCTGAAGCGTTTGTGCAATTAGCAAAACAGAGTTCTACTTGTTGTATGATCCCACACTTGCAGATTGATAAGGAGTTGGAAAGTGGTGAATTGATCGATCTGACACCCGGTTTATGTCAGCGCCGGATGCTTTATTGGCATCGCTTTGCACCGGAAAGCAGAACAATGAAAAAAGTGACTGACGCCCTGTTGAAACTTGGGCGTCAGATGTTAAGACAAGATGACTCTCATTAATGCTTTAGTTCAAATACAACATCAACCTGATCGCTGAAGTTGATGCTATCCTGCTGGTAAGTTTCACCTACTCCAGCAGCACCTCCCGCCATAAGAACATCACTATTGCGGTATTTCATGTGACCAATCGCTTCTGGTGCCCGATAATTGATGCTATATATTGAGCCCAATTTGCTGTTAAAACCTTTAGCCAATGCACCAGCCTGCTCAATTGCATTCTCGATTGCTTTCTGACGGGCTTCATCACGATATTTTTGAGGATCATCTACACCAAACTCAACAGATGCGATTTCATTCAAACCCGCTTTTAATGCACCATCCAGCAGAGCATTAAGCTGATCCAACTTACGAACCTTCACCTCCACTGAACGAATTGCACGATAGCCTTTCAGCGTAGACTTGCCAGACCCTCCATCATATTCATAATCAGGCTGAGTACGCAGATTCGCCGCATTAATATCTTTCTTTTCAATTCCGTTCTCTTTCAGAAAATCAAAATATTTAGTAACCAGCTCATCAACCTGTTTTTTAGCACCAGAAGCATCTTTAGCAGAAATATTGACGTTAATTATCAACGTTGCCATATCTGGCTCTGCTTTAACTATCGCATTACCAGAAGTAATAATATGCGGAACCGCGGGTAAATCAGCCGCCTGTGCAGCAGGTGACAAACCTCCCGCACTTAACATTGCAGCCAAACCCAATGATTTTAATTTCACACAACCTCCGTAGAAAATCTGTTACAAAAAATTTATCCCGCGGAAAGACCGAAATATACACGGGAGAAATAAAACACTAACACACACACTGTAAGCAAAAAAGTGCCCGAGTTAACCAGAAATTATCAATCCCTGTTTAGCAAGTTGCCAGGCTATATACCACATCACAATACAGATAAAACCATTAATAATCCGTTGAGAACGTGGTTTACTTAGTACGGGTGAAAACCATGCAGCCAGAAATGCCAGAGAAAAAAACCAACTGACAGAAGCACTTGCAGCACCAAAAGTAAACCATGGTCTAAGGTCTGAAGATAGCTGACTACCAATACTTCCCAGAATAACAATAGTATCCAGATAAACATGCGGATTTAACCAAGTGACAGCAAAGATGATCGCAACGATCCGCCAACGATTTTTGGCTACACTGCCACTACCAGACTGCTCCAATTCAACATTATTCGCATGCAGAGCTGCACGAAAAGCTCCCCAACCGTACCACAGTAAAAACGCTACGCCCCCCCAAGTGACAAATTGTAGTAGTAAAGTTGACTGCCCAAGCAATGCACTACCACCAAACACACCGACACCAATCAAAAAACCATCGCTAATAGCACACAAAGTTGCACTCATTAAATGGAATTGTCTCCGGCTCCCTTGTTGCATAACAAAAGCGTTTTGTGGACCGAGAGGTAAAATCATCGCTGCACTAAGAAAAAAACCCTGCAAAAATGTTGTTAACATAACCCCCCCAATAATTATTCACTTTACTTTTCAAGATGCTAAATCTTAGGAAGAATAACTCATTAGAGGAAATAAATATTTATAATCGTTCATTAGAAATTTTAATACCTGATAAAATATAACTTTTTTACAGGAGCCCTATTTGATTAATTTAAATTAAATCAAGACAATACCCATTCATGACATTAATAAATCTATTAATTCCGTAAAAACCGAGATAAATAAATTATCGATTTCATACTGTTAGCAATTATTATCACTACTATACTCACTGTCATAAAAGACTATTTTATTTCAAAGTAATACAGAAAAAATATTAAACCAACCCCAAAAAATTAAATATTATATTAATATAGCAATAAAATATTACCGATATCGAACCCCACAATAAATTCTTTAATTATAACCACATAACAAAATAACCTGTCACGATAGATTGCAAACACTTAATTATTTACTTTATAAAATGAGACGATGATAAAAAAAACCATAAAAGACCTAAGGATTATTGGAATTTATTCACAACATTAACTATTATCTAATTACTGACTATCAAGCCAATAGAAAATGAGGTTTGCATATGAACGTATCTACAAAAAATCATGATGCTAAATTATTCCCTCAGGGGGAGAATAGTAAAAATAGAGATAATAGAGAGGAAAATAATAACAGAGACAAATCAGAATACGAAAATTATCCTGAACTTTCTCAATGGACCTTTAGATTCTAAATACTAATAATTTAACTTAAACAATGGTATTGATAGTCAGTGCTTATACCTAAGGCTAGCCCCATTAACGCTATTTGATTTATTATTTTTCATTCTCAATACTGATGTACTGTATATGCATATTAATAACTTTACACGGTCTGAATAAAAACCCATCTACAACAATAATATTTAAAAGAGAGGTTAAGATGAACGAGAAAATAGAAGTAAGAAATATAGATGTAAATAGCGATATGAATACTAATTACACTAAAAAAAGACCTAAAATCCCTCAGGAAATATACGCATATGAAGATATAAAGAAAATTCCAATCCAAGATATCCTTTCTGATGAGGAAATAGAGATTTATGGACATGAAATGCAGAAAAAAATAGAAGTAAAACCGTTGGGATCTAATAAACTTGTTGTTGTTACCAAAGCGACCAGATTATGTAATCTAAGATGTTCCTACTGCCATTCATGGGCTGAAGGGAAAAATAATACAATGAGTTTTAGTAGCTTAGTTGCCATGACGAAAAGGATACTTGATATTCCTGATTTAATTAGAATTGAATTTGTCTGGCATGGTGGTGAAGTTACAAGATTAAGACCTGAATTTTTCATAAAGTTCATTTGGTTACAACAACATATTAAGAGAGATAACCAATTCGTTACCAATGCGATACAAACAAATGCTGTGAATATAAGTGAAAAATGGATCGCATTGATAAAAAGATTAAATATTAGCGTTGGAATAAGTCTCGATGGCCACCCCGAAATTAATGATAGCAGGAGAGTTGATCTAAAAGGTATTGGTACTTCTAAAAGAATAGAAAAAACAATACAAACATTTAGAAATAACAGCATTAAATATGGCGGGCTAGTTGTCGTTGATCGGCTTATATTTGAATCAGATAAAAGAGAACTATTAGACTATTTTGCAAAAATAAACCTCAATGATCTTGTTTTTCTGGATATCGTTCCAGATAACAGATTGCTTCCTGGAGAATCTCCAGGTGACAGTTATATCAATTACTTCGAATACATGGACTTTCTCTCAGAACTATTTCTGATTTGGTGGAAAGAATATAAAGACATAATTAACATTCCTTTATTTAACTCATTTGTTGGTGTTTTGAAAGGTGCCAGTAATGTTCTAATGTCATGTTATTGGTCAGAAAAATGTCATCAAGAAGTTGTTACAATTGAGCCAAATGCAACCGTATCTGCCTGTGATAAATACGTCGGAAGCGAAAACTTTTACTATGGTTCATTACTTGATAATGATTTAAAAACATTATTGGAAAGTTCTATACATTATGAAAAATCAGAAGAAGAAGAAATCGATAATAATAACAACATGAGAAATTGCCAGTGGTTTAATCTATGTCATGGTGGATGCCCACAAACGAGAATAAGTAACAGAAAACATAATAAAATGTACTCAGATACATTAGCATGTTGCGGAACTGACAAGCTACTTAATACAATTTCGGGAGTTTTATGATGGAGAACAATAATAAAGACACTAATTTTAATAAAGATGGAATAAATAAATTCACTTTCGTAGAATCAACATTGAGCAATGAAGAAATCATTGACATACATGATATAATGACGAACTCAGGAGAATTAAGACCTATTGAATACCTTAAATTATGCCAGCGTGAGATTAAAGAATCAAAGAGAATAGTTCTACTATGTCGTCACAATACAGAGTTTGTCGGCATGGCACACATTCTCTTAATATCTGAACGTACATCATTTAATGACCTGGGAATTATTGAACTCCATGACCTTTGGATTAATCCAAAGTGGAGGAAAAATGGCATAGCACTTCCTTTCTCTCGCAAATTAGAGGAAATTTGTTATCAACGACTTAACGTAAAAATGGTTGGACTGGCGATACAACTTTATAAAAATAATGAATATATTTTACGATTTTATATGAAAACTGGCTATAAACCCATTGATTTACAATTAGATGGTGCTAATACTGTATTATGGATGACAAAAGAAATAGAACCTTTTTAAGTGACTAATATTGAACTATCAATATCAGAATCTATCCCAATAGGCGTAATTATTACAAGCAATAGCAAATAAAATAGCCTAATGGATTTCGCGGTAATTCAATCCGGTCTGAGCGATTACAAAATCAATAAATCACCAACCGGACTGAATTCTGCCAATCATAGCACCAACATCGATGCCTCAATATAAATATACGCGAAGAAGATCGAGATGATAATCAAACATTAATCGCTCACTCTATTTCGCAATACAGCTTGACTCTGATGCAAATACACATCCATTTGTGGATAAGGAATACCGATATTGTGCTTATCTAATGCACGTTTAAAATTTTCCATCAAATCCCAATAAACGTCCCAGGCATCACCATTGGTAGTCCATACACGCACAATAAAATTCAGCGAAGATGGCGCCATTTCATGTAAACGGATCGTCACACCTTTGTCATGCTGAATACGACTATCTGCCGCAATTACGTCGCCCAACACTTTTTTAACTTCATCAATATCCGCATCATAGGCAACCCCAACCATTATCTGAGTTCGACGGTTTGGTTCACGACTGGTATTAATAACATTATCTGCAATAATTTTCCCATTCGGAATAACAACGATTTTGTCATCGGCTGTACGCAATGTGGTAGAGAAAATCTGTACCTGGGTCACTGTGCCTTCAACTGCCCCCAGAATGACATATTCACCCGCACGGATTGGACGAAAAGCAACCAGCAACACGCCTGCAGCAAAGTTAGACAGAGAACCCTGTAAAGCCAAACCTACGGCCAAACCAGCAGCACCGATAACCGCAATCACAGAAGCTGTCTGCACACCTAACTTGCCCAGGACCGCAATAATAGTAAACGCAATAATCAAATAACGGACAACAGCAGCCAGAAAATCTGACACAGTTACATCAATGCCGCGCAACGACATAACTCTTTTCACGCCCTTACTGATTACTCTTGCCGCCATCAATCCCAATACAAGAATCAGCACCGCAGCAACAATATTGACCAGATATTGAATGATTAAATCCTGATGACTGATAAACCAGTTTGTAGCCTCATTAAGACCACCAGACAGACTGATATCTTCCATTAAAACCACCTTGATTATTTAACAATTCAACTATAATGAAATAAACAAAACTACCCGATGACTATTAATCATAACAAGTATTAATTGCAAGAAAAAAACTATCGTGTCAGAAGATTATTTCTGTCTATACCCAAGAAACTTCAAGATGCAGTTTTTAGCACCTGAAAATGGTCATTAATTCTCGATGTCAGCGAGTCCGCTATATCCGGTAGCGTTGTGGTGAAAAATTTGAACACTTTGTCTCGAAATTCCTGTTTATTAGCGAAATAACGGTTATTTCGAACCTGTTCATTCATGACCTTCCATAATCGCTCTATCGGGTTTAAATTGGGACTGTAGGGAGGAAGGTAATGTAACTCAATATTGCTGATATAAGCCCAGTCCTTCACCAGATGCGCTTTGTTGTAACCCGCCCCATCCACAATAAGATGAATTTTTTGATGATAGT
>NZ_JONO01000029.1 GCF_000711895.1 Photorhabdus australis DSM 17609
GAGGATGAAAAAGATCGGGAAGAAATATTTATTCATGCTCAGAAAAACATGAAGACTCAAATCTTAAATGACGAAACAATCAATATTGAACATGACCGAATCCACCATATTAAGCACGATGCTCATTTACGTGTTGATAATGAATATCGCGTTCTGGCTAATAATGACATATCCGTTTCGTCCAGAAAAAAATTGCATGTCAAGGCCGATGATGCACTCTTCATGCTGGGGGAAAATGAAATTCACCTGAGTTCAGGAACTACCTTAGTTATTGATGCTGGTAGTGAATTAACTCTCCAAGCGGCGGGACATTTTATCAAAATTGATGCTGGTGGCATCACCAGTAGCTCAGGAATTAATTTCGGTAGTGGAACACCGGGTATAGGTTCTGGTTGGGGTGGGAAATTGCCTGACATGCTACAAAAAATAAATAAGGTTAGCGTTGACATGCCTGTAGCGATACCAACAATACCTGTTAAGGAGTTGTGTATTAGTTGCCTGATCAATGCGGAACTGGCAGGGTTAGCAATGATAATGCGAGGACAACAATCATGACCCCGGATTTAAATGAAGAATTGGTTAATTATCAGCAAAGCCATCCTGATATTCGGCTTTATGCATTAGTGAGTGGCTTGCAGTATGAGCGCTGTTTTCAGGAAGAAATTAAATATATTGCAGGGATAAATAATCCGTTATTCCGGCAATATCCCGACTCAAAAATTGCGTTTGCTGGTCCTTGGCTATTTGATATGGAATATGGGGATCAATGGAGTAACAAACTGTCAGTATTGGAAGAAACTTACCCCTCTATATCATGGATATTAACGCCTTTATCGTTAGATCACTTGACTCGTCATCTGGTACCTTATTTAAATATGCAGTTGTCGACAAAAGAGACAGTGCTTTTCCGTTTTTATGATCCCCGTATTTTACATCGAATTAATGATATTTTCAGTGACGAACAATTGGCAGAGCTGACTCGTGGAATAACTAAATGGATCTATCAGCATAATGGGGCTTATCATTCAGTATCAGGAACAACATTATGATTAAATTGACTCAAAAGCAATTTGATAAATTTATTGATGCAGAAGACAATGATTATATTGAAAAAATAAAGAATAATATCTTGTCAAAATATGCCGATCAGGTTGTGGAGAGGGAAAATCTGATTTATCGGCTGAAAGAGGCTTATAACTACTTAATGGAGTTAAACTTTAAGAATGAAACTTTGGTGAGATCTTATCTCTATTTGACGGCATTTAATGTTAATTTTCATAATTCGCCGGAAGTAAAATGTCTTCTTGAAGTACCGGGGAAAAATCCTGAAAAACAATATCAGGATCTTCTTCATGTTACAAAAAACTTAATAAACAGAGGGGATTAACATGCCGGTAATGCTCGCGGTTTACCCATTATTGACTGCCGCTGAATATGTCGTTTCTGCATGTGCAGGACTGTTAATTGGTATAGGAATTACGGACAATCCGGAGCAAGAAATACTTGATGACACTGCTCATGCTTCTGTTGCTGCCGGAGGTCGCGATATTAGCAATGATGTTAAGTTGGGAGAGGCAAAGGCAAATGAGCGGATTGCACGGATCACAAAATCAGGTGTATTAGCGCGCTCGACAGAAAAGTGTGAATTATGTCCCGCCAATACAGGCACGCCTACACGGGAAAAAAGGAGTTTTGGGAATGATATTAATTTACAATATCAAATATATATTACCGGGGCTAAACATGGACCAGGATGGATAGAAGAATGGGATTTCGCCACGGTATCTTTTGACGGTTTTCAGCGATCTGTTTGTCTATTGCAGGAAACGAAGGGGGCTTATGATCAATTTTTCCTGGATGAGGAAATGATAAAATATTTTTGGACAGGAGTTGAAGGTATTGTTACTCAGGCAAGAACACAAAATGCAGTTGTCGTTGCCACACCACCAAATAAATTAAGCTGGTATTTTATGGAGAGGCTGAGTTTTACGTTTTTTAGCCGTCTATTTATGTCTAGAAGTTATATAATAAGCGTTTACCATATCCCATACTCTTTATAAATCTGAGGTATTATAAAATGTCAGAACTTAGTTTTTCTATTCAAATTAAAGAAAATGTGGCAAAAGATTTTACTATTCTTTGTGGCGCTTTCAGTTTTTTTCTTAAAGAAATAAATAAATGTAATAAAAGTATAACAACTCTATATGCAAAAGGCGAAACGTTAGAAGATGCACTACAACATAAAATAATTGATCTTACTGGTGTAATACATTCGGATGCAGAAAAATTGATAGGTAAAAATTTGCCGTATGCGGTAGGGTTATGGAATGGAGATATTGATAAAGGGCTATCCATCATGATAATGGATGAGGTTGATAGAATTGAGACTTATATCTTAATTGGCGCCGAAAATCATATAGTTTATAATAAAAATAACTTAGTTGATTTTATAAAATCCGTTGCAGATAAATATACCCTGCAATATTGTTCAATATCTTTCAATGGAAAGGGAACTGGAGATAAAGTCTTCCCCGATCGCCCAGCAGTTGGTTGGATGATCTATTTGCCTGTGCATATAGAGGAAGGTTATCTGAATATTGCCGAAGATGTTATACCGGTGTCGACGGAACTTAATACCGGAACGATTATTGTTAGTAAAAATGAATATCATTGCTTAGATAAGGCAGATCAACAGGCATCTAATGACCTTGAAATCATTCTGGCTGATTTAGGTATTTTACCTCTATATTCGGAGATGAAGTAAAATCAGAGAGATAGGCTATGTTTTATACGATACTGTTTTTATAGCGTTGTTATTCATGCATTTTAAAAATTTAATAAATGAGAGAGGTTAACATGCCGGTAATGATTGTCAGCGATTGGTCAGGATTTCTAACGCCGGTGAGTGAATTAATGATCGACGCACCTGAGCCACAGATTTATTACCACCCTGAGAATTGTAGTCAAAGTGAGAATGAAAAGCCCTTTGTCTTGGTCATCATTTACTTGAGGCTTGGTTCCATTCTGATTACGCCCTGCAAGGGCAGGTATTTGTGCTCATTAGCGATTTATGGGAAAACCATGGTGAACCAGCGCAGATTATTTACAGGCACTCAATGAGCAATAGGCAATCGCTGACTACGCAATCGTTGCGAGTCAGCCTACAACAGGGCTTCAGGCTGGGGGGAAGCCAATCTTATCAAAGCGTGAATTTCGTAGTGCTTCTTTGACCTTTTTCAAGTTGTCTCTGAATGCCGTACCTCGTCGCAGAGTAAAACCGGTAGCCAGAACATCAATGACGGTTAATTGTGCGATTCTTGATACCATTGGCATATAGATATCGGTATCTTCTGGGACATCCAGAAGAATGGAGAGCGTTGCTTCGTGGGCAAGTGGGGAGTTGCGGGAGGTAATTGCGATGACTGTCGCATCATTCTCACGCGCAAGTTGTGCCGCTTCAACCAGGCTTTTTGTTCTGCCAGTATGGGATATCAACACGACTACATCACCTTCGGTACTGTTAATACAACTCATCCGTTGCATCACAATGTCATCAAAATAGATAACCGGAATATTGAACCGGAAAAATTTATTCATTGCATCATGGGCAACTACAGCAGAAGCCCCTAAACCAAAAAATGAGATTTTCCGCGCTTGGGTCAGTAAATCGACGGCTCGGTTAACGGCGGTAATATCCAAATTGTTTTTTACCGTGTCCAACGTCGCCATTACTGATTCAAATATCTTATTAGTATAGGCGCCAACGGTGTCACTTTCTTCAACATTGCGGTTTACATAAGGTGTTCCATTAGCAAGGCTTTGGGCCAGATGGAGTTTGAAATCGGGGAAACCTTTGGTTTCCAGACGACGGCAAAAACGGTTAACGGTTGGCTCACTGACTTGTGCCATTTTTGCGAGTGTTGCGATACTGGAATGAATCGCCGTTTGCGGTGAAGCCAGGATTATCTGCGCCACTTTTTTTTCTGATTTACTTAAAAACTCAATACTGTTTTGCACCCGTTCCAGTGTGTTCATAAAACGTAGTTACCTATGGTTTTAATGATTTCATTCAAAAAAGAGATCTATGTAAGTTTTATGAAAATATACTACTAGTAAATTGAAGCTGGCAGCAGGAAGTTACAATAATCTAATATTTTTCATAAAAATATGACAAGTGTCTAACTTTCACATTGGTAATTCTCTTTCATATAAGTTGTAAAATTACCTGGTAATATAATTATTCAGTGGTGGTAGCACCTATTGCTAATAGAAGATTAGAGTTATTCGCTATAGCTGTTTACGTGCTATAGCCAAAAGAGTACATTATCGGCTAAAGCTGTAACAAAATTACAATATCCCGCAACAAGGAGATACAATATGGCGGTTACTTCCACGGCTCAAGCTTGTGATTTAGTCATTTTTGGCGCTAAAGGGGATTTGGCTCGTCGGAAATTATTACCTTCCCTTTATCAGCTTGAGAAAGCGGGTTATATCCATCCTGAAACACGAATTATTGGTGTCGGGCGAGCTGATTGGGATAAAAAGGCTTATATCAAAGTTGTTGAAGAAGCTCTGAATACGTTCTTATCGGAAGAATTAGATCCAGAATTATGGAAAACACTGAGTGAACGCTTGGCGTTCTGCAATCTGGATGTTAATCAAAAGGAAGACTTTGCCAAACTGAAAGCAATTCTTAAACAGGAGAATCGGCCTGCAATCCACTATTTTGCGATGCCACCAAGTACTTTTGGCGCAGTTTGTCATGGGTTGGGTCTTGCAGGACTAAATAAAGAGCCAAACCGGGTTGTAATGGAAAAGCCTTTAGGGACCGATCTTGAATCATCCAAAGCTATTAATGATGAAGTGGCAAAATATTTCAATGAGCGCCAGGTTTATCGTATCGATCATTATCTGGGTAAAGAAACAGTATTGAATTTGTTGGCGTTGCGGTTTGCCAATTCTTTATTCGTGAATAACTGGGATCACCGGACAATTGATCATGTACAAATTACGGTAGCTGAAGAAGTTGGCATTGAAGGCCGCTGGGGTTATTTTGATCAGGCCGGGCAGATGCGCGATATGATTCAGAATCATTTGTTGCAAATATTGACCATGATCGCGATGTCTCCTCCAGCAGATTTAACAACAGACCATATTCGTGATGAAAAAGTGAAAGTATTGCGTTCTCTGCGTCGTATTGATCACACGAATGTGCGAGAGAAAACGGTACGCGGTCAGTACACTGCTGGTTTTGTTCAGGGCAGTAAGGTGCCGGGTTATCTGGAGGAAGAGGGGGCTAACCAGTCCAGTAGAACAGAAACTTTTGTCTCTATCCGTGTCGATATTGATGACTGGCGTTGGGCAGGGGTTCCTTTTTATCTGCGAACAGGTAAACGTTTGCCAACTAAATGTTCTGAGGTGGTGGTTTATTTCAAGAAACCGGCGCTGAATCTGTTCTCTGAATCTTATCAACAGTTACCGCAGAACAAGCTGACTATTCGTTTGCAACCGGATGAAGGTATTGATATTGAAGTGCTGAACAAAGCACCGGGGCTTGAGCATAAGCACCGTTTGCAAACAACTAAGTTGGATTTGAGTTTCTCTGAAACTTTTAATCATATTCCGCTAGCAGATGCTTATGAGCGGTTATTACTGGAAGCGATGCGTGGTATTCAGGCGCTATTCGTTCGTCGTGATGAAGTGGAAGAAGCCTGGAAGTGGGTTGATTCCATTATGGATGCATGGGCGGCGGATAATGATGCACCTAAGCCTTATCAGGCGGGAACGTGGGGACCCGTTGCTTCTGTTGCTATGATCACCCGTGATGGCCGTTCGTGGAATGAATTTGAGTAACCGGCAATAAATGAGGAACGCATAACCCCAATAGATTTCAAGATGGATCGCGACGGCAAGGGAGCGAATCCCCGGGAGCAATATACCCAATAGATTTCAATTTGCAGCGCGGCGGCAAGAGAACGCATCCCCAGGAGCATAGATAACTATGTGACTGGGGTAAGTGAACGCAGCCAACAAAGCAGCAACTTGAAAGATGAAGGGTATACCTCCATTGAGGCTCAAGCCGCAGGATGGGCGGCTTGGTCTTGTTGGCTCATACTGATATTTGCTTTGTTTTTCTTATTCATTTGTGATGTCAGACAAGAAAAGAATAAAATTGAATAGTTGCTTTCTATTATTCCATATGATAGAAGTATTAAGGCAATCAACACTATAACTATGAGGATTCTTAGTATATCGCGCGGAATATCGTTGCGATGAAAGAATGAGATATCATGAACAGCGCCAAAAGCGTCAAGTTTCAAAGTTCCACCCATGTACTTTTCCTTTCTGCCATTTTATCCAGTGAACATTACTGGTGCGGTGCATTGTAGCGTCTGACTCCTGTTAACCGGTTTTCAACCGGCGTTTCTGTTTCGTCAAAACGTTAGCTTATTTTCCTCATCTCATACGTAGGTGATTTGGCTCATTTATGGCTTGCGTCTTGACGTGCGTATTTGCATGTTCAGGAGAAAGAAAATGATTTATTGGTTATTCCTTGCAATGGCAATTGTTACCGAAGTTATCGGTACCTTATCGATGAAACATGCCAGCGTTTCCGGTGGTGCAGCTGGCATGGCAGTTATGTATGTCATGATCGCCACATCCTATATCTTGCTGGCAATGGCAGTAAAAAAAGTTGCACTCGGCGTTGCGTATGCTTTGTGGGAAGGCGTTGGCATTCTATTTATTACTGTTTTTAGTGTGATGTGGTTTGATGAATCATTGTCATTGATGAAAGTAGGCGGTTTAGCTCTGTTGGTGACAGGGATTATGCTGATTAAATCCGGTACTAAAAAATCTGCGGTCAAAAAATCAGCAGAAGCAATGAAACAGATGGCAAGCAAGGCTGTCAGTGCCGCAACCACTAAAAACAGTAAGATAAAGGAGGCATAACATGTTGCAACAATTTGAATGGTGGCATGCTGCGTTTCTGTTTCTTGCCGTAGTGTTAGAAATTTTAGCGAATATTTTATTGAAATTTTCTGATGGTTTCCGGCGTCCCTGGATGGGCATTCTCTCACTGGTGGCCGTCCTTGGGGCATTCAGTGCGCTTGCTCAGGCAGTGAAGGGGATTGAGCTTTCCATTGCTTATGCTTTATGGGGTGCTTTCGGCATTATCGCAACAGTTGCAGCTGGCTGGATTATGTTTAATCAACGCTTGAATTGTAAAGGGTGGGGTGGAATTGTCTTATTGCTGTTGGGAATGGTGATGATCAAGATGGCTTAAGCCAGCGTAATTTAATCCGCGGGAGTGTGGGCAAGGGGGCGAGTCCCTGGGAGCATAGATAACTATGGTGACCGCGATGTGACCAGGGCGAGTGAGTGTAGCCAGCAAAGAGGCAACTTGAAAGATAACAGGTTATATCTGCTGGCGCTTGCAACTGTTTTGCATAATAGCCAGCAGATAGAGATAAGGTGACTTTTAACAGGTAAAACATATATCTGGTGTATGACCATCTTTCGAACGACAGCCAGGGCACCAAGATTGAACGATATGGCGACCATCACCCATATCCCTCATGCCAAAGTCTTCATAGCGATAGAAAACATGTTGACCAATTGAGGCGGAACAAGATGGGCAACTTTTGTAGAGCTTGCCTTCTACTTCCGCAACAACTGAATCATGAAAAGAACAATTACAACTTGAACAAACATCCATAGAATGCTCCACACCAAGTAATAAGAGTTATTAAAGGTTAGACCACGTTGATATTCATTAAACAATGGCCAGGCACTTATGTGCTTATTAGAAAGTATGGATGACTCATAAGCATAATTCAATATTGTAAGTGTAAATATAGAAGATACGTTTGGTGTATTAACTTTGTCAGATGAAATAAACTCTATTTATTATAAATAATAGTGGTGATTATTTTTTTAAATTTATTATCAAAGTCTTATTAGTTATTTAAATATGGCATAATTTAAGATTATTTCTAAAAAGGGTCGTTGTTAAAAATAGGTGTTTTGGCTTGAGAGATTGGTTTGTAACAAATTTTTGTTATCAGATTACTATCTGAAATTTTCAGAAATCTATAGGAAACGGATTTAAAAACGGTCTCTGTTAGTGCGATTTTTTATCTATTTAATAAATATCATAAGACTTTTTGGGATATTCTTAATAACTTCCAGATAATTAAAATATAAATACGGATAGTGAAGAATATCCCGAAATTAATATTAAATTCCCGCGATAATTTTTATTTCGACTTTATATTTTGGGTTCATTAGCTTAGCTTCAATAGTACAACGCACAGGCGCACTTCCTGCGACAACCCATGCATCCCAGGCGGCGTTCATACCAGCAAAGTCTTCTTTGTCAGCCAGAAAAATAGTGGCATCGATAATTTTACTTTTATCAGATCCGAGGCGCTGCAACATGATATCAATAGCAGCCAGTGTGTCAGCCATTTGCTCAGTAATATCACCATCCAGCTTTTCTTCCGGTACGCTGGTGTAATAAATAGTTTTATTGTGGATCACAGCTTCGGACCAGCGATCTTGTGGATCAATACGTTCAATTGTCATGAATACCTCTTTAATAACTGCTATCTACCTGATTTTAGGTGGTGATCAGAACATAGTATTGGCATAATCTCCATCTATTTTATTAAAAGAGACAGTTTGTGTCAGACGATTTTGCGAAAAACGGCGCGCTTGCTAAAGCAATAAAAGGTTTTAAACCTCGTAATGCCCAAAGAGAAATGGCGGCTGCTATTGAGTGTGTAATTAAAAACCATCAGCAACTGGTGGTAGAAGCGGGCACAGGGACAGGTAAGACATTTGCTTATCTGGTCCCCGCATTACGTTCTGGGCAGAAAGTGATTATTTCCACTGGCTCCAAGGCACTACAGGATCAGCTTTATAATCGTGATTTGCCGACTGTTGTTGAAGCGATTAATTTCACGGGTAAACTGGCGTTGTTAAAAGGCCGCTCAAATTATCTTTGCTTGGAGCGATTGGAACAACACTCTTTTGGTGGTGGTCAATTGGAAGCGGAAGTTCTGGCAGATATTGTTCGATTGAGAAGCTGGTCTTCACAAACTGAAGAGGGGGATATCAGCACTTGTCATCAGATAGCGGAAGATAGTCAGGTTTGGCCGTTAGTAACCAGTACTAACGATAATTGTCTTGGCAGTGATTGTCCGCGTTATCAGGAATGCTTTGTTCTGAAAGCTCGTCGTCGGGCCATGGATGCGGATATCATCGTTGTCAACCACCATCTATTTATGGCGGATATGGTGGTAAAAGAAACGGGATTCGGTGAGTTAATCCCGCAAGCAGAAATTAAGATATTTGATGAAGCGCATCAAATCCCCGATATTGCTAGTCAATATTTTGGTCAGCAATTAAGTAGCCGGCAACTGATGGATCTATCCAGAGACATTATTATGGCGTATCACACGGAAGTCCGGGATCAGGCTCAGCTAAAAAAGAGCGCGGATCGTCTGAGTCAGAGTACACAGGATTTTCGGCTGGTATTAGGGGAGAATGGTTATCGTGGCAATTTGCGAGAGTTGTTGCAAAATTCACATGTACAACGGGCGCTCGTATTACTTGATGATGCACTTGAGCTTTGTTATGACGTGATGAAGTTATCTTTAGGGCGTTCAATTATGTTGGATGCTGCATTTGAAAGGGCGACAGTTTATCGTAATCGTCTTAAACGTTTGAAAGATGTGACTATCCCTGATTACAGTTATTGGTTTGAAAGTTATGGTCGTCATTTTCTTCTGGCGCTGACACCTCTGTCCGTCTCCGACAAATTCAGCGAAATTATTCATGAACAATCCGGTTGTTGGGTTTTTACGTCAGCCACATTATCTGTTAACGAACAGCTTTCACATTTCACAGAACGGCTTGGGTTAAAACAAGCAAAAACTTTATTATTACCGAGTCCATTTGATTATCAGAGTCAGACATTACTTTGTGTTCCTCGTCATTTGCCGTCCCCGAATCAGGCTGGTGGTGCAAAATGGTTGGCGAAGATGCTTAAGCCGCTGATTGAAGCTAATAAAGGCCGTTGTTTCTTTTTATGCACTTCACACCAGATGATGCGCAGTTTGGCTGAAGAGTTTCGTGCTAGCATGACATTGCCGGTTTTAGTTCAGGGCGAAACGAATAAAAGTCAGCTACTTTCGCAGTTTATTTCTACCGGCAATGCGTTATTAGTGGCAACCAGCAGTTTTTGGGAAGGTGTAGATGTGCGGGGTGATGCGCTTTCCTGTGTCATTATCGATAAGTTGCCATTTACGGCGCCGGATGATCCATTATTAAAAGCGCGTATTGAAGATTGTCAGCTTAAAGGTGGTGATGCATTTAATGAAGTTCAGTTGCCAGATGCGGTTATCAGCCTAAAACAAGGTGTCGGGCGGCTTATTCGTGATGTTGATGATTATGGTGTGGTTGTGATTTGTGATAACCGCTTGGTAATGCGTCCATATGGTGAAGTGTTTCTTAATAGTTTACCCCCTTCGCCACGAACTCGTGATTTAACAAAAGCCGTTGCTTTCCTTGAGGCTCGGCAATCTTCTTGAATCAAAGAGGAAAAAGATAGGTTAATTGAAAAGGGGCATTTTTCAGAGGTGATTAAATATGGTTAAAAGTATCGTAGTGAGGCATTTGCTGCAATTCACGAAACGATGGAGGCATTGAGTGAAATAGGGAGTGTCAATAAGCAAACTATGCGTGAGTTTGATGCCGCCTGTTTGACTCCCATAGAATCATTATCTCCAGAGGAAATACATTAACCGGATTTCAAGCTTAAAAAAATAAAGGATTTTAACCGAAGTAATAAAGGTCTTGCATGAAAAAGAAGATAGTTACAGGGGTAGTTGTTATCGGCTTATTATGTTGTTTGGCTTTTTCGGTAACAACAAAAACTAATCTAAATCCAGCACATCAAGTAGGTGATGCCATTGATAACTATAAGAATGTTGTAGTCTATTATAATGGTGGGGTTGATACGTCATTGGGGCGTAATTTGTCGGAAGATGGTTATAATTTGGGAATAAAATATCAGTGTGTTGAATTCATAAAACGTTTTTATTTTCAGTTTTATCACCATAAAATGCCAGATACTTATGGGCATGCAAAAGACTTTTTTGATCATTCTGTTGCTGATGGTGGAATAAATAAAAAACGGGCATTGTTACAATTCACCAATGGCAGTATTTCGGCACCAGAAACAGGCGATATTATTGTTTTTGCCCCAACATTATTTAATCGCTATGGTCATGTTGCGATTATTTCTGTCGTTGAGCCAACGTCAATTGAAATTGTTCAGCAAAATCCGGGGCCATTTAGTTCATCACGTGAACGTTTCGAACTGCAACAAACCGAGGGGATGTGGAGAGTGAAAAATCAGCGGGTATATGGTTGGTTAAGAATGCTAAATGAGAGAGAAAAAAAATAGAAGCGAAAAGTATTGTTTAGATAGGTTAAGACATCACAGAACGGAAATCCGGTTTATTATCTATCTGTGATAATCTCCGGTGGCGATTTGGATAAAATAGACAAAGTTATGATAAGATAGCGCCTTATTTCGAATTATATTGCTTGCCGAGGTTAAGGCATGTCCACACGAATTCTGGCTATTGATACTGCAACGGAAGCCTGTTCAGTTGCTCTTTGGAATGATGGTGCCGTTTTGGCACAGTTTGAAATTTCTCCACGTGAACACACACAACGTATTTTACCCATGGTTCAATCTGTTCTGACAGAAGCCGGTATCAGTTTACAGCAACTCGATGCCCTGGCATTTGGCCGTGGGCCGGGTAGCTTTACGGGTGTACGTATTGGTGTTGGTATTGCTCAGGGGTTGGCTTTGGGAGCTGAATTGCCAGTCATTGGTGTTTCAACGCTCAATACAATGGCGCAAGGTGTTTTTCGCCTGACAGGATCAACTCAGGTATTAACGGCTATTGATGCTCGAATGGGAGAAATTTATTGGGGACAATATGTTCGTAATCAGAAGGGTGAATGGCAGGGAAATGAAACTGAAGCAGTGATGAAACCGGAACGGATACAGGAGATCATGGCTTCATTGAATGGCGCTTGGGTAGTGGCGGGTACTGGCTGGCAGGCTTATCCTCAATTGAGGACAAGTCATTTAACGCTGAGTGATAGTGATATTACATTACCCCATGCTGAAGATATGTTACCTCTGGCTGTACAGATGTGGCAAAACGGCGAGATGAAGGCTGTAGAACATGCAGAACCAGTGTACTTACGTAATGAAGTTACCTGGAAAAAATTACCGGGCCGTTAAGCATTGATTGATGAAACTTGTAGTAAAACAAAGTATCAAATAGATAAAGTTATTTTAAACATATTATTGGGTCAACTTTCAGGAGAAGGTGGTTATGTTAAAAGTAATAAACTGCCGGACGAGTATTCAAGTGCTGATCGTATTAGCTGTTGTTATGCTCACAGGTTGTATCTCCGTTCCTGATTCAGTAAAAGGGACGTCACCATCGCCAGTGCAAGATCTGCTTTCTGTTAAGAATGCACCTGAGTTGTTTATCGGTCAGGAAGGGCGATTTGGCGGTAAGGTACTTGATGTAGTGAATGAAAATCATCGTACTCGTCTGGAAATATCATCCTTGCCATTAGCATCAGATGCCAGTCCAGAACTGAATGAGCCTTCTATCGGTCGAATCTATGCTTATGTTAATAGTTTTCTTGAGCCTAACGATTTTAAAGGAAATTATGTCACTGTTGTTGGCCCGATAATGGGCCTGGAAAAGGGCAAAATTGGTCAGGCGGATCACTCTTATGTTGTGATTAATGCAACGGGCTATCAACGTTGGAGGAGCGTTCAGCGGGTATTGATGCCTTATGGTCCGGGGTCCTGGAATTATTATGGTTCTCCATATTATTCAGGTTGGGGATGGAATTGGTATTATCCTGACCCAGCATCTATTGAAACTATTTTGACCAAGTGAACTAATTCCAATAACCGAAACTGCTTAGTACCATAATCTAATTTTTTGTTGTAACCGCCGCATTTATGTGGCGGAATCCATATTACTATTTATGTGGTTGTATTGTTAACTTCATTGCAATCCTTATACCTAAGCCAATGATTGCTTCCTCAACCAAAATTTTCCGTAATTCATGCGGAATATTATCCGATTCTAGTACTACAAAGCCAAATTTGTCATATAATCTCCGACTTGGTGTAAAATCGCGGAAAGTTGTGAGATAAAGCGCTGTTTTGTTACGTTGTTTTAATTTTTCGATGATTAAATTAAGAAGAGCACTGGCAATGCCTTTACCATTATATTCCGGTAGTACATCAATCTCAGCTAACAGAGTTAATTGATTTAAAGAACGGATTAGCGCGAATCCGACTAAGTTTTGATCACTCTCTGCAACCCAAAGCCGTTGTTCTTGGATGCTTGATTCAATTTCACACACAGGCAGGGTTTGACTACAGAGTGCTTTTGGCAGTAGTTCATCAGGAAAAAGAGAAGCAGCTTGCAGTTCTATATCGCTGATAGCAGCACTATCTTCATCGTTTGCCACTCTGATCGTAATGTTATTCATAATCATTTTTCATTATTTTTGGTTTTTTAATAATGTATTGGAATAGATGAAAGCAATAAATGCTATTCTAAAAATGCTATCTTAAGCGAAAATGTATCGGTTAATGTGTAATCAATAGCTACCAGATTAAATATTAACTATAGCAATAATATACTGATAATTAAAAATAATTTATAGACTACACAATTCTCTTTGTTTTTATGTGTAAGGATTAACATGAAATTAGTGATGTGTATCTCAACCTGAGCAATGTTTCTTTTTTAAACTGGTATGCTGAGTTAATAATTTGTTAAAACAAAGCGTGCGTTATTTATTAGGCGAGTGATAACATAGCAATTAAAATTTCAGGAGTATTACCTTGGAGAAAGTCTGGCTAAAACATTATCCGGCAGATATCCCTGTGGAAATTGACCCGGATCGTTATGCATCATTGGTTGAAATGTTCGAAAATGCCGTAGCGCACTATGCAGATCAACCTGCGTATATAAATATGGGTGAGGTTATGACCTTCCGTAAGTTGGAGGAGCGTAGCCGGGCATTTGCTGCTTATTTGCAAAATGGTTTGGGATTAAGCAAAGGGGATCGTATTGCACTGATGATGCCAAACTTGTTGCAATACCCTGTTGCTTTGTTTGGTTCTTTGCGCGCAGGTTTGATTGTCGTAAACGTTAACCCTTTGTATACGCCACGCGAACTTGAACATCAGCTTAATGACAGCGGCGCTTCAGCCATTGTGATCGTTTCTAACTTTGCTCATACGCTGGAAAAGATTGTTTTTAATACCAGAGTTAAGCATGTTATTTTGACGCGCATGGGTGATCAGCTATCTCGTCCTAAAGGCACATTGGTTGATTTTGCTGTGAAATATATCAAACGGTTGGTGCCAAAATATCATCTGCCTGATGCCATTTCATTTCGTTGTGCGATACATAAAGGCTATCGCATGCAGTATGTGAAACCGGATATTAACGGTGATGATTTGGCCTTCCTACAATATACTGGCGGTACTACTGGCGTTGCTAAGGGGGCGATGCTGAGTCATCGTAATATGCTAGCGAATCTTGAGCAGGCAAAAGCGGTTTATTCTCCATTACTAAGGGTAGGTCAGGAGCTAATAGTTACTGCGCTACCGCTTTATCATATATTTGCGTTAATGGTGAACTGTTTGTTACTTATTTACGTGGGTGGATGTAATCTTCTGATCACTAACCCGCGTGATATTACAGGAACAGCTAAAGAATTGAGTCGTTATCCGTTCACTTCAGTGACTGGAGTGAATACGTTGTTTAACGCCTGGTTAAATAATGAAGAATTTAAGAAGCTTGATTTTTCCGCATTGCGTCTTGTTGTTGGTGGTGGCATGCCAGTTCAGAAAACAGTTGCTGAGAAGTGGGCTAAGGTGACTGGAAGAACGCTTCTTGAGGGGTATGGTTTGACAGAGTGTTCACCATTGGTTTCCTGTAATCCTTATAACGTGAAAAATTACACTGGTAGTATAGGTTTTCCTGTGTCTTCAACGGAAATTAAGCTTACCGATGATGATGGTAATGAGGTACCAGTAGGCCAGCAGGGGGAACTGTGGGTTCGTGGCCCACAGGTTATGATGGGTTATTGGAATCGCCCTGATGCGACAGAAGAAGTATTGAAAGATGGCTGGGTAGCGACGGGTGATATTGCGAATATTAATGAACAAGGTTTTATTCATATCGTAGATCGTAAGAAAGATATGATTTTGGTTTCTGGTTTCAATGTGTACCCTAATGAAGTTGAAGATGTTGTATCAGCTCACCCGAAAGTGCTAGAGTCAGCAGCAATAGGTGTACCAAGTGAAAGCTCTGGTGAAACCGTTAAAGTGTTTGTGGTTCGGAGAGATTCCAGTTTAACCGAGGATGAGCTTAAAACGCATTGTCGTCGTTATCTGACAGGTTATAAAGTACCTAAAATCATTGAGTTCCGGGATGAATTACCTAAATCTAATGTAGGTAAAATTCTTCGAAGGGAACTGCGAGGTGAAGAGGAAAAAGTAAGGAATGCAGTTGTAGCCTGACCCTTTTCATAATACTTATAAGCACGACAACGCCGGATGAAACCGGCGTTGTCGTGCTTGTTCCATGAATGGCTAAGAGAACTATGTTTTGAATTATCAGTTGATCACCACAGATGCTCAGTTGCAACAAGTTTGCGAAAGAGCGAAAGAATACGCAAAAATAGCATTGGATACTGAATTTGTACGCACACGGACGTATTACCCCCAATTAGGTTTGATACAACTGTATGATGGCGAACAACTTTCTCTGATAGATCCACTGAATATCACTGACTGGCAACCTTTTCGTGAATTAATTACCAATCCTCAGATATTGAAGTTTCTACATGCTGGCAGTGAAGATTTGGAAGTCTTTCTGAATGCTTTTCAATGTCAGCCAGAACCGATGATTGATACTCAAGTGCTTGCTGCTTTTATCGGGCATCCTCTTTCATGTGGTTTTGCCGCATTGGTGGCTGAATATATCCATGTCGAACTGGATAAAAGCGAATCTCGTACTGATTGGCTTGCTCGTCCATTAAGTGAAAAGCAGTGCGAATATGCGGCAGCGGATGTTTACTATCTGCTGCCTTTGGCTGATATTTTGATGGCTGCGACAGGGCAGGCCGGATATATGGAGGCGGCGTTCGGGGAATGTGAACTTATCAGTCAACGTCGTAGGGAGATATTAGCCCCGGAATGTGCTTATAAACAGATAAGTAATATTTGTCAATTACGTCCCCAACAGCTTGCATGTTTGAAAAAGCTGGCGGCATGGCGTTTGAATCAGGCCAGAGAGCGTAATTTGGCTGTGAATTTTGTTATTCGTGAAGAAAACTTGTGGCAGGTAGCGCGTTATATGCCAACCTCTTTGGCGGAGTTGGATGCATTGGGGTTGAGTGGACAGGAGATTCGTTGTCATGGACGCCGTTTGTTGGCAATGGTGGCTGAAAGTGAAAATATTCCAGAAAGCGAGTGTCCTCCTCCAGTGACAAACTTGATTGATCAACCTGGTTATCGCCAGGCGTTTAAGGATATTAAGACACTGATCAGTCAGGTAAGTGAACGGCATAAATTTAATTCAGAATTATTGGCGTCTCGTCGTCAGATTAATCAGTTACTCAGTGCTCACTGGAAGTTGAAGCGATTAAATGGCAAACCTGAATTGCTCAGTGGGTGGCGAGGCGAATTGCTGGCAGAACCAGTCGCAGAGATTCTGTCGAATTATCCTAATTAACACACATCAGATGAGAGCAATAGCTTTAGCCTGCTCGATATCAGGCTAAAGCGGATGGGTGGGGTTCTCATTTAGAGTTACCCCATCTCAGGTTGTTACATAATCGACTTGGTTATTTTGATAACGGCTAATGATAAAACAACCTTATTCACCCACGTTATTTCTGAACTTCTTCTGCCTCAGGTAATGTTATATTAAGCTCCAGCACGGAGATGTCATCACCTTTCTGTTCAAATTGCACAGAGAGCATTTCAGGATCTACTTGTATATATTTACAAATTACAGCCAGGATATCCCTTTTCATATCAGGCAGATAGGCTGGTTCAGAATCACCACGGCGACGCTCTGCTACGATAATTTGCAGCCGCTCCTTAGCGATGTTTGCTGTCGTCTTTTTCCTCGACAGAAAGAAATCTAGTAAAGCCATGTTTTACCCCCCAAACAGGCGCTTTAAGAAGCTCTTTTTCTCTTCTTCAATGAAACGGAAAGGCCGTTCTTCGCCCAGTAAACGTTCAACAGTATCTGCATACGCTTTTCCTGCATCGGATTCCGTATCTAAAATAACAGGCTCTCCTTGGTTGGATGAACGCAACACAGATTGATCTTCAGGAATCACACCAATTAAAGGAATGCATAAAATTTCCAGAACGTCTTCCATACTGAGCATATCACCACGGCTTACACGTCCGGGATTATAACGGGTCAGTAGTAGATGCTCTTTAATCGGATCTTCACCGCGTTCGGCGCGTCGTGATTTAGAGGCCAAAATGCCTAGAATACGGTCTGAATCGCGTACTGAAGAGACTTCAGGGTTAGTTGTGATGATGGCTTCATCGGCAAAATAGAGTGCTATTAATGCACCACTTTCGATTCCGGCGGGAGAATCACAGATAATAAAATCAAAACCTTGTTTATCCAGATCGAGTAGAACCTGCTCAACGCCTTCGGAAGTGAGAGCGTCTTTATCACGAGTTTGTGATGCGGGCAAGATATAAAGATTTTCTGTACGTTTATCCTTGATTAATGCTTGATTAAGAGACACATCGCCTTGAATAACGTTTACGAAGTCGTAAACTACGCGGCGCTCACATCCCATAATCAGATCGAGATTACGCAGACCGATATCAAAATCGATAACAACGGTTTTTTTACCTCTTTGGGCAAGGCCAGTAGCAATGGCCGCGCTTGAAGTGGTTTTGCCAACGCCACCTTTACCTGATGTAACAACAATAATGCGTGCCATGAAGTAATTCCTTATTAAAAGGGCTAGATTAAAGGTTCGATAGTTAATTCATTATTTACCAGGCTAAGTTTTGCGGCTTTTCCTGCTAATTCAGTTGGGATTTTATCGCCGAGCCAATATTGTCCGGCTATAGAGACTAGCTCAGCGTTTAAATGGGTACAAAAAACCAGGCATTCCTGATCACCGGATGCGCCAGCTAATGCTCGGCCACGCATCATGCCATAGATATGAATATTGCCGTCTGCAATCAATTCTGCACCGGCACTTACATTGCTAGTGACAATAAGATCACTGCCTTGTGCATAAATTCTCTGGCCTGAACGAACAGGTAAATTAATTATGCGGGTTTTTTTAGCCGCAGGTTCTGCCGGTTTATTTTCTTGTACCGGAACTTTTTGTTTTTTGCCTTCATTCAACAGCGGCAAGGAGGCTTTTAGTGCTGCTCGACGTTGCTTATCGTCACGGCAACCGCTAATACCGACAATACGGAACCCTGCTGAATCAATAGCATGATGCAGAGCTTTCAGATCAGCTTCTACCGGCAGAGCGGAGATATTAATGACAACAGGCGCATTTTTCAGGAAATCCGGTGCTTGTTCCACCTTTTCCTGTAGGGCCTGTAGGATAATTTCAGGTTGATCATTGTATAAATGAACGACTGAAAGTGTAAAATTACTGCCTTTTAACTCAATTGGCGACTGTGACATCTATCCTGACTCAGATTCAGCAAATTTGAGATCCCCAGCAACAACATCTGGGATGCGATATTTTGAAATACAATAAGCATGTTATAATTACTGAATTATTCAAGCAAGTCGCGGCCTTAATTTAAAAGAGTTTATTATAATGATTTGTGTGATTTACAGAAGCCCGAACCGGGAGCAAACATACCTTTATATTGAAAAAAGAGATGATTTCTCTCGTGTTCCTGGAGAGTTACTAAAAAGCTTTGGTCGGCCTCAATATGCAATGACTATCTCTCTGACAGATAGAAAAAAACTGGCAGGTGCTGATATAGAAAAAGTAAAAATATCGTTAATTGAACAGGGCTTTTACCTACAAATCCCACCCCCGGTCGAAAATTTAATGAATCAACATCTGGATCAGACAAAAGAATAAGAAAAATCTGAGGATTTGATGAGTAAAATTAACTTTGATTGCGGTTTTATTAACCACCAAAATATTAATTGGGTGCAGTGTTTTCACGGGAAAACAGCGTAGATTGTACCTATCTGGCCATCGGGTAATACGGAGGATAAATTTCCTCTGAATGCCGCGGGTTTGTTGTTCCTGATGATGTAGTGTAACAAATGCTATAATCAGAGGTACCTGATAAACCAGACAGAGTGAGAAATGAGTATGTATCAGCACAGAGACTGGCAGGGCGCATTACTGGATCTTCCAGTTAACAAAGTTGTTTGTGTTGGCAGTAATTACGCTAAACATATTAAAGAGATGGGCTTTCAACCGGCGGGAGAGCCGGTCATTTTTATTAAACCGGAAACTGCACTGTGTGATATACATCAGCCAATTGCAATTCCAAAAGATTTTGGTGTTGTTCATCACGAAGTTGAACTGGCTGTGTTGATAGGTACACAGTTGAAACAAGCAAATGAGGAGCGTGTTGGTATAGCAATTGCCGGTTTTGCTGTTGCATTAGATCTTACCTTGCGTGATTTGCAGTCTAAATTCAAGCAGGCAGGTCAGCCGTGGGAAAAAAGTAAAGCATTTGATGGCTCTTGCCCGATATCCGGGTTTATTCGGACGAGTAGTTTTGGTGATCCGCAGAATGCACGGCTTTCACTGACTGTTAATGACGAACTGCGGCAGAATGGTAATACCAACGATATGCTGACACCTATCATTCCTTTGATCAGCTATATGTCGCGCTTTTTCACTTTGCGGCCAGGAGATGTGATTCTTACTGGTACACCGGAAGGTGTTGGATCATTAGAGTCCGGCGATACGTTAAAGGTTACTCTGAATGATAATTTACTCACTACAAGAGTGATTTGAATAATATTAAGGAATAGTAGAAGTTATGTCTCAGCCTTTCTGGCAGGTAAAAACTCTGGATCAGATGACGGATGAAGAGTGGGAATCATTGTGTGATGGGTGTGGGCAGTGTTGCTTGCATAAGTTGATGGATGATGATACCGATGAAATTTATTTCACTAACGTTGCCTGTAATCAGCTCAATATAAAAACCTGTCAGTGTAAAAATTATGAAGACCGTTTTAGATATGAGCCAGACTGTATCAAACTGACCCGTTACAATTTGCCGACTTTTGAGTGGTTGCCATTGACTTGTGCATATCGTTTGCTGGCAGAGGGAAAAACATTGTTACCTTGGCATCCACTGATTAGAGGGTCTAAATCAGCAATGCATAGTGAAAGAATCTCTGTCAGGCATATTGCGGTACGGGAAGTTGATGTTGTGGAATGGGAAGACCACATTTTGAATAAGCCGGAATAATGGTTTAATTAACTGTAATTTAATAAATTATTTTTCTATGTTTCCCAAGTTGGGATAGTTGGGATCTTGGTGACTGGGGTGAGTGAGTGCAGCCAACAAAGAGGCAACTTGAAAGATAACAGGTATAAAGGTTGATTGTATATAATTGCATCTATACTATTACTGTTAGGTAATTAAACCTGTGGTTTATTAGAGGAGGCATAAAATATGCCAAGATATTCGGAAAACATAGAAAAAATTACCAATGATTTCAGTTGCTTGAATGAGCCAGAGCTCAACCGTACTCTTTATGATGTTCTTGATTCCTCTGGTACTGATATTGTGCATGATGTGAATGAGCTCATTCTTCCATTGGGTTACCGATTGGTCAGGGTTGATAGCAGATTAGATTTGGATATAGATGAGCCTCATTTTGAATTGGCGTTACTTAGTGACGATGCAAAAGAGGTTGTTTATTACAATAAAGTCATTGTGATGAATGATTTGGTGCTTAACTGTAGTCCTGTGTCGCAAACGCTTGTATGGCGAACGAAAAAACCAAAACATAAAGCGGCGTTAAGTGATTTAGCAGCTAAAATCTTTTTCCACTATCTAATTAAAACATATGATGTAGTTGCTTCAAACATTAACCAAATAATCGACGATATTTCTTTTTGGCAAGCTCGAATGTATGAAGCATTACAGTTTGGGCTTTATGTTTACGGTTATGATGTTATGACTTGTGAATTGAGAAATATCGTAACTGAGGATGATGTTGGTAAAGAGCAGAGTTGGTTATGGGGTGATGCGGAGTATTATATGGATAGATTAGCGATTATTTCCAAGATCAAATTGCCTAATAAGTAATTTATTGAACTATGTTATATCTGCGGTTAATATAATGGTTCGAAATAACTCGAACCATTATCAATTAATTAGAAGGAATTGGAAATCCAAGAGCTAATTCTTTCGAAGAAAGATTTAATTGATTCCCATGCTCTACTTAGCCATTCAGTGAGTTGCCTGGCTGCATCAAGTATAAAACTGGAAATTCGACCAAACAGGTTGGAAAAAAATGTGCCAGTTTTCTCCATAAAGCTTTGTATTGCTGCTCTGGCTTCCGGATATTGTAAGCCGAATTTAATCGCTTTATCGTAACTTGAATCAATTTGTCTGTTATTCTCGTCTTTGGTTCTTTGACGAGATTTATTCATATTATCGATCCAGTCTTGGTCCGCATTGTCTGGATCAGAGATAATCGCGTTTTGATATTTCTGGGTGCTGTCAGTTACACTTGTCTTAGAAACTTGTGATATTGAATTAGCCCCAGATTTCACTGAATCTTTCAATTCATTAATAATACCATCTATTTTTTTATTTTCGGTAATATTTACATTTGCATATTGTTCCTCAAGCATATTTGCATATGCCTGGAGTTCAGATGTCGATGGCACAAATGGTTCAATTTTAGGATCATTTAACATACGTTTTGCGTGTTGACGCATTTCGTTCATTAGGTCGATAAATTGGATATCAGTAAGTGCAATATTTGACATGAATTATTTCCTCGTATTTATTAATAAATTATTATTAAATGTAAAAATTGTAGAGTTATTTATTTGAGTTGGTAAAAATAATCTGCATTATCTATATCTATTTTTTCTAACTTGGTTCAATATTTTCATAAATAAATATGATGTAACTTAGATATTGATTTTGAGGTGCCGGAGAATATTTTCCGGCACCTGAAACACAAAACATCTGGATAAAGAGAGTTTAATTCGGAATCGTTCAGGGAATTTCACTCTTCAAATGTTTAATACTAATTTTATAACTGAAATTTTTGATTACTGAACATAATCCTTTAACTTATAAACCAGCGTATTATCATCGTGAGATAGCGTCAGTTTTTGATTTTTCAATGTGACTTTAACACCATCGGCCAATACCTTACCAATCAGGTAATCCCATTTATTCAATTTCTCATCAGCACAAAGCATCTGAGTGCTGGCCAGATTTTTAACGGTCAATACACTATTTTTCAGTTTGCCCTGACCCATAAAGAGATTGCACATGGAACCAGAAACGTGCATTTTTTCACCGAATTCAATGGTTGGTACGCGGCCATCTTGATTTTTCGCACTTTCACCGTTAACACTTACCAGAACAAATCTGTGATGTTGTAAATCATCAATTGACACGTTTTCTACCGCTGAGGCTTGGAATGTGGCTAACAATAAAGTTGCTGTTGCCAAAGGTAGTATTTTTTTCATATTTATCTCCTAATATATTATTTTAAGGGTACTTACTAACAATATTCGGGCAATTTTCCCCGTTGATTAATTGCTGGATATTTCTCAGCGTAGTTTCACTGATACTGGTCAGGGCTTCTTCTGTCAGGAATGCCTGGTGACCGGTAAACAGCACGTTATGACATGAAGACAAACGACGAAAAATATCATCTTGAATCACGTCATTAGATTTATCTTCAAAGAAGAGATCGCGTTCATTTTCGTAAACGTCCATACCTAAAGCGCCAATTTTTTGCTGTTTTAATGCGGTAATAGCAGCAATGGAATCAATCAGGGCTCCTCGGCTGGTATTGATAATCATCACGCCATTTTTCATTTTGTTGAAAGCAACTTCATTCAACAGATGATAGTTTTCTGGTGTCAACGGGCAATGAAGAGATATGACATCGGATTGTGCATATAGCGTATCCAGATCGACATACTCAGCACCGAGATCTAAAGCAGCTTGATTGGGGTATGGATCATAAGCTAACAAGCGCATACCAAACCCTTTAAGAATACGTAAAGTTGCCACACCAATTTTACCGGTTCCGATAATTCCTGCGGTGCGATTATGCATATTGAAGCCGATCAATCCTTCGAGAGAGAAGTTGGCATCACGAGTGCGTTGATAAGCTCGGTGAATGCGGCGGTTTAAGCACAGTATTAGTCCAATGGTATGTTCAGCAACTGCTTCAGGAGAGTAGGCTGGAACTCGTACAACCTGAATACCCAATTCTTCAGCTGCGTCTAAATCGACATTATTAAAACCCGCACAACGCAATGCGAGGATTTTTATATTCATTTCAGCCAATTCTTTGAGCACTTCGCGGTCAGCATTATCGTTAACGAAAATACAAACAGCATCTGCACCAATGGCGTTTTTGGCGGTTTGTGAACTGAGATGAAAATCAAAAAACTCAAAATCATAATCAAACCCGAGCTTTTGATTAACCAGCTCCAGATGTTTATAGTCATACTGTTTGGTACTGTAAACGACTAATTTCATGGAATTATCTCCGCTATAATTTAAGTAGCTAATAAATTGTTTAGAGCTTAAATTATTGCTGACGTAAAGGGTTAAATAAACCAATAAACCAATAAATTAAGTAACTCTATAGGTGTATTGCTTGTTGCTTCCCTATATGTTCAACACAATTGTCTTATTAATCAATGTCTTAGTTTAAGGCGTGTCTGCTAAATTATGGAATAATACTAGAAGTAACCGATCTAAGGCTTAATAAAAAGAGGCAGTGATTTGATAACTAAAGGGCTAAAAATATTCATTATCGTATTGATATTGTTGGCATTACTGGTACTAATTGTATGGTTTTCCGTAGCTTGAAAGATAAAGGGGTTAAATATGAAACTAGGCTGGCAGGGACAATCTGGCAAATTGACTATTAGAGAAAAAGGGACAATAGCGCCTTTGGCTGAATTACCCGGGCAATTTAGCAAGCGTGAAAACTGATATTCAGGCACAGACTTTAGTGATAAAAATAAATCGGGCTCGTGAGAAGAAATACTCGGAGGTTGCTGCCAGTAATAACATTTCTGCGGAGCAAGTCGCTAAACTGGCGGGTGAAAAACTGGTGAATAGAGCTGAACCTGGAGAGTATGTATTGGGTATTAATGGTCAGTGGCTGAAGAAATAAAAGCGCGCCAGGTGGCGCGCAAAATAATAAAGTCACGTGTGAATGATAAATAAAAATGACTATCTGGCCGTTATTTTTTCCAGAGTTTCACGGGCAGCTTGTTGCGCTTGAGTGGCAGTATCAGGGCTTAATCCTACGCCTTCAACAAACACAAACTCCACATCAGTAAGACCAAGGAAACCCAGAAACAGACGTAGATAAGGTACTAACAGATCACTAGGGCCGTCTTTATGGATACCTCCACGGCTGGTCAGAACAATTACACGTTTGCCGTTTATCAGACCTTCAGGGCCATTCTCGGTATAACGGAAAGTCACACCAGCGCGAGCTATCAGGTCGAAATAGTTTTTCAGTTGAGTTGGAATGTTAAAGTTGTACATAGGAGCAGTCATCACAATGACATCATGATCCTGCAATTCAGCAATGAGTTCGTCAGATAACGCTAAAGCCTCTTGTTGACGAGCAGTCATTTCATTACCCGTTGGACGTAATGCATGAACCAGTTCGTTATCCAGAACAGGGACAGGCTGTGCAGCCAAATTGCGTACTGTAATATGGTCATCAGCATGGTTAGCTTGCCATTTTTCGATCAAGAAATCTGCCATTTGGTTGGTATGTGAATGCTGCGCCATAATGCTGGATTTCAGAACCAGAACTTTACTCATTTTTATTCCTCAAATTAACTTTTGATAGTTCACTTGTTAATCACGACATCGTCATTCTATGAGCTATTACATTCTGGTAACAGATCAATATTTAGAGATTAGAATTCAAATTTATTGAATGACTTTACTCGTACCAATATCCATTCAATGAGTGCTAGCCGAAATTATCTCCAATAAATTGAATGTGCTACTATGTTGCCAATAAGAGCTATGTTGCCAATAAAAACTGAGCCATCAATAAACACTGGCTAATCAGCAAAATAAGAAATCAAAGGACCAATGTAAGGTGAAAGAGTTCCAGAAAATCATTAATCGTCAGGCTGTCTGTCCAACAATTAAATATCCAGAAAACCTGCCTGTCAGCCAGAAGAAAGATGATATTTATAAAGCTATCCGTGACCATCAGGTTGTGATTATTGCCGGCGAAACCGGTTCAGGTAAAACAACGCAGATTCCGAAAATCTGTCTTGAACTGGGAAGGGGAATAAAAGGATTAATTGGTCATACTCAGCCCCGGCGACTGGCGGCTCGTGCTGTTGCTAATCGTTTGGCGGAGGAATTAGAAACCTCAGTAGGCGCAGCTGTAGGTTATAAAGTTCGTTTCAGTGACCATGTAGGCGATAATACATTGGTTAAGCTGATGACCGATGGTATTTTGTTGGCAGAATTGCAAAATGACAAACTACTTAAACAGTATGACACTTTGATTATTGATGAAGCGCATGAACGTAGTTTAAATATTGATTTTATTCTGGGCTATTTGCGTCAGTTACTGCCAAAGCGTCCTGACCTGAAAGTCATCATCACTTCAGCAACTATTGATCCTGAGCGTTTTTCTCGCCACTTTAATCATGCGCCGATTATTGAAGTTTCCGGTCGAACCTATCCAGTAGAAGTGCGTTATCGGCCCGTTATGGGAGAGGATAACGATGGAGAAAGGGATCAACTTGAAGCAATTATTGATGCCGTTGATGAGTTAGGGCATGAAGGACCTGGGGATATCCTGATCTTTATGAGTGGTGAGCGGGAAATTCGCGACACTGCCGATGCTTTGAATAAACTGAATCTGCGTCATACCGAAATATTGCCGCTGTTTGCGCGTCTTTCTAACAGTGATCAGAACCGGATTTTCCAGTCACACTCTGGCCGGAGGATTGTATTGGCAACTAACGTAGCAGAAACGTCCTTAACGGTACCGGGAATTAAGTATGTAATTGATACCGGCTATGCGCGTATCAGTCGTTACAGCTATCGGACGAAAGTACAAAGATTGCCGATTGAGCCAATATCTCAGGCATCGGCAAATCAGCGGAAAGGGCGCTGCGGACGCGTATCTGATGGGATTTGTATCCGCCTGTATTCAGAAGACGATTTCCTTTCACGGCCAGAATTTACTGATCCAGAAATCCTGCGCACTAATCTGGCATCGGTGATTCTGCAAATGACCTCAATTGGTCTTGGGGATGTCAGCGCGTTCCCGTTTGTGCAGCCCCCAGATAAACGTAACATTCAGGATGGTGTACGACTTCTAGAAGAGCTCGGTGCTATTGACCAGAAAGCAACTGTTCAGGGTAATTACTGTCTTACCTCAATAGGACGTCAGCTTGCTCAGCTTCCTGTTGATCCTCGGTTGGCGCGTATGGTATTGGAAGCGCGTAATCATGGTTGTGTACGTGAAGTGATGGTCATTACTGCTGCGCTGTCTATTCAAGACCCAAGAGAAAGGCCGCTGGAGAAACAGCAGGTTTCCGACGAGAAGCATCGCCGATTTGCTGATAAAGACTCCGATTTTATCGCGTTCCTGAAATTATGGGATTTTTTGAAAGAGCAACAAAAGGCGCTATCTTCTGCGCAATTCCGTAAATTGTGCCGTCAGGATTACCTTAATTATCTGAGAGTCAGAGAATGGCAGGATATATATACCCAGCTACGGCAAGTGGTAAAAGAAATTGGTTTACCCGTAAATAGCCAGGATGCAGATTACCGCAGTATTCATGTTTCGTTACTCTCTGGGTTGTTATCGCATATTGGCCAGAAAGATACAGATAAACAGGAATATACAGGCGCGCGTAATGCTCGCTTTTCTATTTTTCCTGGCTCCGGCTTATTTAAAAAACCGCCTAAATGGGTAATGGTGGCGGAACTGGTTGAAACGAGCCGTTTATGGGGACGTATTGCTGCCAGGATAGAGCCTGATTGGGTTGAACCATTAGCGGTACATCTGGTGAAATATCATTACAGCGAGCCTCATTGGCAAAAATCGCAGGGCGCGGTAATGGCCAAGGAGAAAGTGACTTTATATGGTTTGCCAATTGTGGTTAGCCGTCAGATTAATTACAGCAAAATAGACCCGATGCTCTGCCGTGAATTATTCATTCGTCATGCACTAGTGGAGGGTGATTGGCAAACCCGGCATGCATTTTTTCGCGTAAATCTGAAATTACGTGAAGAGATTGAAGCGCTGGAACATAAATCCCGCCGTCGTGATATTTTGGTGGATGATGAGACCCTGTTCAATTTCTATGATCAACGTATACCTCAGAGTGTGGTTTCTGCCCGTCATTTTGATCGCTGGTGGCAAAAATCGGGAAAACAACAGCCGGAGCTGCTCAACTTTGAAAAAAATATGTTGATCAGAGGTGACGCGGATAAAATCAGCGCATTGGATTATCCTAATTACTGGTATCAGAATTCACTGAAATTACGGCTAAGTTACCAATTTGAGCCGGGTACGGAAGCTGATGGTGTGACGGTTCATATTCCGCTGCCAGTGCTAAATCAGATTAAAGATGATGGATTTGACTGGCAGATCCCAGGTATTCGTTACGATCTTGTCGTTGCTTTGATTAAATCATTACCGAAACCGGTTCGTCGTAATTTTGTACCTGCGCCAAACTATGCTCAGGCATTTATGGAACGAGTATCTCAGCCACAATCTACCTTACTGGATAGTCTTGAAAGAGAATTACGGCGCATGACGGGGGTGACGGTGTCACGTGATGATTGGCAGTTAGGACAAGTACCAGATCACCTTAAAATGACGTTCCGAGTTGTAGGCGAGAAGAACCGGACTATTGCTGAAGGTAAAGATTTATCTGCGCTGAAATTACGATTGAAAGATAAAGTTCAGGAGACACTTTCAGCGGTAGCTGATGATGGTATTGAACAGAGTGGTCTGCATATTTGGAGCTTTGGTGAATTACCGGAACGGTATGAGCAAAAGCGCGGGGGCTATTCCGTCAAAGCATTTCCAGCATTGGTGGATGAAAAAGAGAGTATTGGTATTAAGCTATTTGAAACTGAACTTGAACAACAGATTGCTATGTGGGAAGGCACTCGTCGTCTGCTATTGCTAAATATTCCTTCACCAATTAAATACTTACATGAGAAATTGCCTAACAAATCCAAATTGGGTCTCTATTTTAATCCTTATGGCAACGTGCTGGATTTAATCGATGATTGTATTGCCTGTGGTGTTGATAAATTGATGGCAGGGCATGGGGGTCTGGTTTGGAATGAGCAGGCTTTTATTCAGTTACAGGATAAGGTTCGGGCTGAATTGAATGATACGGTGGTGGAAATTGCTAAGCAGGTAGAACAGATACTCACTGCCGTTTTTGCTATTAATAAACGTCTTAAAGGCCGGGTTGATATCTCACTGGCGTTGGCGTTATCTGATATTAAGGCACAGATTTCTGGTTTGGTTTTCAGAGGATTTGTCACCACTAATGGCTGGAAACGTTTGCTAGATATTTTGCGTTATTTGCATGGCATTGAGCGGCGTTTGGAAAAATTGGCTGTTGATCGACATCGGGACCGGACGCAAATGGGGCGTATTGAGAATGTTCAGCAACAATGGCAGCAATGGTTAGCGAAATTATCGTTGCAACAGAAACAGCTACCTGAGGTACAAGAAATTCGTTGGATGATAGAAGAACTACGGGTCAGTTTGTTTGCCCAGCAACTGGGTACGCCATATCCGGTCTCTGATAAACGAATTTTGCAAACAATGGAGCAAATTGCTTCCTGATGAGAAGAAATGCCAGAGACTGTTCATGGTTTCGGCGAGGTCATTTTTTATGAACTAGAGGGAGAGGGCACCTCGTTTAGAGGTGGCTTCTACTAAGATGTGCGCTTTAGTTGGCAGGTGCTTTCTGCATGTTTGGTTTTATTAACTTTAATGAAAGTATTAACCATGTTAGTTTTGCTTTCGCGGTTACGATCATAGTCGGCCTGCGTCGTCGTTTTCTTTGTTGCTGTAGCACGTTTTAACAACATAAGCTCCTCTTTTTAGATATTCATACTTTGATGCTAATCCTGATTTCACCTTTTGTAAAAGTCTTTCATAGGTTCTTTTGTGGGAATAACTATAACCACTAAAATACAGATAATGAATCTTAGATTTTTCAATGTAATTAATAAATTATTGTTATTAATTTCGTGATATGGAAAAAGTGACTTTCTGATATTTAATTATATCAATGACATACCTGATATGATATAGAGTTATCTGAACTATTATATTAGTCAATACTTAGTAGTCTATTTTATCCCTAAGTCTAGGATGGCTTAAATAATACCTTTTCTTATATTATTGTGTGGGCTATTATTACCAAATGGTAGTAAGTGATAAGGGGGAGTTATGAACACAGTTTATAAGGCGCATTTCGGTGATCGACAAACTAGTTTTGTTGTAAAAGTCACTCATGATAACGTCTGGATTGCTGAATGTGATGAATTAGGGGTAGTAACTGAAGCCAAAACCTATGATGAATTGACAGCACGAGTATGGGAAATAGTTCCTGAGTTATACGAGGTAAATGGGCTTGGTAATAACCCTGGTGCGATAAAAATTAGTTTCGTTCAGGAACAATCTTACGATTCAAGGATAGCGCTCTGATATGGGATCTGGCTTATATCCACAACTGAGAGAAATCTTATTGGCGCATGGATGCTATTTTGTTAGACAAGGAAAAGGTAGCCATGAAATATGGCGCAGCGATATAACCAATAAAGCGTTTAGTGTGCCATATACAATAGCTTCTAAGCATACCGCTAATGCGGTTCTGAGACAGGCAGGTATTAAAGAAAAAATCTAATGATTGCTGTCATTATATCGTTGTAAGTAAAGATAAATTATACAATTAAATCTACTTCGGTGGATTTTTTCATATATGCCACTTAATTTCGGTTTTTTTATAGGTGAAATTAAGAATAAGAAATATAAAGGAGGAGATTATCTTATCCGTGTGTCATTTGGTGACTAAAATGAAGGTATACTGTGAAAATTGGTGATAAGGTGAAATTATGGACGGCATTAGAGCATTGAGTAGATGGAAGTACAGGAAAAGATGCCTACTATAGCAACTGACCGCCCTTCTGAAAAATTGCACTTATTAGTCGAATCCGCCAGTTATTATTATATAATTTTGTGATATGTAAAAAGTGACTTTCTGATAATAAGGAAAGGCCATTTTTTTGGCCTTCTGCCCTATAGGATTTAAACTCGATCATTCCAGCTATCGGAATGAATTATATTTCCATCATTATGTTTCCAGGCAGGGCGGGATTCTACTTTGTATAAAAATCAATCGTCACACTGATATTGATAATTTCGCATATTCAATATGATTTTATTGATAGGTTTTGATATCTCTTTTGTGTGTTTGTTGAGCATGTGAAGAGTTATTTTTACCCATAATAACCATATTAAAAATATGAGATCCGGCCCTGTGTTTCCAGGTGATTTTTTCGTAGCGAAGTTCAACGATTTCCATATGATTGAATTTCTCTTTTGATGCGTCCTTTATATCGAGCATAACAGGAACAATATTAACCACTTTTACATTTTCCATGAAAGTATTGAAGTACTCTTTTTCTTGACCATGTTCATTTATTTTATACCATTTTAACTCTGCTGATTTTAATGTTTGCCCTGTGGTTAATGCCTTATAAAGATAGGGTGATGACGAGTCGACTTCTTTTTCAATCATAAACGGGAGGTGTTTCCTCGTTCCAGTCAATTTTCCCGTATTATCATCATTGGCGATACTGACACTATGATGAAGACCTAAAACCTCAATACTGCCTTCTCTACCATAGACATCGACGGAACCTTTAATATCTGATCCGCCATCGTCTTTTATATACATATAGAGAGGATAGCCATCGTTAATCTCCTTCAGAAAATGATTTTGAATTACCAGTGGTAGAAATAAGTTTTTGTAAGCATTTTTCACCGCCTTTGTTTTTATACAGTGCACGAATACTGTCAACGACATATTGATTCAACTCAGCTTCCGTTCCTTGATAAAAAGGCAGAGAACATACAGAATCAGTGCTAATTGGAACATTGGAATCATCAAGAATAGATAATACTCCGTTTGCGTTTTTCGGTAATGCGGTTGCCAATGCGGTTGATAACGTTTCCGATATCGGCGTCACTGCCTTTTGCAAGTAAAGGCGCTACTTTTAGCCATGCCATATCTCCACTTGCAATATGGTCTGTTATATAATCCCATTCTCCGTTGTCTCCTTCTGGCATATTTGCAATTACCGCTCTTGCACCCTGCTGCTTTATTTGTAGAGTTAATTGCTCTGGTGTTAAATTTGGGTATGGATTTTTAGCTATAATATGACGATCTACGGCTAGTGAATAGAATGATACCAGCATTAAAAACAAAATCAGTTTTTTCATTTGACCACCAGAATTGTATCACTAGAGTTGGCTATTTTTTTCTGAGATTGGAGCCATTTATAATGATACAACCATGTGATGCTTGCCGGTATGTACCATCCTTTCTGTCTCCGTGTATTCTAAAAAGAGTACGCCCAAACGTATTAGTTCCCATAATAGGCTCTAATGTCACAGTAACTTTGGTTATTGAGTTAGTGTAACCATTGATTCTGTAATAACCGCGAGGAATTGGTCCTTCATCTTTAACTTGCTCCATAGATGAATTGTTTATCCCAGCGCCACGACCGCTATAGCCCTTTGCGATAAAAGAACCATTATGTGTTAGCACTCCAGTGCTTTGTGAATATTGCCAAGTCATATTTATCCTCATTAATAATTTATATAAATCATGATGGGTAATCTAAATGTAATAAAATTTTTTTAAAGTGTTATTTTGTAAAAAAGATAATATTTTTGTAAATATGGCTACTTAAAACAATAAATTAAGAACTGATATTGCTTAGAGATCATCTAAATTATAGTCGAAAAAATCTGGAAAAATAAATAATGATATTCCCCCAACTTCTTAATTAAACGTTAAGTTTTGTTGTTCTTAATCTTGATAAAAATAAAATAATTAAAAACAGTGAAACAGCTAAGAAATAAATTAATCTATAACTGATACAGATTAATTTATTACTGATAGGTTAATGTGATTGTCGCGGTCACATTTGCTTGTCCGGGGGTAATATTGCGATCGAATTGAAAATAGCGGGCGTGTAAAGGGATAGAGAACTTCCCGCCTGAATAGCTATTACCGATATTGATTTGTGAATGGATAATTACGGGTTGATTGTTGTGAAGTATTTGTAGACCAACACCGGAAGCGGTTGTGTGGTTATTATCCTGATCCAGTGCCCAGACATGATATAAATTATTCTTTGCTTGCTTTCCATCAAGCATTAATTGAATATTAACATCATCATCGCAATCTAAAATAATCTCAAAATCTTTCCCTCCTGCGGTGCTATTAACACCAGAAAAATCGCTCTTTTTGATATCACCCATGGGAACAACAATATTGGTATCTTTCAGCGAACAGCTTTTAGTAATAATCCGGGTATTTCCCAAACGGTAGGTATGAACGACGTTATCATTTATTCGTGCCTGAATTAACTGATCGTTTCTGACAAAACCAGAGCCGGTTGTTGGTGCTATTTTTATCAGTTGAATTGTTAGATATCCCCATGTATTACCACAATACCAACGACTTGAATTGTCACAGGTTACAGGGTCGTGAACAATACGGGGTAACCAATCCAAACCATAGCCGGGACCCCAGGTATTTATTCTTATACCCACACCGGGAATACCAGATTCGTAAATAGCATCCTTGTTGTAGTCTGCACTTTTATAAGATGTATATCCCCATGATGTTTTAACATTTTTATCGCAATAGAAGATATTGCCTTTATTGGCTAATTCATCAGCACGATATTCATAAATGGTTGTGCCAATAGCGTGATCTCTTGGTACATATAAGGTACCAAAAGACAGATTAGTGATTTCCGGTTTAAATTCTTTGTCAAACTGGCAGTTAGCGGCAAAACTATAAGAACTTATTGCCAAACCAATAAATAAATGCGTGACCATTAGTAACTGTTTAATTCTATTATAAATATTGAGCATCATATTTTCCTGAAAATCGTTATTTACAGTGAGCTTCTATTATATAGATGCCAGATAAAGGTTTTTTTTCTGGTAACTTATAATTGACACTACATTCCTGAATATCCTGATAACCCCATTTAACCAATAATCGTCCACTATCGGGTAAACCGGTGAGGTAAACCTGTCCTTCATGACCGACAATTGCATTATTGGTTTCATCAATTTCGTGGTGTTTTTCTAACGTCACTATTGCCCCAAAAGGAATAGGATTATCCTGATAATATAGGTTTATCAGAACTCTATGACCTATTCTGGTTTGGAAATTCGCCAGAACTAAAGCACCTTGAGTAGGAATAACCGTTTGGGCATTAACATCAATATCGACATTATCGGCTAATGAATGGGTATCGAGTGCAATTCGGTTTTTTCGGTAGCTGCTAACATAAGGAATAATCGCGAGACCGTTCCAATCGGTCGTAATACCCACATTATTATGGATCTTTATTCCTTTAGCCCCATCAGTTCGGACTAATGCTAAAGTATCACCTAAATGTTGTGAAAAGGTGATGCCATATGGGTGGGCAACAATGCCTCCTTGAAGGCCGTAATTCAGCTGGCGAGAATGACGGTCATAACTATAACCAGCATTAATCTGACTATAAGATCCTTTATATTCTGCATGAGTATGACCACCAACTCCAATACCGTGATTTGCATAACTCTGTTGTAAGCTATAAGTTAAATTATTGTCTTCAAGTGCCGTACCACTTAAACCTGTTTGATGAGAAATATCCTTATTTTTATTTGTATTCAAGTTGTAGTAGGCCCAGTTATTTTTCAACCAGCGATTTAATGGAACTTGTATGCTAAATGAAAAAAGTTGCTCGTTTTTATGGGTATTGGGGAGTTGGTTATAAGTGTAATTCAGATTGTAATTGATGTTGTTATAACTGGTGCTATAACCGGCGTTGATACTGCGTTCATAGCCATTTTGTTGCCAATAATTTTGCTGAAAAGCAGATAGATATAAACTCCCTAAATTTCCCAGAGACTGATTAATATGCAATTGCAGCTTACTTCTTTTATTAGTGCGATAACGCCAGTCACTATTATTAGAATTACCTATATCATTGGCTTCTTTAAATTCATAAAAGCCACGTGTTGAATAGCGATAACCTGCCAGAGTAAAATTAGTCCCTATTAATGAAAAATCTTTTGCATATTGAAAACGGTAAGATTGCCCTTCGGCATTTGTATTTGACTGTAAATTAGTATTTGCGTGGGTGATATCAAAGGAGAGAGAACCTAATGTACCTAAATTATAGCCTGCTCCCAAAGCCATTGATTGATAATCTTTTGATAAAATAGTACCGCCATAGGTGGTGATATTATTAGAAAGGCCGTAGATTAATGTGCCTTGGGTGAAATTAGGTTCTCTTCCTCGGTTATTTGATGATTGATACTGACCCAGCGTCATCGAATATTGAATCCCACCTTCCCGTAGCATGACAGGAACAGTTGAAAATGATTGGGTAGATCGACGTTCCTGACCATTTGCCTCTTTAATAATAACCTCCAGATTTCCGCTGGATGTCGTTGAGAAAAGGTCATTAATGACAAATGGGCCGGGTGCGACATAAGCCTGATAAATGATATAACCATTTTGCTTGATCGTAACCTGAGCATGACTTTGCGCAATTCCTCGGACAGTAGGAGCAAACCCTTTTAAGCTGTCTGGTAACATATTATCGTCAGAAGCTAGTTGGAGGCCACGAAATTGGTTACCTTCAAAAATATAGGAAGGTGTAAAGCTATCACCTAAGGTTAATTGTCCTTTCAGTGAGTGAATATCCCGTTGTAAATAGGTGTTAATACTTTTCCAACTCTTATTACGACTGGTGTAGGTGGAATAATTACGTAAGCGCCATGCTTGCCAATTAGCACCTGTTCGGAGATTCAGATAGTTGGTTTGTTTAGAGCCCGATTTGTTGTCTTGCCAACTATTTGATCCACTATAACTGTAATTAACTAACAATGAAGTTAATCCTTGTTGCCATAGTTCAGGTGAAACATAACCTCTTGCCTGATTGTTTAATGCTGCTTGCGGAATACTGATATCCAGCCTTTGCTGACTAAAATTAAAGGTTGTACTTGCTGATGGAATATATTGTCCCAAATCAGACAGCTCTGTTTCTGGTGGTAAACTGACTAATTCTGGAAATGTATCAATTTTTACTCCTATATCCTGTAATTGTTGAACTGTCAGTTTAGGGAGTAACTTATTGTTTATCATAACGAAGGTTACATTTCTGGTATTGACCTTATCTTTGTTAAGATAAATATCTACCCAATAAATACCCGGAGGATAATCATCTTGTGTGAAGATAGAGAGATCAATATTATCGGGTGAATGAGTACCTGTTTCTAAGGCATGAATGTTGAAATAATCTTCAGAATAAACATTAGTAGAACAAACAAGTACTCCGATTACCATAAATAGAGGTAATAAGCGCCACGGGCATTCAATATGGTATGGATTTTTATTAATTTTATGCCGTGAATACTTTTCCATAATTAATTTTCTAACATAGAACACATTAATGTAATTATTTTGTTAAATAATTGTTTTTTCTTCGGCAGTCACACCACCAAAATCATTAATGGTTTTCCAACTAACTTGTTTTATGTTCTTTGCAGGTAGAGGCCAATTCAGTTGACTAAAAGGTTTAATCATTCCTGCTGGTTTTATTTCATGTTGATCGGCCTTAAGGTATGAAAATGAGATAAAGTAAGGAGTGGGATTTTCAGCAACTAATACATTATTTTCTACCCTGAATTTGAGCTGTTTGTAGGCGATACTTGACTTTTCTGCTAAATTTACAGGACGGTAAAATAGTTTAAACTTTGATTTAACTGTAATTTGTAATTGATTTTGATCTGATTTTACTGAGGCAGGAATAGATTTCACATTGAGCCAAAAAAGTGATTCCCGATCATCAGGCAGGTTCGTTCCTGTTTTTACAATACGCAGGATATTTTCATTACCGGCTGTGAGCTTGAAAATTGGTGGAGTAACAATAAAGGGCGTTTTTGTATTATCGTTTTCATCCTGAATCCAGGACTGGATCAGATAAGGTGCATCTTTTTCTGGGTTATGTATAGAAATGGATGCTTCTTTTTTGTCGCTGATATAGATAACGCGGGTTCCACCAATGACGACGCCTGCGATAGCAAAATTTATGCTGATAATATATAGAAATATCATTGTTAATAAGCGGTGGTATTGCACGGTAAGTTCTCCGTTTTATCGCATTTTTATACATTATTTTGTGGGATTAGTGGGCATCCGTGCCCATATTTCTTGGTTACTCAGTTTGGTTGTCTTAATTATAAACAATAGTAAAGTTGGCGACTGCATCACCAGAGCCAGGGCTAATTGTCTGAGCTGTTGCAATATATTTTGCAATAAATTTCAATTCTGCTGTTTTTTGATCAGTAAACGTCTGGAGTTTTGATGCCTTGATTAAAGGAATCAACGTTGAATTATCTTCTTCATAAATGCCAATTGCAACACCATCAGCGACATCTTGACCTTTATCATTGGATAGGGCTAGAAGACTGCTATTTTTACTATCTGTTTGTCCATCAAATTTAACTTGTGCATTACTGTATTCTGGTGGGCAATCACTTAGTTTAATGCTGAAAGGTGTTGCGGCAGCAGTGCTGTCTACACCATTAAATGCACTTGAGCTAATTGTTCCCATATTCACATTTTGGTTTGCGGAATTGGTATCGATTTTACAAGCATTAGCGATGATATTACCTGTAAAGTTGATTCTTCCGTCAGCTGCATTTGCTACGGAAATAAATACAGAAGATGCAAGTAAGGATGAAATAATCAGTTTAGCTTTCATTTTAAATTGATCCTAACCCTGACGCGTATTACGTCAGGAAAACAGAAATGTTGATTTTATCGAAACTGTATAAATGTTAATACAGTATGTAAAGATCCAAAGCTCTTATCCGATAATAAGAATCATATCCCAGACTGTTTTGCTTTGGCGTTTCTTATTTAGGATAAGATTTTGGTGATAATAGCGATTTATTCGTAAGAATCCAAAGAATGACTCGATAATATTCTGTATTTGAGATTTTTATCTATAATTAAAGACTAAGCAGGATTTTTTTTCATGGTTTATTATCATTTATCATATAAAATAAACTATTGTGCTAACTAATGCAAATATTTATTAATTAATAATTAGTTATGAAATCCATTGTGATTTGTATCACAATTAACATATTGGTCTGAAAAGTTTATTCTTTTTTGGTCTGTTTTATTATCTCAACCTCATTATTCCATATGGTTATTTTTTTCTATTGAGAATGTGTATACATGATAGATTAAGTTATATATAGCTTAATCAAGTTTATATTTCTCATTTGATCTTTTGTTTACTTTTCACCAGACAAATAGTTTTTTTAATGCTTGAAATCTATTGGGTATAGCTGAAAAACTACCGATACTAGCCGCGTATGCGGATCTTGTACGGTTTATGATTTATGGCGCGTGTCTGGATAGTCTTCAACGTAATAGGTAATCAACGAAGTCAAGGGAGGAAAAATGAAACAGTTCGTCTTTGCATTGGGCTTATTGGTCAGTGTATTTGTGGTCGTACAGCCCGTCTCAGCCATGGAAGCAGAGCAGAAAACCGTCACTAATGGCGCAGCATCAATCGAATATTCAGTGCGCGGGGAGGGACCTCTGATTATGATAATCGCCTCAACCGGGCGAGGAACGGCGGAATTTGCGCCGCTTGCGGATCGACTAGCGGCGCGTGGCTATCGAGTTGCTCTGCCGGAGCCGCGCGGAATTCTGGGGTCGACCGGTCCGATGGAGAACGTGACCTTCCACGACTTTGCCGATGATTTCGCGGCGGTGGTCACTGCGGAAGGTGGCAAGGCAATTGTGGTGGGCCACGCTTATGGTCACTGGATCGCTAAGACAATCGCTGCGGACTATCCTGAAATGACGCGTGGCATAGTGCTTCTGGCGGGGGCCGCGAAATCCTGGCCCTCAGAACTCTCGGATGCGATCTCTGTGGTTAGCGATCCGAAATCTACTCGTGAGGCGCGATTGGCGGGGCTTCGACTTGCCTTTTTCGCGAAAGATAATGATCCAACGTCTTGGCTTGAGGGTTGGCATTCCGATGTCATAAAAAGTCAGTCTGCGGCGCGTAAGCTGACTGAACGTAAGGATTGGTGGGCAGGTGGGACGGCGCAGATCCTCGATCTTCAGGCTGGGTCTGACCCGTTTCGACCTGAAAAGTCTCGCATGGAGGCAAAAGACGAGTTTGGCAACCGTGTTACTGTTGCAGTGATCGAAGGGGCCGGCCATGCGCTGCCTGCCGAGAAGCCGATAGAGACAGCCGATGCGATTGCTGATTGGGTCGACAAGCTGAATAATAACTAAGGGTAATCCAGTCTCTGTCAGGGTATTCGAACCATGCTTGTTTCGGCGCGAATTTTCCGGGCAGAGGCGGTGCTGATTACTAGTCTTAGGAAGTGCGGCCTTGTTTCACCTACGAAATGCATTTTGGATTCGATAAAAAGACGCAAGAACCATCCAACTCAGTGACTTTAATAAAATTAGTTACAACATACATTTAAATGCATCATCAAGAAATATGTCAGAACAGTTCAAAAACGAAACAAATTGCTCTATGAAAACACAGCAGGCCATCACAGGAAAGTAATGGCCTGAATTGATGGGATTACTTAATTAACAGCCACATTGCGGGGATTGCTGTTATCAGTAATGTGACAATAGCCAGCTTTTCAACCGGATAAAGGTTGTTTTTCTGTGTATTTTGACTACGAGCATACAAGAAAACAATAAAACCTGGGGCATAGAGAACTACGGATAATAGTAAATTCATTAAACCAGATGCGTAGAGCAGCCATATGCCATAAATACAAGCACCAACGGCAATCAGCAATATTCCTTTACTACCACGATGAAAAGCGATCTTTAATAAAAATGCACCAACTAAGAGATAGGGTACTAAAATCATCTCTGATGCAATCGCTAGTAATGAATTGTAGTTGCTTCCATTTAACCAGATAAAAATGAGAGAGAGTTGTACTGCACCATTTGTCAACCATAAGGAAGATGATGGCGCGTTGTTGTTATTTTGCTGACCAAAAACTTTCGGAAAAGAGCCATGTTGGGAAGCAATAAATGGAACTTCAGCTGCCATGATTGTCCAACTCAGGTAAGCGCCGCAAACGGAGATAATCAATCCAGCAGCAATAATTATTTCGCCTAAAGGACCAACAAGTCCTACCATCAGATTTGCCATTGATGGATTACGTATTTCTGCCAGCTCAGACCGTGGTATTAATCCAAGAGCGAGTAGGGTAACTAATATGTATATTCCTAATGCAGTGATTACGGCTAGCATGGTGGCAATACCAACATCGGCGCGTTTTTTTGCTCTGGCCGAAACGACAACAGCACCTTCGATACCAATAAAAACCCAAAGGGTGATTAACATAGTATCTTTTACTTGTTGCCAGACAGGAACACCCAGGTCAATACCTTTAAAGTCAAGATCAAAGACATCCATCTTAAATGCTATCGCAGCAAGAATGATGAAAGCACCTAAAGGTAATAATTTTGCCATTGTTGCCAGTTTATTGATTCCGGCTGCGGTTTGAACGCCACGAAGTACCAGCCAGTGTACGAACCAGAGTAGAATAGATTCTCCCAACAGGGACTGCCAGGTATTACCGTCACCAAAAATGACTACCCCCTCTTTATCAGTAAAAAAACTTAAGGCGGCAAAAACGATGACCAGATAAGAAACATTGGCAACGACTGCACATAACCAATATCCCCAGGCAGAACAGAAGCCTATTAATTCACCGAAGCCTTCTTTGGCATAAGTGAAAATTCCCCCATCAAGATCTGGGCGAAGACGGGAAAGAAGTAACAATGTTGTGGCCAGAAACAGGATACCGATACCTGTTATTCCCCAGCCGATCATTAATGCTGCTGGGCTGGCAACTTCAGCCATATTCTGCGGTAAGCTGAAAACACCAGCACCGACCATAGAACTGAGTACCAAGGCAGTAAGAGCTGTAAGACCTAGTTTTTTTTCCAAAGATATGTTCCTAAAATGACACAAACTGCATGATTAGCCAGTTCATTACCCTGATCATAACAGATGAATTGGGTATTGGGTTTTCATCGCGTCCAAGCTGTACAGAACGGAAAAACAGACTGGTTAAACCTAGAATTAGTGGGCGATTTTACGGAGGGGATGTGCTGGATGCAATGCTTTTCTATGCAAATTACCATAAAATTTATGCACTAATTGATGATGGTCAAAGCGTGATGCCATACGGCTTACTCTTATAAATTTATGTGAGTAATCTTTACAGTGCTGCTTATTGTGTTAAGAGAAATAAATGATAAGTAAAGCATATTGATCTTATTACTAATTAAGTAGTTTTTATTTTAATTCTTCAATTAATATCAAATTTAATAGAAATAATTGTAATAGATAGAATTATCCTATTTGATTTTTATTTTTCCATGTAATATTTCAATCAGGTAATAATAATTCCATGTTTATATGTTAATTAGTCAGGTTTATCCATTAAATATTGTCTGGTTATAATATTGTGCTTTTATTGGTTTAAAATGGAAATATGGGCTAACCAATTGATTTTATTTTTAAATTTTGTTTGTTTTAATTGATTTTGTTAATTTTGGATTGAGGTTAATATATTTTTATTAACTATTTTCAGTAGTGACAAATTAAACTTTTTTAATGTGATATAAAACTATTATTATATAAAAATTAGAAAATTATGTTGACAAAGACTTCTTTGATTTATATTGTTTGTGAAAATATTAACTCGTCATTTATTAGCTTATTTTTTTGTATATGTTTTTAATTTTCTGGAATGATTATGTATATATGCAAAAAAAATTCCCAGACAGATAGTTAGGGATAATTGTTATTCGAATTAGAATTATTATCTTTTAGGCGCCAATGAATGGCTCAGTATTGAATATTCATAAGGTTAGAACATATGAAACGTGTTCTGGTTGTGTCGTATTCTCAAAGTGGTCAATTAATCGAGGTGGTGAAAAGTCTGATCTCACCTCTGCATGAATCTGATGAAATATACATTCGTGAAGTTGTTCTGAAACCGATTCCAGAATTTCCATTTCCTTGGTCGTTTTCTGCGTTTGTTAATGTTTTTCCTGAAACAGTACAGTTAGATTCACCAGAGATAGCCCCTTTACATCTGGAAGATGAGGAGTCTTTTGACCTGGTGATATTAAGCTATCAGGTTTGGTTTTCGGCCCCATCTCTTCCAATAACAGCATTTCTTAAGAGCAAAGAAGGAAAACGGTTGCTTAATGGCAAACCGGTAGTAACGGTTATTGCTTGCCGAAACTTGTGGTTGATGGCTCAAGAAACAGTCAAAAAACTTTTACATGAAAATGGAGCGTATTTACGCGACAACGTGGTTTTTTTTGATAAAACGAACTTCTTTATAACATTATTCACAACTCCGCTATGGCTAATGACTGGAAAAAAACAACCTTTTTCTTGTTTACCTCCAGCTGGAGTGTCAAAGGAAGATATCCAGGGAGCTAAACGTTTTGGGGATGCGTTGGTAACAGCCCTTAAGGCGGATAAAGAGAAAGATGATGCCCCAATGTTGAAAGGTTTAGGAGCGGTATTTGTAAATAAATCTTTTATTTTCGGTGAACATTCTATACACCGAGGATTTAAAGTTTGGTCCGGTTTTATTCACCGTGTAGGTAAACGGGGAAAATGGGTAAGGCGTTCTTTATTAACTCTGTTTGTGATCTATTTGGTACTGATGGTGTTAGTTGTTTTGCCTATTTCAATCGTTGTTCGCCGTGTACTTACAATATTACTTAAGAAACGTCTTGATGAATTACAAGAATACTATGAACAACCATCCGGTTCTGCCCGCTATGATAATAAAGGAGATAGATAAGTAAATGAGTAATAACGTTTATATCACTAAAGTTTCCGCTTTTATGCCGGGAAACCCCATAGATAATGACACAATGGAATCTGTCCTTGGTTTTGTTGGTAACAAACCATCAAGATCTCGCCATATAGTACTGCGTAATAATGGTATCAAGTTTCGCCATTATGCTTTGGATCCGGAAACTGGTGAAGCAACTCATTCAAGTGCTGAATTAGCGGCTGAAGCAGTAAAAGGTTTGGTCGATGAACACTTTTCTTTAGATGATATGCAAAGTCTGGCGGCAGGTACTGCTATCCCAGATCAAATTATACCTGGTCATGCCGTTATGGTTCATGGTGAACTTAAGAATGAACCTTGTGAAGTTGTTTCAACTTCAGGCTCTTGTATGGTAGGCGTGACAGCGATGAAATATGCTTATTTGTCTGTGCTTTCGGGAACGACAAGTAATGCGGTTGCAACAGCATCGGAAACAGTTTCATCTGTACTACATGCGCGTAATTTCCAGAATGAAAGTGACGCTCGAGTTGCAGAATTGGAACTGCGTCCTGAAATTGCTTTTGAGAAAGATTTTCTGCGTTGGATGCTTTCTGATGGTGCTGGCGCTGTTTTGCTGGAAAATAAACCGCGGGCTGATGGTACTTCGTTACGAATTGATTGGATAGACATGTACTCTTTTGCTAATGAGCTAGATACATGTATGTACGCTGGTGCAGAAAAATTAGCGGATGGCAGTTTAAGAGGTTGGTCGCAAATGAATCCAGCTGACTGGCTTGCCTACTCTGTTTTCTGTATCAAACAAGATGTTAGACACTTAAATGAGAGGGTTGTTAAATATACGCTTAGTGAACCTTTGAGAAGAATTGTAGAAAAGCGTAATTTATCAGCAGACTCCATTGATTGGTTTTTACCTCATATATCATCTGAATATTTCCGAATGAAGATGTCAGCAGGTCTTGATGATATTAATTTCAGTATCGATCAGGGCCGCTGGTTTACTAACTTAACGACTAAAGGGAATACTGGGGCGGTTTCTATTTATATCATGCTAGAAGAGCTTATTAATTCGGGTAAACTGAAGAAAGATCAACGTCTTTTATGTTATATCCCGGAAAGTGCCCGATTCTCAGGGGCATTTATTCACCTAACTGTTGTGTAAATAGCTGATCTTATCAATGAGATATGGGGAAACAATAAGTTTCCCCGCGTATTAGTACATTAGGAAAATAATAGCGTGGAAAATTTAGAGAATCATGTTAAAAGCGTTGTTGCAGAACAACTTGGAATACCCGAAGCCCAGATTCTTACCACACAGACATTTGAGGAATTGGGAGCTGACTCATTAGACAATGTTGAGTTGATCATGGCTCTGGAAGAGCGTTTCGGGATAACTATTGATGATTCAGAAGCGGAAGAAATGGTGACTATACAAAACGCCATTGATTGCATTCGCCAGAAGCTAGAATCTGCTAGCTAAGAATTTGATTATCCTTCAGTAAAAAAGGCACATATGATTACCATGTGTGCCTTTTTCTTAGGTTGAATCGGTTACTTGAATAGATCTGCACTAATAGTAGAAGTTCCACCACTGGATTGCCATTCACGAGTGATATGATAATACTTAGCGCCTTTCGCTGCCGCACGTTTAGCAACTTCATAAGAAACATCAGTCATGCTGTTGTAATAGCCTGAAAAAGTGATGGAATCAAAAGGCGCCATCTGAGCGGCACTGACTTTATTTAATTCCTGGATTTTCGTGCCATCAGGAAGCGTGACGGTGTAACGCTCGCCTTTAGAATATTGAGTTTCAAAGAAACGGCCAACAGAATTACTGGTTGATGTTGAAGAGGCTAACCCCGGAATTTCCACTTTCTTAGCCGCTTCTCCGCCAGAGGCCAGCGCCGCACGTCCTGAGTCTGAATCAGCCGGGATAACGGCTTCATCAGCCTGAATTTGACGTTTTGGCGCATCTGCTTTGTAAACATAAGCTGTAACTGTTTGATTGCCGCCATCATTGGTTGAGAACTGACGCACAATAAAGAAAGAATCAGCGCCTTTTTTCTTTGCTTCTTTTGCAATAGCGTCATTCAAATCTGGTTCACTGGAATAAAAGCCACTGATGGTCACCGTATCGAATGGTTCCAGTGTAACAGCTTCTGTTTTGGGTAATTCTTTAATACCACGGAACATGCGATATTTAGTTGAATTGTCAAATTTCTCTGCATCTTTGTGATACAGGTCAGCTACAACGCGCAGGTTGCCGCTATTATTTAGATCGTCAAGGCTCTGGATATAGAACCCATCCGCTCCCATTTTATCTGCTCGACGGGAAACGGCATCGGCAGCTTCATAAATAGCATTAAAAGGACCTGTCACTGTAATGCGTTTAAACGGTTTCAGTTCTGCTGCTTTCTCCGGGGATAATTCCTGAGCTGCCTGAGCAGCGGTAATACTAGTTAATGAGAGCACCGCGGCTGCGATGATCGTTGTTTTCAGCTTCATAAAAAAATCCTTCCGCCTTGCGCATTAAATATTTATAACTTGCTGAACATAGTTGTGTATCGCATAGTTCACAATTATTACATGTAATAATAGCCAATGTCCCACGAATTTATGCTATCAGTATGAATAAATACAAACTTATAGAATGTGGAACCATAAGTTTTCATCAACATAGTGAATGACCTGGTTAAAATTTCAATTTATTTTAGTAATACTATTTAGCTATTTTCCTAACTCATTAGTGATGGATCACCGATAGTACTTTCAGTTGGTTATTAAAATATTCGTTGATAGATTTTGCTAATGGCAGTAATAAAGTTAATTTAGTCGATAAATTGACCTTAACAAGCAATAATCGTCATTAATCTTAAGCCTTAATAAGGGGACATTATGCGTATTGGTGTACCAAAAGAGCGACTGACTAATGAAGCACGTGTTGCCGCCACACCAGGTACTGTGGAACAACTGCTGAAATTGGGATTCAATGTCGTTGTTGAGAGTGGAGCCGGGCATTTAGCCAGCTTTGAGGATAGTGCTTACCAACAAGTAGGGGTTGAAATTACTGATCGCCATGATATTTGGTGCTCAAATATTATCCTGAAGGTTAATGCTCCTGAGGATGACGAAATTGCATTAATGAAAGAAGGGAGTACGTTGGTTAGCTTTGTTTGGCCGGCACAAAATCCTGAGCTAATGCAAAAATTGTCTGATCGCAAAGTCACGGTTTTGGCTATGGATTCGGTACCACGTATTTCCAGAGCACAGTCACTGGATGCGCTAAGTTCTATGGCGAATATTGCCGGTTACCGTGCAATAGTAGAAGCCGCTCATGAATTTGGTCGTTTCTTTACGGGGCAGATCACTGCCGCTGGAAAAGTTCCGCCAGCCAAAGTAATGATTATTGGTGCTGGTGTTGCTGGTTTAGCGGCTATTGGTGCAGCGGGTAGTCTGGGGGCTATTGTTCGTGCGTTTGATACCCGCCCTGAGGTAAAAGAACAAGTTCAGAGCATGGGTGCTGAGTTTCTGGAACTGGATTTTGCAGAAGAAGCCGGCAGTGGTGATGGATACGCAAAAGTGATGTCCGAAGCTTTTATTAAAGCTGAAATGGCGCTTTTTGCTGCACAGGCAAAAGAGGTTGATATTATTGTAACCACTGCGCTTATCCCAGGAAAACCGGCTCCACGTCTTATCACTAAAGCGATGATTGAATCTATGAAGCCGGGTAGCGTGATTGTTGACCTGGCAGCTCAAACGGGCGGTAACTGCGAATTAACACAAGCAGACAAGTTGGTTGTTACAGCAAATGGGGTGAAAATCATTGGTTACACAGACTTGCCAAGCCGTTTGCCGACACAATCCTCACAACTATACGGTACTAATCTGGTTAACCTGCTCAAGCTGTTGTGTAAAGAGAAAAATGGCGAAATCGATATTGATTTTGACGATGTTGTTATTCGCGGTGTGACGGTAGTAAAAGAAGGGGAAATTACTTGGCCAGCGCCACCCATTCAGGTTTCTGTCCAGTCGAAGGAAAAACCGGCACCGGTCAAAGCAGAAAAGCCAAAACCTCAACCTACTTCACCTTGGTTAAAATATGGTTTACTGGCACTGGCTATTATTCTGTTTGGTTGGTTAGCGAATGTTGCGCCAAAAGAGTTCTTGTCTCACTTTACTGTATTTGCACTGGCCTGTGTGGTGGGTTATTACGTGGTCTGGAATGTCAGCCATGCTTTGCATACACCGCTGATGTCGGTAACTAATGCGATTTCGGGGATTATTGTCGTTGGGGCGTTATTACAAATTGGTGATGGTGGATGGGTCAGTTTCTTTTCATTTATCGCTATTTTAATTGCCAGCATTAATATCTTCGGTGGTTTCACTGTGACTCAACGCATGCTGAAAATGTTTCGTAAGGACTAAGGGGTAATTTATGTCGAGTGGAGTAGTTACAGCGGCATATATTGTTGCTGCTATCTTATTTATTTTTAGTCTTGCAGGCTTGTCTCGTCATGAAAGCTCCAAACGCGGGAATATTTTTGGTATTACTGGGATGGCAATTGCATTGATTGCGACAATCTTTGGGCCAGATACTGGAAATGTTGTTTGGGTTATTCTGGCGATGGTGATTGGTGCGGTTATTGGTATTCGTCTGGCGAATAAAGTTGAAATGACTGAAATGCCGGAGCTGGTCGCCATCTTGCACAGCTTTGTCGGTTTAGCCGCTGTATTAGTCGGTTTTAACAGTTTTATTGCTCACGATAATTTTGCTGAGCCGGTAATGGAAAATATCCATCTGACAGAAGTATTCCTGGGAGTATTTATCGGTGCGGTTACCTTCACAGGTTCTGTTGTCGCATTTGGTAAATTATGTGGGAAAATTTCTTCTAAGCCGCTGATGTTGCCAAATCGCCATAAATTAAACCTTGCGGCATTGGTTATCTCTTTTGTATTACTAATTACCTTTGTGAAAACGGAAAGTACTGGTTTACAAATATTCACGCTGTTGATCATGACGGCCATTGCATTGGCATTTGGTTGGCACTTGGTGGCTTCTATCGGTGGTGCCGATATGCCGGTAGTGGTTTCAATGCTGAACTCCTATTCAGGTTGGGCAGCGGCGGCAGCGGGTTTCATGTTGAGCAATGATTTACTGATTGTAACGGGTGCATTGGTAGGTTCTTCGGGGGCGATTCTGTCTTACATCATGTGTAAGGCAATGAACCGTTCTTTTATCAGTGTTATCGCGGGTGGGTTTGGTACTGATGGTTCTTCAACCGGTGATGATCAGGAGATGGGAGAATATCGCGAAACCACGGCTGAAGAAGTTGCTGAGCTGCTGAAAAATTCAACTTCTGTCATTATCACACCGGGATATGGTATGGCTGTTGCGCAGGCACAGTACCCGGTACATGACATCACCGCTAAACTACGTGAAAAGGGAATTAAGGTCCGTTTTGGTATTCATCCTGTTGCGGGACGTCTGCCCGGACATATGAATGTACTGTTGGCTGAAGCAAAAGTTCCTTACGATGTTGTTTTGGAAATGGATGAAATCAATGATGATTTCTCTGATACCGATACGGTATTGGTCATAGGTGCTAACGACACCGTTAACCCGGCAGCACAGGAAGATCCAAACAGCCCGATTGCCGGTATGCCCGTATTGGAAGTCTGGAAGGCACAGAACGTTGTTGTGTTCAAACGCTCCATGAATACCGGTTACGCTGGTGTGCAGAACCCACTATTCTTTAAAGACAATAGCCAAATGTTGTTTGGTGATGCGAAGGTGAGTGTAGAAGCAATCCTGCGAGCACTGTGATTTCGTATCATTGTAACTTACAAACCCCACATAAATATTTTGTGGGGTTTTAATTTAAACTGAGATTTGCTTAAGAAGGGAACTCTGTGCCTGAGGCATGATCAAAGTTTTTATTAAAGGAAACAAAATCGTGAAGCTTCTCTGGCATGTGTAATTTATGAAAATAAGAAATTCCGCCAGAGCATTATTGATCGCATAGTAGACAGGAAGTACTTCTCTTTAAATGTTGTTATAAAGGAGCCGAGTTTGGAATGGGAACCCTGTTCTTAGCTGATAAGGGAGAGCTTTTGCGACACTCTCTGAAAGACAGATAGGTGACGGGGATAGACAATGGGTAGTAATGATTACCTGATAAGACAGAGATAACAGATTGTGGCAAAGAAAGAAAAACGGCCTCACCATGATGCGTTATTCAAGCACTTTTTAACGCAGCCTGAAACGGCCAGGGAGTTTTTATCCCTTTACCTGCCCGAAGAGATCCAGCTGTTGTGTGATTTAGCCACATTGAAACTGGAGCCCGGCAGTTTTGTGGATCGGCATTTACGTCAACTGCACAGTGATGTGCTGTACTCGGTTGAAACGGCTCGGGGACAGGGCTATATCTATTGTCTGATTGAACATCAGTCCACCCCTGACCCGTTGATGGCCTGGCGGCTGATGTATTATGCCATGTCAGCCATGGCGGCCCACCTGAAAAAAGGCCATACCGAACTCCCTTTGGTGGTGCCGTTGCTGTTTTATCATGGTGAGGTTCGTCCATATCCTTACTCAAACCGGTGGTTGGATTGTTTTACGCTCCCTGAACAGGCTACCCACTTATACCGTCAGGCGTTTCCGTTGGTGGACGTCAGTGTACTCAGCGATGAAGAGATCCTGACGCATAAAGGCGTTGCCCTGATGGAACTGGTGCAAAAACATATTCGCTGCCGGGATATGCTGGAATGGGTCCCCCAATTGGTGGAACTCCTGAATGCAGGGTATAATACAACCGAGCAGCGCAATGTGGTGTTACACTATATTTTACTGAATGGGCATACGCTGGATCTCTCCCAATTTGTCCATCAACTGATTGAACAATCTCCGGAGCATGAAACGATGTTGATGACTATTGCAGAACAGCTTGAACAAAAAGGGCTTGAGCGAGGTATTGAACTGGGCCGAGAAGAAGGTATTGAACTAGGCCGAGAGGAAGGTATTGAACTAGGCCGAGAGGAAGGTATTGAACTGGGCCGAGAGAAAGGTATTGAACTGGGCCGAGAGAAAGGTAAAGTGGAAACGGCTCGGGCCTTATTACGGCATGGCGTGAGTCTGGACATTATTGTCACCAGTACCGGGCTGAGCCGGGATAAAATTGAAGCGTTAAAGCATTAAATTAATCTTCTCCTTCTACAGCAAAATGCCGATATTCAAGATCGGCATTTTTGTTCTTATTTATACCCTATGAAAGACAGCTGAAGGACGGGGTTTTACGGCGCATTGGGTAAAGAATTTCGTGTTTGTTACTTAATCTCCAGCGTGTCGTATCCCCGCCAGCGATAATTCATCACTGATAATGTCCAGAACAAAATGAAAATTCCAACGACCCAAAAACCAACGTTACCCATATTGTCGTTCAATGCTCCAATGGTGTCCCAGAAAATGCCATGTAAATCCCACTGGTCAGCGATAAGCCCGAGTGCTTCCAGTCCGCCGATAAATAACGCTACGGCGACGGAGGCGGCGGTAATAGTCATGTTGTAGTAGATCTTGCGCGTTGGCTGGGAAAAAGCCCAGCCATAAGCTCCCACCATAACAAAATTATCCAGTGAGTCGATTAGCGCCATCCCGCTGGCAAATAGGGCAGGAAAGACCATTATTGACCACAGCGGAAGTCCGCTGAGAGAGCCGGCAGCGGATATACTTAACAACCCAACTTCGGTAGCGGTGTCGAAACCCAAGCCAAATAGAAAACCGACCAGATACATATGCCAGCTTTTATTCACCAATCGGAAGACTGAGTGGAACAAACGGGTCATTATTCCTCCTGGCGTTGTTTCTAATTCGGTTAAATTATTTTTAGCTAAATTCCTTCCACGTTTGATCTCCTGAAACTTCTGATAAACGCTTTTCAGTATCAGTAAATTAATCAACGCTATTGCTAGCAGAAAACAAGCAGAAACTAAGGTACCAATAATACCGCCATAATCATGGACCCAACCCATCTGATCTTTAAAAGCCATTGAGGTCAGCACGATGGCAAGGCAGGCCAGAATAACAATGGTCGAGTGTCCCAGAGAAAAGAAAGCGCCGACCGCAATGGGTGATTTACCTTGTTGCATTAGTTTGCGAGTGACGTTATCAATCGCGGCGATATGATCGGCATCTACCGCATGGCGTAGACCATAACCGTAAGCCAACAAAGCTGCCCCCATCATTACTGTATGATGACGGAAAGCAATAAATGCCCACATCCAGGCAAGTATATTGGCAGCAACCAGAACAACAAGAAGAGAAAACGCGCGTTTTTTATGCATATAAGAGACCTATTAATATTAAACCCGTTTGCGGGTGATTTCTAAGAGACAAAAACAGCCAGTATCCTCTGTACGCAATAATGTACGGTTTTCTGCTAAACCATAATAATAGTCAACTTGTAATATTACCTTGGATAAACTTAAATAAGAGGTAAGAGGACTAACTTGTTTCAAGGAGAATATCTTAATTGACATAATATGATTCTTATGTCAAAACTTTTTTTCTAAAGGATATATTGCTCAGCACTCAGAACCGCTTTGACATAATATTGTAACTGTGTGGAATAACCAATTATTAGGGGGTTTTATGCAATTAACGCCAAGAGAAATTGAGAAACTCATGGTATATACACTGGCTGATGTTGCATTAAAGCGTAAGTCTCGCGGCTTAAAACTCAATTACCCTGAAGCTGTCGCTATTATTACCGCTGCTGCCCTGGAAGGGGCTAGAGAGGGGAAAACGTTAGAAGAAGTCATGAATGATTCAAGGCATGTCTTAACTAAAGAAGATGTTATGGATGGTGTGGCTGATCTCATTCCGCATGTGCAGGTTGAAGCAATATTTACTGATGGCAGTCGGCTGATAACTGTGCATGATCCTATTCAATGATTTTTGGGATAGATTATATAGCAGGAAAAGTTATCCAGACAAAATATTAATTTATAGTCTTGATTCACGTCTATAACGTAGAGATTTTCCGATGAAAAATAATAAAGAAGACATTATTCCATTAGGGGGATATATCTTAGCTAAAGACCCAATTTCCTTTAATGAAGATTGCCCGGTTATTCAATTGAAAGTTCGTAATTCAGGTGATCGTCCTATTCAGGTTGGATCTCATTTTCATTTTTTTGAGGTGAACAAAGCCCTGCAATTCAATCGCGCGGCGGCGTTCGGTAAACGACTCAATATCACCGCAACAACTGCAATTCGTTTTGAACCCGGTGATGAAATCGAAGTGTCGCTGATCCCGATTGGTGGGAAACAAAATGTTTATGGATTTAATAACCTAGTTGATGGTTGGGCAGGTAAACGCCTTGTTGCTACTGCTGAGCATGTAGAGGAAACATGGTTACATGCCGGGTAATGCCAGGTAATAGAACTGGGTTATAAAATCATCACATAAATTCAAGGTAGGATTCGAACGTCGGAAAATTTTTCGAACAAAGGAATAAAACTATGCCAACCATTTCCCGGCAGGAATATGTGGGTCTTTTTGGTCCGACTATTGGTGATAAGATTCGCTTGGGTGATACCAATCTGTTTGTTGAAATTGAAAAAGATCTGCGCGGTTATGGAGAGGAGTCAGTCTACGGCGGGGGTAAATCGCTGCGTGATGGCATGGGTGCAGATAACCGTATGACCAGTGCGAACGTACTGGATTTGGTGATTACCAACGTCACTATTTTGGATGCACGCCAGGGTGTCATTAAAGCCGATGTCGGTATAAAAGATGGCCGCATCGTCGGGATAGGTAAAAGTGGTAATCCCAGTATGATGAATGGAGTTACGCCCGGTATGGTGGTGGGCGTCAGTACTGATGCAATATCCGGTGAACATCTGATCCTCACGGCGGCAGGTATTGATACCCATATTCATTTCATTTCTCCCCAGCAAGCTGAACATGCTTTGTCCAATGGTGTGACAACTTTCTTTGGTGGTGGCGTTGGTCCCACTGATGGTACTAACGGAACGACGGTCACAGCGGGTCCGTGGCATATTCACCGTATGTTACGTGCTTTTGAAAGTTTACCGGTTAACGTAGGTATTTTGGGAAAAGGCCATGCTGCGGTGGCTATGCCATTAGTGGAGCAGATTAAGGCCGGTGTTGCCGGATTAAAAGTGCATGAAGACTGGGGAGCAACTAATTCTGCATTGCGTCATGCCTTGCGAGTGGCGGATGAAATGGATATTCAGGTGGCGGTGCATACCGATAGTTTAAATGAAGGGGGTTATGTTGAGGACACGATTGATGCCTTTGAAGGGCGCACCATTCATACTTTCCACACAGAAGGCGCTGGCGGCGGGCATGCACCAGATATTATTAAAGTTGCCAGCCAGATGAATGTGTTACCCAGCTCCACCAATCCCACGTTGCCTTACGGAATCAATAGTCAAGCAGAACTGTTTGATATGATTATGGTTTGCCATAATCTTAATCCCAATGTGCCGGCTGATGTTGCCTTTTCTGAGAGCCGAGTGCGTTCGGAAACCATTGCAGCGGAAAATGTCTTACATGACATGGGGGTATTGTCGATGTTCTCCAGTGACTCTCAGGCAATGGGGAGAGTAGGAGAAAACTGGCTACGGGTGATGCAAACTGCCCATGCCATGAAAGCAGCACGCGGTAAGCTACCGGAAGATGCAGCGGATAACGATAATTTCCGGGTATTACGTTACGTCGCCAAAATTACGATTAATCCGGCGATTGCGCAGGGGATAAGCCACGTACTTGGTTCAGTCGAAGTGGGAAAAATGGCTGATCTTGTATTATGGGAGCCGCGTTTCTTCGGTGCAAAACCTAAGTTAGTCATCAAAGGCGGTATGATTAACTGGGCCGTGATGGGTGACCCGAATGCTTCATTGCCGACACCACAGCCGACATTTTATCGTCCGATGTTTGGCGCATTAGGCAAAACGCTTCAAGAAACTTGTGTCACTTTTGTATCTCAGGCGGCAATGGAACAAGGGGTAAAAGAGCAGCTTGGTTTGGCGCGCCAGGTCATGGCGGTACGCAACTGCCGGGCTATCTCTAAGCAAGATATGGTACGTAATGCCGAAACGCCAACCATTGAAGTGGATGCTGAAACCTTTGCCGTCAAGGTGAATGGTGAATACGCCACAGTGAAACCGGTCAGGACAGTCGCGTTAAATCAGCGTTATTTTTTCAGTTGATCTATTTTTTACTGTCTGGTCAGAGAATATTTTTCTGGCCCGATTAACCGATCCACGCGTTTAGAGGGTTATTTAATGATTATTATTGAACATATTCTTGGTAATGCCAAAAAAGATGTTTTCTGGCGAGATCGCTTACAGGGGATCTCGCCGGATATCCTGGTACTTTCGCAATGGGAAGCTCAGAAAAGCCGTTGCCGTAAATCCACGCTTAATGGGTTGGATTTGGGTATTTCTCTTGACCGTCATCAGGTATTGTCTGATGGCGATATTTTATTGTGGGATGAAGCCAAAGGATTATCTGTTGTTGTGCAGATGAGTTTGCGTGATGTGATGGTTATTCATCTGAAGTCATTATTGTCAATGGATGCAGAAACGATAATGAAAACCAGTTTTGAACTTGGTCACGCTTTGGGTAATCAACATTGGAAATCTGTGATTAAAAATAACCAAATTTATATTCCGCTGACAGTATCAACTAAGGTAATGGATTCAGTCATGAAAACTCATGGTTTTCATGCATTGCCTTACTCTTTTGTCAAAGGAGAAGAAATCTTACCTTCTCTTAATAACGCTGAGGCACGTTTATTATTTGGTGGTGCAGAGGATTCCGCAACACACGTTCATGTCGATAACACATTTCTCAATCAGCATGTGATTAAACTGAAATGAATGCTCTCTGCTTAATTAGAATCATGCAATTTGCGGATTCAGTGTTGCCTGTTGGCGCGTTTTCTTTCTCAAACGGTTTGGAATCAGCGATTCAAAGTAAAATCGTCTATGACGTGGCGACGCTAAGCGAATTTACCCGGACAGCGCTGTTACAGGCTGTTAGCTGTGATGGTCGTGCGGTCGCTGCTGCTTGTCAGGCATTAAATAGTGGCCAGCATGATGCCGTTATCTCTCATGATTGGGCAGTGCTTAACCGCAAATTGAATGAAGAAAGTCGCACTATGGTAACGCGGATGGGGAAAAAGTTAGCAGAAATGGCTGTTGAGGTAACGGGTGAGTCGTTGATTGCATGGTGGCTGGCACAAATAAAGGGCGATATTGCTGCCGGCACTTATCCGATTACCCTGGCGGTGGTCATGAGTGCATTGGGCGCTACTTCGCGTGAAGTGATCGTTATGCATCAATATGGCGTTGCAATGACAATACTCAGTGCGGCCATACGTCTAATGCGTATTACCCATATTGAGATTCAACGTATTTTGTTCTTGTTGAATCAGGATATTGAGCTGTTTTGTGACGAGGCGGAGAAAGGGGGAGTTGAGCAGATGACATCTTATGCACCCGTGACAGATGTACTGGCAGCATTACATGTTAGTGCTTTTACCCGGCTATTCAGTAACTAACTTGATCCCTGATATCGCTTTAAACTACGTCTTAATCGTGTGAGGAAATTCTGTGAAAAAAATTACCCGTATTGGTATTGGTGGTCCAGTGGGTTCAGGTAAGACCGCCATTATTGAAGTTATCACACCTATTTTGATCCAGCGTGGAATAAAACCGCTGATTATTACCAACGATATTGTCACTACTGAGGATGCCAAACAGGTCAAGCGGACACTGAAAGGCATTTTGGATGAGGAGAAAATACTTGGTGTAGAAACCGGTGCTTGCCCTCACACAGCAGTACGAGAAGATCCCAGTATGAATATTGCTGCGGTGGAGGAAATGGAAGCGCGTTTTCCTGACAGCGATGTCGTGTTGATTGAAAGTGGTGGTGATAATCTCACACTGACTTTTAGTCCTGCATTGGCAGACTTTTATATTTATGTGATTGATGTGGCGGAAGGGGAGAAAATCCCGCGCAAGAATGGCCCCGGTTTGGTTCAGGCCGATATTCTGGTGATCAATAAAATCGATTTGGCCCCTTATGTCGGTGCCAGTTTGGCGGTAATGGAGAGTGACACTCGAGTAGTACGCGGTCAGCGTCCCTATATCCTCACTAATTGCAAAACCGGTGAGGGTGTTGAAGCGCTGGTAGATATGATTATGCGTGATTTCCTGTTTACTCATGCGTTACAGGCGACACAATGACGTCTACCGGCTTGCAGCAAAATGGCAGTGAAGCACGTCAACGCGTTCATGATCTTGGTGTCAAGGCCCCGGAATTTGCATTGTTTCAGGATGAACCTCCACAGATGGCAAGTGGTGATGTGGGTAAAAGTGGCTATCTACGATTAGGGTTTGCCCGGCGTGATGAGCGCAGTATTCTGGCTCAGATGGAGCGTCAGGTCCCTTATCTGGTGCAGCGGGCATTGTATTGGGATGAAGCACTACCACAGATGCCATGCATATTTATGATCTCCACATCGGGATGTATATTGCAAGGAGACAGGTTAGCGCTGGATATTCATGTCGCTCAGGATGCATTTGGTCATGTCACCACCCAATCAGCGACCAAGATCCATTCAATGGTGAATAACTACGCAGCGCAGGCACAAACCATCCAGATAGAGCGGGGAGGCTATTTGGAAATGATGCCTGATCCGGTGATACCTCACAGTGGCTCTCGGTTTATCACTGATACTCAGATAGTTATCCATCCAACGGCAACGCTAATTTATTCTGAGATAATCATGTCTGGCCGTAAATATCACCCTGCGGATCAGGGATTTAAATTTGATGTTTACTCATCATGTATTACGGCAACTGATTTCGATGACAAAATATTGTTTACAGAGCGTTATGTACTGGAACCCAAAAAACAACCGCTAAATAGCGTGGGAGTAATGGGACCATTTCATGTGTTTGGTAACGTAATCCTGCTGACGCCTCAAATTCATCACGATAATATTCTGGCGCGCATAGTGCCGCAGTACGATGCGGAAACGGGTATAGCCAGCGGCGCTAGTCGCTTACCTAATCAGTGCGGCCTGATCTTTAAGGCGCTGGGGCAAGAAACTCATCAAGTTAAAGCCAGTATCCGTCTTTTCTGGCATATAGCACGGGAGGAGATCCTTGGCGTTACACTGCCTGAGCCATTTATTTGGCGGTGAAATCCAGAATGGAAAATCTGGTTTTGGATATTGATAATACTTGTTGACGTTATCTACATAACAAAACCGTAAAAAAGCTTTGTTTAGTGATGGGGAATTTAAAAAATTTTATCGTTTTTTCTTTTCTCTAAAAACTTTATTTTTTGAAATGTTATTAGTCCCATAATAATAAGATTAGAAGAGAAAACGGTTACTAAGTAGATATAACTAACCAGGCTATCTATAGAAATAGAAAAATACCAGACTGCAAGTCCAGATCCAATAGTGCCAATAAACCAGGTGGAGAATGATTCTGTATCTGGTAGTTGATATAATTTTTTCACAATAAGAACTGTGCCAATAATATCAACGCATATGTTTATATATATTGCTGATGATGGACTTCCTGAACCCAACCATGCAATTATGCTTATAAAAATAATCAACAATATAAGTCTTTCAGTTTTATCTGGTCGCAGAGCCATATTATATCGTAAGCCAATGCACATAATAATTATTTGGCATAATAGGCTAAAACCACATGAAATAATTACACTATAAGTTCCAAGAGAAAGAGACGCTATTATTGTTACCAATAATGATAATGAAAAGCAGAGCCATCCACTGACGGATGGCTTTGTCTTCCCGTTAAATATTGATATAAAATATGGAACATATTGAGAAAAATTCAAAAACATTATGATTTCTTTCATTTTTTAGCCTGTAAAATTAATGCATGAGAAAACTGCTGTACAAACAGAGGAAGACGTCTTTCCATCCTCAAAAAAGAAATCACATCCTCAATTGGGCTTTGTTTTTTTAAAATGCTAGCGAGTATATTTAACCCAAAAATCTCAATTTCATTAAAGCAATTGAATTCTTTCTTTAATGATTTTAACGACCAAAAAACAGCAGGTGAACAAGACTTTATTTTTTTTATATTGTTCCGTATATCATACCCGCTTTTTATACTGAAAGCCTTGCCGGAAAGTAGTCTTTTCATAGCAAAGCGACTGTATACCATAATAAATAGATTACCTCCTGGTTTGAGTGTTCTCCACATTTCATGTATAGCATCCTTATAATTAATAATGTGAGAAAAGACACCATTCAGAGAAATAATATTATCAACGGAATTGTCATTTATATAGGGCATATTTGAGCAATCACCATGAATAAAATGGCATTCTGGATATTTATTCTTTGCTATCTCTAACATGTTTTTTGAAATATCGATGCCTGTATATTGACAAGGAATATCTTTCATAAGATATCTTGCCAATCCAGTACCACAACCACAGTCTAATACCTTGCTAAAAGGAATGACTAATTTAGAAATAATGTCTTTGATAATTTCATCTTCCGCCAGGCTTATGTTGTCATTATAGAAATAATCGTAGTTATTAGCTAAATCATCATAATATTTTTCTGTATCTTCTAAGTTATTCATTAATTTAATATCCCTCTTGAAAATATTTATACCTGTTATCTTTCAAGTTGCCTTTTTGTTGGCTGCACTCACTCATCCCGCAATTCGTTGATTAGGGTGACGCTGGTGGTGCGTCTGTCTGGTCGAGGAAGTGGCAGATAACCGGAACAGACAGACAAGTACCTTACACATTTGAATTGCTATCATTCTTTTGCTGTTGTTCCTTTGGCAGCTTTAATTGGACATTCAAAACCATCTGGTTTGATTGCCAGCAGGTCACATTTTAGATGGTCGATCACATGTTCTGCGGTGTTTCCCAAAAAAGCAGCAGACAGCCCTGTTCTGCCAAGAATACCGAGAACAACGATACCAGCACTCATTTCATCACACATTCCAGGAATAACCTGTTCCGGTAGCCCTTCATGAACGTGAGTATATTTTTCATCAATGCAGAATTTTTGGCGAAGCTCTTTCATGGCGATCAGGTGTTGACCACGCAGGGCGTTGTTATAAACGCTTGGGTCAAAATCCGGCAGTTCAATACTCATATTCAGTGGCGCTACAGGATAAGCGCTGACCAAATGAATTTCCGGGTTTTTCACTATCTGATTTGCCAGATCTTGGGTTTCTCTGACTAGTTTCAAGTTCAATTCGTGATGGTATGACTCTTCACCAGATAGATTAACCGCGACCAGCACAGAGCCCTGGTCCGGCCATACCTGATCTTTTACCATCCATACCGGACATGGGCATTTGCGCAATAACTGCCAGTCAAGCGGGGTGAAAATCAACGATCCCAGCTTGTCATGCTTGAGTGCCATCTTCAGAAGCAAGTCATGTTTATCAGCAATGACTTCCTGAATAATCGCTTCGTAAGGCCGATTGTGCCATACCACTTTTATTTCAATATCAATACCGGCTTCCAGATAATAGCGAGCTTGTTGTTTAAGCCAGGCAGTGCGTTGGTTGGTCACACCTTGACGCATAGCATTCGCTTCTTCGGGGGAAAGCAAGGTGGTCATTTCATAGGATAGATCATAAATAGGCAAGAAGGCTTTAATCCGGCCACCGTTACGTTGCACGATATAAACTGCACGTCTTAATGCCGGTTGATCGTCCTGACTTGGGTCAATTGCAACTAAGAGGTTTTGATAGTTTGCCATAATGGTTCCTCACAGAGGCTAGACAAAACATTCTTTAATCTTCAATACTAAAGATAAACCAATATAAGCAAACCGGACAGGTCAGAGGTGAACCAGATCAACAAAATAAGATGATCTGGCTTAAAAATCAGGAAATTGAAACAGATTTTTTTCCCGCTAAATCAGAGAGTGCATCCATATTTTCAATAGTAATGTATTTACCTTTTACGCTGAGAGTTCCATTTTTTTGTAAGCGACCAAGCAGACGACTGATTGTTTCAACGGTTAAACCAAGATAATTACCAATATCACTGCGAGTCATGGTTAAACGGAATTCTCTTGGTGAAAAACCGCGCTGAGCGAAACGGCGGGAAAGATTATGGATAAATGCAGCCAATCGTTCTTCAGCATTTTTCTTTGACAATAACAGTATCATTTCTTGATCGCCTTTAATTTCCCCACTCATCAGGCGCATCATTTGCTGGCGGAGATTGGGCATTTTACCAGACAGGTCATCCAATGTTTCGAATGGGATTTCACAAACCATTGATGTTTCCAGGGCTTGTGCAAAACTGGGATGCTGAGTATTCAGGATGGCATCAAAACCTACTAAATCCCCAGCGAGATGGAAGCCGGTAATTTGTTCATCACCTTCCTCAGTGATGGTGTAGCTTTTAATTGTTCCAGAACGGATAGCATAAAGAGATTTCAACTCGTCGCCAGCTTTAAACAGAGTTTGTCCTTTCTGGATGGGTTTTTTACGCTCAATGATATTATCGAGTTGATCAAGCTCGTGCTCATTCAAGGTAAAAGGGATGCACAGCTGGTTAATGCTGCAATCCTGGCAGTGGATCGCACAACCACCGGACTGGATTCGACGAATAACACGTTTTTCCTGGATCATATGGTATGCTCGTTAGAAATATTGATATGGCTCAACTTTAGCATCTCTTTATGATTCTGGTAAGAGCTATAATAGTTTTCTGCAATTTATTTGAGAAAAAATATTCTCCTTTATCTTAGCGATAAGAAATTATCACATTAAATTATTATGCGGCGCAAAGTTGATGTCCGGTCGTTGTCATAGCAAGATGGTATTCAATATCAGCGGCTTGAATTTGGTGGAGGATTTCATATACTTCTTGGCTCTGAAGGAAGGCAAGGCGTTGCGGTATTGGGCAAAATAGTGATACAAGATTTATATATTATTTTCAACGATAGGGTAAGAAAATGATTAATAAATTACTTAATGATCGTTCATATCATATTGAATTTAACGGCCATCTTACTAATCACGCTAAACATGCCGTTATGCTTGTATTGGCTAATCCGACTTTTTCTCATTTGGATATCCTAGATCAAATGACTTATCTAGGACAGCCCCAGTAAAAATATTATTAAATGTTATTGGGTTGGTATGTTATGCATCAATTGTGGAAAGAATACGGTTCAACTATTTATAGGGCAGCAGCAAATCAATTTACAAGTACACCTTTGCTTCCTTCCTCTTATGAAAATGAATGTCAGTTTTAAAATATTGTAGTCGCTGAACCTACCGCCTCTTTTTGGGGAGGTAGGTAATTTGGGTTTTTAATAGTTCACCTTGTCAGACGAAATTGACTCCAGCAGATCCCAGACCCGGTAAATTGATTTTTAACTGATCACCAGCATCAATTGGCACCATGGTGGCGAGAGAACCGGAGAGAATGATTTCTCCACGGAGCAATGTCATATCCAACGTTCCTAATATATTGGCTAGCCAAGCAACAGCATTAGCTGGATGCCCCAGTGCCGCGGCACCAATACCGGTGTCAATTAATTTACCGTTTTTTTCCAACGTCATTGTCACGGCAGCTAAATCAATTTCTGATGGCAGACGGGATCCATCGCCAATAACAAATAAGCCTGATGAGGCATTATCAGCGATGGTGTCTGTGATTTTTATTTTCCAGTCACGGATACGGGAATCGACAATTTCGATGCAAGGTACGACATAATCTGTCGCTTGCAGCACATCTGAAACCGTAATACCTGGGCCGCGCAGGTTGTGTTTCAGAATAAAACCAATTTCACCTTCAGCTTTGGGGGCAATTAATTGTTTAACGGATACAGCGGAATTATTTTCGTAATACATATCTGAGGTAAGAATACCAAAATCGGGTTGGTCTACGCCCAATAGATCCATAATTGTCTGGCTGGTGATACCGATTTTTTTACCAACAATTCGTTCACCAGTTGTTTCCAGACGATGGGCAATAAATTTTTGCTGGATAAGATAAGCATCGTGTAATGTCAATTCTGGATAATTATCGGAAATGGGAGCGATAGCTTGATTATTCCGCCATGATTGAAACAGTTTTTCGCTGAGATGGTTTATCACATTATTCATTGGTTGTTGCTCCAGGCCAGACGATAGAAGTGATATTCCGATTGGAATATCACTTGTTTGAAAAGGGCGTTATTTATTGCCGTTTAGCAGAAAATTAATATGAATTTGATTGAATGTGTCTGGATCTTCATATTGAGGCCAATGACCGCACTGTTCCATGACAACAAAACGGCTGTTTTTGATCAATCTGGCAAGCCGTTGTCCTACAGAAACTGAGGCTGTGGGATCGTGGGTTGTCCATAATACCAGCGTTTCAGCTTGAATTTGCATTAGCTCATTTTCGGTCAGGAGGTTACGTAAACGGGTATCCATATCTTGCAGACACATGATGCTTTCCATCGCGGACAACATATCTGGCTGACGATAAATAGCAAAACGGGATTCAACCAGGTCTTCTGTCACAATATCAGGATCTTCCATCAGGAATTCAAGGCGTTTGCGAGTAGCTTCCCGATCTGGGTTTTTCACTGCATTCAAGCTCAGAGTACGCAGGCGTTCCATTACATTTGGATCGGCAATCATACCGCCCGCAGTATTCAATACCAGGCGGTGAATATATTGCGGATATTTTGCAGCGAATCGGGCTGCAACCCACCCCCCCAAAGACTCACCAGAAAGATGAATTTTCTTTAGATTTAATGTTTCAATAAGATCCCGCAAGTGTTCTATATAATCGTCAATTTCATAGGCACAGGCGGGTTTATCTGTGAAACCATGCCCCAACATATCAATTGCCAGTACATGAAAATGAGCGGCATGGGGTAAAATATTGCGCATATAGGCTTCAAGATGACCTGCAATACCATGCAGGAAAATCAGAGTAGGGCCGTTGCCAGCTTCAAGAACACGAGTTTTTATCCCTTTTACATCAATATAGTGCAGATGAACTTCACCGCTGGCAATTGCAGACCAAAGAGAATGAAACTCAGGTTGTACTGGTTTATGTTGAAGATTAGTCGATATTGACACGTGATATCTCCTTTACTTTCTTTGGGTTAATTCATTATTAATATAACGGTGGATAGGGATATTCACTAATACTTAATATGTCTGGCATTAAATGTGAAAACGATAACTGTTATATTTTTAAATATTTACTTTCAACAACATCTATTAAATGTGCTAATAATTCTGATTTGTTGTCTTTTCGCCATGCCATTATGAGTTCTATTGTGGGTGAAGATCCTGATAATGGCCGACAGACAACGGAATCTGTCATAATACTCGTAATATAGAATGGCACGATTGCACATCCTAAATTCATACTGACCAGATTTAAAATAAGTAAGAGATTATTAGCTGTCTGAATAGTATTAGGGACAACATTATGTTCAGAAAAATAATTTTCTATAATCTGTTGTAATATACCGGAATGTATCGGATCGGTAGCAATAAAGTTTTCACCATGTAAGTCATTGACTGAAATTTTTTCACAGTATCTTAGTCTATGATTAGCGGGCATTAGAACGACCAGAGGTTCATTAAGAATAACTTTAAAATCAATATAATCGCTCTCTATGGGTGGACGCATAAAAGCGACATCAATATCACCTTGTAATAATTTCTCTTCTTGTCCTGGGTGAAATAAACTAATGAGTTCTACTTTTGATCCAGGATGAGAAAAACGAAATGTTGGAATAACTTCAGGTAATACTTTAACTTCGGCTGATGGTACAAATCCAATAGTTAGCACAATTTGTTCTTCTGCCGCTTTTCGTGCCATTTTTTTTGCTTTCTCGGCGTTATCAAGAATGATTCTGGCTTGCTGTAGGAAGACTTCGCCAGATTTGGTTAAAGAAACTCTGCGTTTGTTCCTTTCTAATAATGTAGATCCAATATAATCTTCTAAATCTTTTATTTGCTGACTTAACGAAGGCTGTGCAGTATGTAATTTTTTCGCCGCTTTAGTAAAGTTTAATTCTTCTGCCACTGCAATAAAGTATCGTAAGTGCCTTAATTCCATTGCCGTTTCCTCATATATCGAAAAAAAGTCTTAAATTAAACAAACAATGTATTTCACAAATTATTAATCTATTAATAGCATTCATTTTGCAAGTTGGCAAAAAGTCAACCTTTCTTTTACATGAGGATAAAATAATATGACATTGAGCAAAAATTCAGATATCTACCGCCTGATTGATGCCCGAGCTGGTCGTGTAACTCCTCAGATTTATATCGATCCTGAACTCTATCAATTAGAACTTGAAAGAATATTTGGCCGTTGTTGGCTATTTCTGGCTCATCAGAGCCAAATCCCGCGTCCGGGCGATTTTTTTAATACTTATATGGGAGAGGACAGTGTTGTTGTTGTCCGTCAGAAAGAGGGTTCCGTTAAAGCTTTTTTAAATCAATGCCGTCACCGTTCTATGCGGGTTTGTTATGCCGATAGTGGTAATACTCGCGCGTTTACTTGTCCTTATCATGGCTGGGCTTACGGTGTTGATGGGCGATTAGTTGATGTTCCGCTGGAAACACGTGCTTATCCTCACGGGCTTTGTAAAGAAAAATGGGGTCTCCAGGAAGTGCCATGTGTGGAAAGTTATAAAGGGTTAATTTTCGGTAACTGGGATACCACGGCGCCGTCCTTGATTGATTATCTCGGCGATATGGCCTGGTATCTTGATGGTGTACTTGATCGCCGTGAGGGAGGAACAGAAGTCATTGGCGGTGTACAAAAATGGCTCATCAACTGTAACTGGAAATTCCCGGCTGAGCAGTTTGCTGGTGATCAGTACCATGCCTTATTTAGTCATGCCTCTGCTGTGCAGGTTTTAGGGGTAAAAGAGGGTGACGATGAAAAAGCATTGGGTGCGGGGCAAACTGCCCGGCCAGTTTGGGAAACGGCAAAAGATGCGGTGCAATTCGCTCAAAATGGACACGGTTGCGGGTTTTTCCTGACAGAAAAACCGGATGCTAATGTTTGGGTTGATGGTGCTGTTGCCCATTATTATCGTGAAACCTATGCCGAAGTAGCGCAACGTCTGGGGGAAGTCCGGGCATTGCGTCTTGCGGGCCACAATAATATTTTCCCAACACTTTCCTGGCTAAACGGTACTGCGACTATGCGGGTTTGGCATCCACGTGGGCCAGACCAAGTGGAGGTATGGGCATTTTGCATTGCAGATAAAGCAGCTTCTCTGGAGGTAAAACAGGCGTTTGAAAACAGTACGACTCGTGCATTTGGTCCGTCAGGTTTTCTGGAACAAGATGATTCAGAAAACTGGGTGGAAATCCAGAAAGTCCTCAGAGGTTACAAAGCTCGTAACAGCTCATTGTGTCTGGAAATGGGACTGGGACGAGAAAGGGTACGGGGTGATGGAATTCCAGGTGTGACCAACGATGTTTTTTCTGAAACTGTAGCCCGCGGCATGTATCAACGTTGGGCTGACTTACTCACCAGTGAAACCTGGGATGAGATAGAGCAAAAAAGTCAGGCTTATCAGCGGGAGTTGGTTAAATGAAAGAACTTATCATCAATAAAGAAAAGCGGGTAACGTCAGAGCTGCATTATGAAATAAGCCAATTTCTGTATTACGAGGCAGCTTTACTGGATGAATGGCAATTTCGCGACTGGCTTGAGCTGTTATCAGAAGATATCAGCTATACCATGCGCACTATTGTGAATGCACAAACCCGTGATCGGCGCAAGAGCATCCAACCCCCAACGACTTGGTTATTTAACGACAATAAATTTCAGCTTGAGCGCCGAATTGCCCGATTAGAAACCGGTATGGCGTGGGCAGAAGAACCACCATCCCGCACTCGCCATTTAATAACAAATCTGGTGATTACTGAAACTGATTCGCCTGACCAATTTCATGTTCAATCCAATTACCTGCTGTACCGTTCGCAAAAAGAGCGAGATGAAGCTTTTTATGTCGGTAAGCGGTTGGATTGTGTTCGCCGTAATTTGGAAACTGGTAGCTGGTTGATTTGCCAGCGTGAAATTACCCTAGACCAGGCGGTTTTAACTTTCCATAACTTGAGTGTCTTATTCTGATGAGCCAGTTATTTGTATGTACTGTTGAAGAACTACCGAATAGGGAAGCGCGTAAGGTTGAATACACACCCGATATTGCCCTTTTTCACTATGATGGTGAGTTCTATGCTGTTGATGACCGTTGCAGTCATGGCAATGCTTCTATATCCGAAGGGTATCTGGAAGACAATGCAACAGTTGAATGTCCACTGCATACGGCCAGCTTTTGTCTCAAAACCGGGAGGGCGCTTTGTCTTCCTGCGACAGAACCATTGAAAACGTATCCTGTTGTCGTTGAGGATGGAAAAATCTATATCACAGTACCGGAGGGGTAATAATGAGTTGGCTTGAAGATCAGGTCATTTTATTAACTGGCGGCGGTTCCGGTTTGGGACTGGCTTTGGTAGAGCGTTTTATCGCTGAAGGCGCCAAAGTTGGCATACTGGAATTATCTGTGGAAAAAGCAGCAGCCCTGGTTCATTGCTTTGGTAAAGATGTTTGCGTTATTCAAGGTAATGTTGTCTCTTTTGCAGATAATGAGCGGGCAGTGATTGAAACTGTCCGATGTTTTGGCAAGTTAGACTGTTTTGTCGGTAATGCTGGCATTTGGGATCACAAAATTAGCTTGCTTGATGCATCAGCAGAACAGATTGACAAAGGGTTTGATGAACTGATGGCGGTTAATCTGAAAGGGTACATTTTAGGCGCTAAAGCAGCATTGCCTGCCCTGACTGCATCAGAAGGCAGCATGATTTTTACGCTGTCAGGTTCGTCATGGTTTTCTGGTGGAGGCGGTGTGCTGTATACCGCCAGTAAGCATGGCGCAGTCGGGATGATCCGCCAGCTAGCTTACGAATTGGCACCGGTTATCAGAGTTAATGGTGTTGCACCTTGTGGAATGCCAAGTGATCTTCGAGGTCCTGCGGCATTATCCCAGCAAGATCAATCTGTTGTAGACAGCTTACCACCGGAAATCATCGGTACAATTTTACCTTTGCAATTCACACCTCAGCCGGAAGATTTCACCGGCCCATATGTCATGCTTGCTTCTCGTGCAAATAATCGCACCTTAACCGGAGTAATGATAACCGCTGATGCAGGGTTAAGTATCCGTGGGATTCGTCAGACCACAGCGGGAGTCATGCCACCAAATAAGAAGAGGAATTCAGATGACCGTTAAATTGATTTGTACCTCACATACACCTTTGATGGATTTTTGTTCCCCTGCTGAAAAGACAGAAAAGCATGTTCGGCAGGTTTTCCAGCAACTGGCTGAACAGGTGAAAGAATTTGATCCACAGTTAATTGTGATTTTTGCACCTGACCATTTTAATGGCTTTTTCTACGATCTCATGCCGGCGTTTTGTGTTGGGGTGAGAGCGAATGCTATAGAGGATTGGGATATTGGTAAAGGACCGCTAAACGTTCCTGAAAACACAGCGAAAGAATTAATTTCTGCTTTATATAATGCAGAAATTGATGTTGCTCAATCCTGGCGGATGCAGGTCGACCACGGTTTTACCCAGCCATTGATGCTGCTTTGTCAGGATTTACAGCGTTATCCAACCATCCCGGTCTTTATTAACTGCACAGCCAAACCATTACCAGGCTGTCATCGTGTGGTTGCATTAGGTCGTGCAGTTGGTCAATTTCTGTCTGCCACCGATCAGCGGGTATTGTTGTTAGGCTCTGGTGGCTTATCACACGATCCACCGATACCACAAATTGAACAGGCTGCTTCACCGCAAATTGAGGAATTATTGATAGCAGGCAGAAACCCAACAAAAGAGGCTCGCCAGAAACGGCAAAAGCGAGTGATTGCCGTTGGAGAAGCGCTGGTTCGTGGTGAAAATGTTGCTGTTCCATTGAATCCACAATGGGATGACGAATTGCTGAATACTTTTTGTCGTGGAGATATACAGCGTCTTTCTTCATTAACAGATGAAGCAATTGCTATTCAGGGTGGCAAAGGCGGACAGGAGATTCGTTGTTGGATTGCAGCTTTTGCCGCGCTGTCTGTTTATGGCGAATATCGGGCACAACGGCATTATTACCAACCTATTCGGGAATGGTTGGCTGGAATGGCAATGGTTAGTGCTCAACCGGTGGCTTCTTAAACAGGAGCGTAATATGCGAAGTCAGACTTTTATTATTGTCGGGGCGGGGCAAGCGGGGGCGATGGCTGCTGCAACCTTGCGACAGCAACAGTTTGATGGCGATATCATTTTAATAGGTAAAGAATATCATGCACCTTATGAACGGCCTGCCTTGTCAAAAGAGTATTTGACGCAATCGGAAATGGAACCTAAGTATCTGTTCTCTGAAGAATTTTATCTAAAAAACCGGATAGATTTGCGTATAGGTCAGCCGGTCAGTCGTATTATTCCAGCGGAATATTGTGTGGTTATGGAAAATGGCGGCAAGCTCAGATATGACAAACTCCTGCTCACCATGGGCGCGAGGGCCAGACGGTTTCCATTACTCGATCAACTTGGTAAGAATGTTTATACCCTGAGAACATTGGATGATGCGCAACGTTTACGCCAGGCAGTGAAAGAAGATAAACGGGTTTTGATTGTCGGTGGTGGTGTTATTGGTTTGGAACTGGCGGCAACTTCCTGTGAACTGGGTGCCAGCGTGACAGTTATCGAGCAGGCTGATAACGTCATGGGACGTTGTGCCCCTCCGTTATTGCAGCATTACCTTTTGAATCGTCATCAAGAAAAAGGGGTTCAATTTTTCCTTGATACCAACATTGTTTCCGCGCAAAAGCGGGGGGATGAATTGGTGCTGGTGCTGAGCACGGGAGAAACGGTGATCGGGGATATCATTATTTATGGTATTGGTGCTGAATTCAGGGATAAGCTCGCGGTTGATGCGGGTTTGGTTACCCACGGTGGTATCGTTATTGACGAGCATTGCCGGACCTCTGAGCCGGATATTTTTGCTGCCGGAGATGTTTGCCTTCAGCGAGAACCACTGACAGGTGAACTTCAGCGCTGGGAAACCTGGGAAAATGCTAACCGTCAGGCGACTGTTGCAGCGCATGCCATGATGGGGCTGGAACCCCCGCAACCAGGTGCTCCGTGGTTCTGGACCGATCAATGGGGCATTAACATTCAAATGATTGGTAAAATGCAGGCTGAAAATTGGCATATCAAAGGTGATTTGCAATCAGATAAAGCCATTTTGATTGGTACAGAAAATAAAATCTTAGTGGGTGCTGTTGCCATCAATCAGGGAAGAGAAATGCGGAATTTACGGAAATTACTGGCTAATTCAATGACAGGTTCGTTTTAGAAGAATAAGTAATGGTAATTGGTGGGTGATAGTTGTTTTATTATCGAATTCGGTGACTATTTTGGCAGTCACCGATACTTTATTTACTTCAACAACATTTTATTAAATGTGTCCTCATTTATGATACGGCTCAAAATTTTTGTTTTTCTTCATTTGACAAACATGTTTTATAACTAAATTTAGTTATCCACTTTTCACAATTTAGTTGGATTTCAAGGATAAAATTCTTTAATTATAAAATTAACAATATAAATATTATTTTTATTTTTGATTTTTAATGGAAAATTTAGTTTCCTACATAAATATTACCATAAGGTAATTCTTTAATTTGAAATTATTCTTAAGTTAAATCAATTGGTTATTTTGATATTAAGGTTAATTTGGATGGGGGAGTATCTGGTTTTTTCTATATTGAATGGTATGTATTGAGTATTAAAAAACAAATTGACAACAAATATTGTTTTTAATATAAATGTCGATAATTTTTATCTTTTTTTATTTGGCAGAGGAAGCTTCTTACTGGTTAAAAAGGTCAAGTCATTAAAGTTAGAGCCTCATTTAACGTTACCTATAAATACTCAATTTTTATATGTTACTACAAATATTGCATTTGAGCATTGTTTGTTGTCATTCCTATCTTTAGTATTGTTTTTTACTGTACATATTTACTTTGGTACTAATATTTTGTTGGTTTTTTTACATTTTATAATGGCATTAGAAGGAGTCTTAATACTTACTTCAATTACATGGATCATAAGAACAACAATATTTTGGACAGCTTCATTAGTTAGTATTAAGAACTCAAATCCTTGTTTTAAAGTATTATACCCGTCATCTTTCAAGTTGCTTCTTTGTTGGCTGCACTCACTCACCCCAGTCACCAGGGTGAGATCTCACATTTTTAATAAGGTTATTTTGGTTAAATAAAAATCAGAATATGACTTTTTATAGGCATTTCTCTCATTAAAACGTTAAGATCTCTCTCTTCCATAAAAAAGCGATCCTAATAATGAGTATTTTTAATTTTATCAGCAAGATAGAAGACCCTCGCTCTGACATCAATAAAAAACATGAATTAATGGATGTGATTTTTTTAGCCTTCTCCGCTGTATTATGCGGCGCTTCTGGCTGGAAATCGATTCAGGAATTTGGTGAGTTACAGAGCGAGTGGCTTAAACAATACACGCATTTTACTCACGGTATTCCTCGTCGTCACTGTATTGC
>NZ_JONO01000030.1 GCF_000711895.1 Photorhabdus australis DSM 17609
ATCCTGACTATCATCAAAAAATTCATCTTATTGTGGATGGGGCGGGTTACAACAAAGCGCATCTGGTGAAGGACTGGGCTTATATCAGCAATATTGAGTTACATTACCTTCCTCCCTACAGTCCCAATTTAAACCCGATAGAGCGATTATGGAAGGTCATGAATGAACAGGTTCGAAATAACCGTTATTTCGCTAATAAACAGGAATTTCGAGACAAAGTGTTCAAATTTTTCACTACAACGCTACCTGATATAGCGGACTCGCTGACATCGAGAATTAATGACCATTTTCAGGTGCTAAAAACTGCATCTTGAAGTTTCTTGGGTATATACCCAATAGATTTCAAGATGCATCGCGACGGCCAAGGAGCGAATCCCCGGGAGCATAGAGAACTATGTGACCGGGGTGAGTGAGTGCAGCCAACAAAGAAGCAACTTGAAAGATGACGGGTATAAGTATTTATCTATTAATCCAGATACAATTCCCAGTAAAAATTCATCAGGTCGTGATATCTTAATTAATCATATTTAGGTAGTTGGTCAATTTATCTTTATTAAAAACCTTGTATATTACTCAGGTATTCTGTTTCCCACATTATGCGAGGCCAGGTTTAAATAAAATTCTAATTCCATCTATGTTTTTATTTTTCTGACAAGTCAGATTTTTATTATTAATGATGATCAAGTGAAAAATAAGACAAGTACGAAAATTCATTTTAATTATAATATATTAATTTTGGTTTTCTCATTAAATACAACTAATTAGACAATATGACTAAATTCATGGCATGATATTTTACTCTGATAAGCTTGCATTAAGATAATATACGTGAGAATTTATTTACCAGCCGACACACGGTGGGTTTTAAATATCATTAAATGTGCTACAGCATATTAAGTTGTTATAAATAATAGATGTTAATTGATATCTTCGTCTATCTCATCTTGTTCGGTTATTTAATCAGGTTTGGTGCGGTTTAACGTAAGTAAGTTTGCACTTCCTGTCATATATAAAGGTAAAAAGGTGCCATGAATACTCAACGTAAGCTTGATAAAGTCAGGCCGCCCCGTGTTCAGATTACTTATGATGTCGAATTAGGTGGTGCGGTCGAGAAAAAAGAATTGCCTTTGGTTATTGGTGTGATTGGGCAATTTGCTGAGCAATCAATTCCGATGCGTGAACGTCGTTTCATGCATGTTGATAAAGATAATTTTAATGCTGTGATGGAAGGTTTATCACCTTCGTTGGAATTACAGGTTGAAAGTGCTCTGCCGGGTCAGAGTGGATTTATTAATGTCGATTTGCAATTTCAATCAATGGCTGATTTTTCCCCGGAGAATTTGGCGAAGCAAATTGAGCCACTGCGTAATTTACTGGAAATTCGCAACAAACTGAGTGATTTGAAAGGTCGTGCATTGAGTAATGAAAAATTGCGTGACCGTCTGGCGGAAATTCTTGCTGAACATGCGGATAAATTACCGCAGGTAAATGAGGAAGCGGAAATTGTGGCGGATGACGTCACCCCGGAAAATAACAATATTCCGGAAGATAACAATGCACAGTGAGGACAATATGGAACAGAGCGTTGTTGAACAGCAAGAATTGAAAGCAACGGAAACCAGCGGTGATTTTCTTGATCAGATTATTGATAACACTCAGGCCATTCGTCGGGAAACGGATCGTGATCGGGTAAAAAGCCAACTCGACCAGTTTTTGTCAGAAGTGACTTCGGGTTCGCTCGTGGTTTCTGGGGATTTGGTAAATAGTATTGAGGAGCGTATCGCCGCGATTGATGCGCTGATGTCCGCTCAACTGAGTTTGGTATTGCATCATCCGGAATTCCAGAGTCTGGAATCTTCCTGGACGGGGCTTAAAGGGTTGCTCGATCAGAGCGAAACTGACAATACTCAGATTCGCATGTTGAACGCGACAAAAACCGATTTGATTAAGGACTTTAAATCGGCTTCTGATTTCGATCAGTCAATGCTGTTTAAAAATATTTATGAACATGAGTACGGTACCTTTGGTGGTGAACCTTACTCGGCATTTGTTGGTGATTTTGACTTTGATAACAGCCCAGAAGATCTTTATTTACTGGAGCAGATTTCTCATGTGGCGGCTGCGGCACATGCACCGTTTATTAGTTCAGCCAATGCAGGCATGTTGGGGCTGAATGATTTTGGTGAATTACCGCGTCCGCGTGATTTGTCCAAGCTGTTTGACACATCCGACTATTTGCGCTGGAAACGCTTCCGGGAATCTGATGACTCCCGCTATGTTGGCCTGACTTTACCAAGAGTAATTGGTCGTTTGCCTTACGGAGCAAAAACGATTCCGATTGAGCAGTTCTGTTTCGAAGAACAAATGAGAGAAGGGGATAGCAGCAGTTATTTGTGGATTAACGCCGCTTATGCATTGGCTGGCCGTATGGTGGCTGCATTTGAACAATATGGCTGGTGTGCTGCGATTCGCGGTGTAGAAGGTGGGGGATTGGTAGAGGCATTGCCGACTCATCATTACTCCTCTGTGTCCGGCGAAAAAATGCTGCAATGTCCGACTGAAGTGGCTATTTCAGATCGCCGTGAGAAAGAATTGGCAGAATTAGGTTTTATTCCTCTGGTTTATTATAAAGGGACTGACTACGCCGCATTTTTCTCGGTGCAATCGCCAAATAAACCCAGGAAATATAATTCTGACCTGGCAAATGCCAACGCAAAATTATCAACACAATTGCAATATATTATGACGACTTCTCGCTTCGCACATTATTTGAAAATGATTGTGCGTGACAAAGTGGGTAGTTTTATGTCCCGCGGAGAATGCCAAACTTATCTACAAAGTTGGATCAACCAATATATTGTTGGTTCTGATACTGTCGGCGCAGAAATTAAAGCCAGCCATCCGTTGCGGGAGGCAAGAGTTGATGTTGTTGAAGTTCCTGGCTCACCTGGAACATATCGCGCAGTGGCTTATTTAAGGCCGCACTTCCAATTAGAGGGATTAAGTATGTCTTTGCGGTTGGTTGCTGATTTACCACCATCCTCAGCGGCTTGATTTTTCTATTTATTAATATTCTTCTTATTCATTACAACTAACTGGAGTAATTAATTATGAGTTCTTCAATTTTTTTGCAAATTGATGGTATTAAAGGCGAGAGTACTGACAGCAAACATAAAGATTGGATTGAGCTGGAGCATGTGAATTTTGGTGCGTTCAACCACGCACGTATTGCAGACAGTGGTAAACGTAAGATTACCGTTGGTGCCGCGGATTTCCGCACTATCGATTGTGTGAAGGTGATGGACATCAGTTCTATTAAGTTGTTGTCAGCAGTGGCACAAGGAACTGCGATTAAGAAAGTGAAGTTGGAAATCTGTACGATTTTCAAAGGGGAAATGCACCCTTACGCGGAAGTTGAAATGGACGAATGTATTATCTCTGATGTCCATGAAACTTGTTCACGTGGCGGCGAATTCCCACAAGAGCAATTTTCCATTACCTATTCCAAAATTAAATGGACATTCACACCACTCAGCCCAGACGGCACCAAAGGCAGCAAAGCAGGTCCAGAAGGTTGGGATCTTATCGAAAACAAGAAACAGTAGTTTTTGTTGTTTACTGCCGGCCTTTGGCCGGCGGTTTTATCCAGAAAGAGATGACTTATGATTCAGCCTTCATTTCTCCATCGCTTGAAAGATGATTATCCACAAAATGAAGAACGTGGAGTAATGCCCATTTGGTCTCGTCAGGGAGTTGTGCAAAGCCTCATGTTCGATCTGAATATGTTATTTTCATCAAGACCGATTTCTGTAGTTTCCCCCTTATTTGGTGAGTTACCGAAATCAGTTTTAAATTATGGTGTTTCTGATGTGATTAGCGTTGATATTTCGGATGATGAGCGTATTGATGCACTGAATAATAATATTTACCAGGCTATTTCCTGGTTTGAACCACGCCTGAAAGATGTCGTTATTACATTACAAAAAAATACACCGGAGAATATTACTTTTTGGGTAAGTGGAATTTTTTTCAACGAACAGATTGTATTTTCTATCTCATGGAGCAGTACCGCTTATACCTATTCAATTTCATGGGACAGATCATAATATGATGTTATTACCACAGAAAATACTGACTTATTATAACCGGGAGTTGAGTTATTTAAGGCAATATGGCGCCGCGTTTTCTCAACGTTTTCCCAAAATAGCCAAACGTCTTGGATTCGCGGAGGGCGTTTCAGAAGATCCCCATGTAGAACGGTTAGTCGAATCTTTTGCTTTTCTGACGGCCAAGATTCACCAGCGTATTGATGAAGATATGCCGGAGCTGAACAATGCAATGCTGGAAGTACTTGCGCCGCAGTTCTTACGTCAGATTCCGTCAGTATCTCTGGTACAGTTTCAGCAAGACCCGTTGGCATCGGGTGTGACTGGTGTGATGACAGTAGCACGGCATACGCCGTTAATTTCTCAGACAGTCGGTGATGTAGCTTGCCGTTTCCGCACGGTATATCCGCTGGAAATGTTACCACTGGATTTAACCCACGCAGAATTGATGCCAGATCCTTATGATCGGGATTTTATCTTAACGCTGAATTTTACGCTGTGGCCAGGGGCCAGCTTTCAGGCGCGTCATATTCGGTTGTATCTACATGGCGCGCCGATACTAGCCCATGGCTTATATGAGCTGTTATCGGCGCAGGTTAAGCAACTGGAATGTCGGTTGGGTGAGCGTGTATTCAACATGGATAGCCGAGATATTCAGGTCGTAGGTTTCGATCCGCAAGATAACCTGTGCGCTGATGATCTGATGATAAATCCGACTCATCACCTGTTCCGCGATTATTTTAGTTTTCCTGAGCGGTTCCTATTTCTGGATATTCCGTTACCTGACGCAGGTTTGATCACCAAATTAGCGGGAGAACTGCATTATCGTTTCCGGCTTAAGGATTGTGCTGCGTTGCGTCGTATTGAGCGTATGAGCGATAAAGTTGATAACGAAACTTTTCGGCTAAATTGTGTACCCGTCGTGAATCTATTTTCCCATCAAGCGGAGCCGATTATCCCATTAGAAACCGAGCACGAATATCTGGTGCAACCGGATGCGCGTCGGCCACAAAGTATGGAAGTGTATACCATCAATCGGGTTGAGATTGTCAGCCGTCAGCAAGAGCAATTAAGTTCTAGATCAATACCGCCATTATTCGGCCTTGAACATGCACAAGATAGCGAACAACCTCAGTTGTTCTGGCAGGCGTCACCGCGTCCTTCACTCAGGCACAACGAAACGGGAATGAATATGTTTATCGGTTTTGCCGATAGCAGTGGTGAACAATTAAAGCCAGAAACTGATGTGGTGGTTCTGAGTTTAACTTGTACTAATCGTGATATGCCACGACTGTTGAGCAATGGTCATCCTGATGGGGATTTTGAATCAGAAGTTGCTTTACCGGGCGTAAAAATTCTGGGACTGATCCGCCCCCGGTTGCCGGTGCGCCCACAACCGAATTGCGCATTGAACTGGCGTTTGGTGTCACAACTTAATCTGAACCAAATGTTACTGAGTGGCTCACAAGGCGTTCAGTGCCTAAAAGAGACGCTGGAACTGTACAACTTGCAGGGTGATCCGGCTATATCGCGGTTAATTGCCCAGTTACGACAGGTTGCCATTGTCCCGGTGAGTGCACGTTTGAATCCTGCCGATCCTTATTCTCTGGCGCGTGGTTTGGAAGTGACGTTGACATTCCAGACACAAGCAGGTGAGTTTGTCGATTTTTATCTTTTTTGCAGCCTACTGGAACGCTTTATTGCTATGTATGCGCCAATTAACAGTTTCACGCAGACAGTGACTCAATTGGAATCGGTCAACAATAGTATGCGTCGTTGGCCACGTCGTAGCGGGAGGCTGACATGGCTTTAGAAAATAGGATACGTCTGGCCGGTGGCCGCTTTTATCAGAATGTTCGTCGTCTGCTGAAACGCTGTCACTATCGGCGGAGTGGCGAGACAGAAATGACTCCTGATGATGTGGTGCAATTTAGCTCAGTCCTTACGCTGGATGCGCCGGAAAGTGAAGTGAATGCTTTGTTACCACCGCAGCAAGAGGGTGAGCAGTATCGTATGGCAGTGTATCACTTTGGTTTGCTGGGAACGTTTGGTGCATTACCGTTGCGCTATACCGAATGGCTGATTGATCGGCGTTATCGCTATGGCGATGAATCAGCTCAAGCGTTTATTGATATTTTTACCCATCGTCTGCTCAGTCTGCGTTTTCAGGCATGGCAGAAATACCGGTTATTTGTTAATGCAGAATTGCAAGGCCGTCAGGCGTTACCCGCGGTCATTCCGGCAGTTGCCGGGCAATTTACGGCGAATGAAACGCAACATATTCGTCCTGCCTGTGTTGGCCTGTTGGCAACCTCTGTTCGTTCAATGATGAACTTGCAACATCTGTTACAGCGGGAATTTAACATGCCAGTCAGTATTCAGCCGTTTCGGGGACGCTGGCAGTATGCAGAGCAAATGCACTGTTGCTGTCTGGGTCGCAGTTTGCTGGGTGATAACCCGATGTTGGGTCGCGCTTACTGGGATATTCAGTCGGGATTTCATATTCAGTTGGGGCCGTTTTCAGCCCAGCAGCGCGCCGATTTTATGCCAGGAAATGAACGATACCGCAGATTGACGCAGTGGGTGAGGCAATTTGCCGGTCCGTTGCTCTCTTTCTCGCTGGAATTGTGGGTAAAGCACGATGGGCGGGGCAATAGATTAAACGGCAGTCGTCAATTGGGATGGGATGGTTGTTTGGGGGATACCGGCGATACCCATATTCAGCATGTGTATCTGGGAGAATGTGTAGGTCCTTATGCGGTTTGAACAAGAAATTTAGGTGAAAAAATATGCTGTTAGGGCAAAAGAATCGTTTTTTACAGGTTATCGGCAGTCTGTCAGACATTGTGGCACTGAATAAAATCAGCGGCGAAGAGCATTTGTCTCGTCCTTACGCCTTTTCTGCCCAACTTTACTCCAACTCAGACTGGAACAAGCTGGAATCGCATATTGGTAAACCACTGGCATTTCGTATTGGTGAAGCGCCAAATCATCGGATTGTGCATGGCATATTAACGGAATTACAGCAACAAGGTTTTACCGACGGTCAGTTTTGTTATCAGGCACGCGTTGAACCGTGGCTGAAAATGTTGACGTTAACCAGTAACCTGCGTGTTTATCAACGCATCAGTGTACCGGATATGGTGTGTGATATTTTCCGTAAACGTGGGTTTAACGATGTTGAATTGGCGTTAAAAAGCCGTTATCCGAAACTTGAATATTGCATGCAATACAAGGAATCAGATTTTGATTTTGTGACGCGTCAACTGGAACAAGCGGGTATTTTTTACTTTTTCCGCCATGAAGAAGGGCGTCATGTGTTGGTACTGGCTGATCACCCTTCGACGTTTGTTAACGCCCCTCTGGCAGTATTGCCGTATCAGTCGAAGCTCGGTAGTCAGCAAGGATATGGGCTGCGTGCCTGGCAGATTCATCGCACGATGATCCCCGGCATGGCAGAAATGAGTGGCTATAACGTTAAAAATGCCTCGACAGTCAGCGCCAGTGCTAAAGCGAATAGTGGTTATTCCATCAATCCGAAGCTTTCTATCTATGACGATCGGCGTCAGGAGGAACGTAATCAGTTGGAGGCGCAGGCGGCGCTGTGCATGGAGCAATGGGAATCACAGTCGCATTATGCAAATGCAGCTAATAGTCACCCCGGTTTGCAAGTTGGGCATCAATTTACGTTGAAAGGGCATGTCAGCGCTGATGGGCGTTATGCGGTGGGCAGTCAGCAGTTAAAAGCGGAAAGTAATTTGGAGGAAGGAGGGTTGTTGTTTTCGTCGCAGGTGACGCTGTTTCCGGCGAATAAAACGTTCCGCCCACGTCCTTCAGTTACGCGGCCCTATATTGCTGGTGTGTTGTCTGCGTTGGTTGTAGGCGCTGCATCGGAGGAGATCCATACCGATGCTCATGGGCGTATCAAAATTCAATTTCACTGGGATAAAGAGCACAAAAAAAATGATGATAGCTCTTGTTGGGTACGTGTGAGCCAGTTTTGGAATGGGGCAAAATTCGGTGCTCAATTTGTGCCACGTGTGGGGAGTGAAGTGCTGGTGAGTTTTGTCGACGGCGATCCCGATAGCCCACTAGTGACCGGAACAGTTTATAACGGAGTGAAAATGCCACCGTTTGCGTTGCCGGGACAAAAAACGCAAAGTGGCATTGCTACCCGCAGCAGTGCAAAAGGTACGGTGGAGCAAGGGCACCAATTTTGTTTCGAAGATAAGAAAGGTGAAGAATTTATTTTGCTTCATTCACAAAAAGATCTGCGTCTGAAAGTGAAAAATGATTTTTCGGCGAATATCGGCCGTAATGCCTCGTGGGAAATTGAAGAAAAACGCGATACAAAAATTAAAAAAGGCAACGATACGTTAATTCTGAGTGAAGGCAATGCTGTTACTGAGGTGAAAAAAGGCGATAAGAAGCAAACGCTGGATCACGGCAATTTCACCACGACGGTCAGTGCTGGCAATTATTCGCTAGAGGTATCCAGAGGCAACGCCAAAATTAATGCTGGACAACACTGCACGATTACGGCCAATCAGGGAATTGAGCTAAAAGTGGGTGCCAGTAAATTGTCGATTACCCCGGCGGGGATCACCATCAAAGCGCCATCGGTCACGGTGGAAGGATCAGGGAAACTGGCACTGAAAAGCAACGGTGTGGCGGAATTAACGGGAACTACCGTCAAAGTACAGGGCAGTGCAATGGCACAGTTAAAAGGCGGCATTGTTCAGGTGGATGCGACCGGTATTGCGATGGTGAAAGGGATCTTGACCAAAATTGGTTAATAGTGGAATCAACGGATAATGAGAGTTTGGAACAATGGCTAAATTACGACACTGTCAGCTTTCGTCACAGGCGGAGTTGGTATTACAGCAACACGTAGCACATGAGCAGAATCTATCGGCACTTAGTCAGGAAATGTTGTGGCAGGATGCTGTGTTCTACACCATTTTCATGTTGCCTTACACTCAGGCTTTGGAATTGGCACTGACATTTATCTCTCGTGTTTACGAACGGGATCTGAGGCAGGAGCAGCGGTTGTTGTTGCAGCAAGTGCGGCACTGGCGCGCGAATGGGGGAAACCTGTTACGTTATGAACTGTTCGATCAGGCACAGACTATTGGGTTTGATAACCCTATCTCGTGTCTGGCGCTATCAGTTTTCTGGAGCGAGGGCAGTATGACATCTCCGGAGCTGGAAGATGTTTATCCGCAGCCGTGGCAGTCACTGGCGGCATTGGCAGATACGCTGTGCCTGATCCTGCATTCTTATGGTGAACAGCCGGAACAACAAATGTTATATGTCGAACAGTTTTTTCAACTGGCGCATGGGCAATTGAGACAATTGCTGCCGTCACAGGATCAGGGCCGTAAAAACTACCTGTACCATGAAGTTAAGTTATCGGGAGAAAAATGATGCCAATGCCAGCTGCTCGGGTAGGTGATATGCATATTTGTCCAATGGTATCGCCTGCGGTACCTCCGGTGCCACATGTGGGCGGGCCTATTATGCCACCAGGCGTACCAACTGTTCTAATTGGTGGTTTGCCCGCTGCGACGATGGGGTCGTTGTTGGTGTGTGTGGGACCGCCGGATACGGTGGTGATGGGAAGTCCAACGGTGTTAATTGGCGGACGGCCTGCGGCCAGACTGGGCGACTTGTGCGCCCATGGCGGCACGATCACGACAGGCTATCCGTTGGTGATTATTGCCTGAAAGGGAAGCAAGCGTGAATTTAGCACAGACAGACATCGCACGTTTTTTACATCCTATCTCTGCGGATGCTCCCGCGGGATGTGATATCGAATATGAACCTCTTTTTGAACAGATAAGCGCTGCGCGTGAAGTTGATGAGGATCTCCCACAGGATGATGAGTGGGGATATGAAACACGCCAGGCTGATTGGCCTCAGGTTTCAGTGTTGTGTCAGGAAGTCCTGGAAAAGCACAGTAAAGACTTACAGATAGCTTGTTGGTTAACTCAGGCACAGGGGAAACTGTATGGTTTGGCAGGCATTGCCGGCGGCATGACATTAATTGCCAGCCTGCTGGAAACCTTTTGGTCAGTACTGTATCCACCGTTGGATGATGAAGAGGGGAATTGTGCTGATGCTCGTCTTGGTCGGTTGAGTTGGCTGGATAAACAACTGGTAAAACAGTTGGATAACCTGACACTGACGAGTGATGGTAAATTGAGTCTGAGCGTTTGGCAGCGGGTGCAGTATTTTGAACAACGTGTCGCGGCTAATAGTGAATTACGTGCTCCCCTGATCAGTGATGGCTATTTCGGTATTGCTGAATGTGATGACAGTATTCGCGCTACGCCTGCTGAACAATTTAATCAGTTATTGGCTCAGGCTGAACAAGTCAAGCAGGCATTGGAAAAACTGCACCAAATTATGGCGGGTCTGGTACCAGATACTGGCAACAGTATGAACGCCAGCGCCCAGCGATTAAAGGAGATGATGGCGTTAATCACTCGTTTTCATGAGATTGTTGCACCGGGAGCTGCGCAACAATACCACGGTGAGGAAAAGTCATCGGGAGGAAGAGCGTCAAACGGTATTAATACGACGTTAGCAGAAGATCGGTCACATCATGAAATACGCGCTATTGCTATTGGGCAGATGATCAATATCGCCAATTATTTTCGTAAAAATGAACCCACCAGCCCAGTACCCTATTTAATGGAACGGGCCGCGCGCTGGGCAAATATGGGAATGGCTGAATGGCTGGAGGAAATGATGGAAGATAATACCTCAGCGCTACAGGAAATTATGCGCGTGATAAAAGGACCAGACAAAAATAGAGAGCAAAATGAAGAATAAGATGAATTTTTATAATATTATTAAACGTAGTTTCTCGGTATTACTAATAATTTTTTTAATCAGTGGTTGCAGTGATTCAATTTCTAATAATGAAAAACGACTACAGGCAATCGAACAAGCCAGACCTATTTATGCCAGTAATGCTATTCGTTTAAAAATGACGGCTGATCCGCAGCTGAATGTTTTTAATAATATGCCCAATAGTTGTACGATATTAATTGCTCAGGCAGAGAAACGTGAACAATTGGATAAATTATTGGCTAATCCCACGCTATTACGGAATTTATTTGCTGGAACAGGTGCAACGGAAAATATATTACAGTTGGATAATTATGTGATGATGCCAGGGCAATCTGTATCTTTACATATTGATCGAGCGGAACAGGCGCGCTATATCGTGCTGATTGCTGGTTATTATCCGGCCCCAGGCAGTGCACATGTGCGGGTATTATCGCTACCGTTGCGTCTTGAGCAAAGTGGCTGGTGGAATAAATCCTGGCGTGCTGAGTTTGTTCCTATGAATATTGATTTAATGCTGGGGCGCTATGCCATTACCCGGAGTCATGTATCTGCGGGCAATGCGGGAGATGAGGTGATTTTCCCTGAACAGGCAGCCGAATCTGATAATAGGAATCTGTTAAGGAAGTAAACGCCATGTTTGAACATAAACCGATGTATTGGTATTCAGGATTGTATTTACAACCTCAACATTTTCAGGTTCATGAATTGCAACATGAATATTGGCGAGGACGTTATCAGTTATTGACTCAGCCTTATGCTTTTGGTGTTGTGAAGCTGGTGCTTAATCTAGCCGCGCTGAGTGATGAAGTACTCAGTGTTCATAAAGCCGCATTCGTTTTTCCAGATGGTTGTTATGTTGATTGTGATGTAAATGGTGTGCTCAGTGCCCGTTCACTGCGAGACTGCTGGCCGGAACGTGAAAAACCACAGCGCATTTATGTTGGCTTGCGGACGTTTAACCATAACCAGAGTAACGTCACCGGTGTCGCGGACGCTGGCAGTGTCGGTAATATCACTAGTCGTTGGGTAACATGGCCACAAGAGCAACGGATGCGGGATGCATTCGGTGAAGGACCCGAAGCAGAAGTACAACAACTTACCTATAACTTACGTTTTTTTCTCCATGATGAGATTGCACAAGCAACGGGCTATACGCTGCTACCTGTGGGTCAATTGCATTGTACTGGTGATGGTATTGAGCTGGATCACCGCTACTTGCCGCCATGTTTGACGTTATACGCCGTGCCACAACTGGGACAGCGTATTGAGCAACTTTGTCAGGAATTGACAGGACGAGTCCATCAACTGGAAGAGCTAAAGCGCCCGCAAACATTGGAGGCGGAAGTTTATACTCAGGAGAAAAGCACATTATTGCTGGCATTACGTACTTTAGTGCGTTATGTCGTGCAGTTGCATCACTGTCAGGAGACGCGTGATGTCCATCCTTTGCAGATTTTTGGACTATTGCGTCAACTGATCAGTGAGCTTTCCTGTTTTACCGACCGCTGCTCTTTTTTAGGGGAATGGAACGGACGAGAGGAGACGTTAGAGAAATATCAACATCAGGATCTGGCTTTGACGCTCAATAGTTGTGAACGAACAATCATTGACCTGCTTAATGCACTGGTATTGGAACCGAACACGATGATCCCGCTGCAACAGGAATCAAGCGGTTATTATCATGCAGCGTTTAACGTCACAGGTACAAGTGAGCAGCAACGGATCTATTTAGTGCTGCGTTCTGACAACTTAACTCATAACGAACGTGAAATTCCTGATGATCGTTTAATTAAGCTGGCGGCAGCGGAACAGATTGACGGCATTATTAATCGTGCTTTGCCTGGAGTGCGTTTGTATTACCAGGAGATTGCACCCCATGGTTTACCTAACCGAATGAATACTCATTATTTCCGGGTAGAAAATCGGGGTGCGCTGTGGCGGCAGGTAGAAGATAGCGAACGCGTAGCGGTGCACTGGGCTGATGCACCGGACGATTTACAGATAGAAATCGTTATAGTGAGAGTGTCGTGATGCGCTTATTGGATTGTTACATTCCGGTATTTACCTGCGTGTTGCGTATGATCCAGCAACAGGTGAATCAAGCTGAAGAACTGCGGCAGACAGTGTTAGCTGCGTTGACGCAGGCGCAAAATGAAGCGCAGCGGTATGGTTATGGATCGCAAGATATTGAAGAAGCGAATTTCGCGGTGGTGGTTTGGGCCGATGAAGCTATTTTGTGCGCTGGTCAGAAAGAATTGAATGTTTGGCGACAGTCATCATTGCAGGCACAGCTTTATAATGCTGAACTTGGCGGAAATACCTTCTTTGATCGTCTGGCAGCATTAGCTACGGATAATTATCAAGTGCGATTGGTTTATGTTTTTTGCCTGCTTTCTGGATTTTATGGACGTTATGGCAGACGTGATAATTTGGAATTACACAATATTATCCAACAGGAATTAGATAATTTTCCTGATACTTTGCGTCGTTATATTGCCACAGAAAATTACAAGATAATGAACACGTGTGATAATATTATGGGAAATAAGCGACCCAATAATAAATGGCGTGGGAAGTTAATATTATTAATATTTTCTCTTATTTCGATTTATATATTTATCACAGTTTACTTATTGAATATTAGCCGATAAATTCGGAAATTAAACATGAAAAAGTTATTTTATGCCATTGGCTGGCTCAGCGTAATGGTCATCCTTTTGTTACTCAGTTTAATCATTGCTGTGGCATTTTCATGGCCAACGATTGGGGGTCTGATATTATTTCTTTGTTTATTGTTGTTATTATTGTTTTTGCGTGGTGCGATGGCATTAATACCGCAGATAGCGAATAAAATGAGTCGAATAAATAAGCTCTGGCGCCAGGGAAATAATCGTCTGGAATATTTACTGTATCAGCATTGGTGGCGGGGAGGACGTTTACAAAGTTGGCGTCGATTTCGTTCATGGTTACAACGTAACGGTTCTGTTCCTCCGTGGTTTCTGGTGGTGGGAGAACGCAGTAGCGGTAAACAGTCATTGTTAGCGCGCAGTAATGTGGTACCTATGACAGGGGGAAATCTGACGTCGTTTTCAGAGAATGCTTTTACTTGCCGTTGGTGGTTTTTCCGCCGGGCGATGTACATGGTAGTTTCTGGTCGTTATACCGAAGGGCAATCCTTGTACCGGCAGGCGTGGTTGCGTCTGATACGTTGGAGCGCACGGGTGCGCAATCCTGCGGGTGTTCTTGTTTGCCTGTCGGTGGAGCAGTTGCTAAACAGTGACAATAGAGCGCTCTATACCATGGCGCGTAATGTACGTGCGCAGTTAGAACCGTTGCAGATACGCTTAGAACGTCGTTTGCCAATTTGGTTGATTCTGACACACAGTGAAGCATTGCCGGGGTTCAGCCGTTGGTGTTCGCAATTGTCGGCAGAGCAGCGTGCTGACTTACTGGGTTGCTTTATCGATCAATATACAAATGGCAATGTTACGGATGTGCTGGATAAGAGCATACTGACAATTGTCGATTCTCTGAAAGTGATGCGCCTTAAGTTGCTCAATCAGCAACGGCAGCAACCACAAGCAGAAGTGCTGGCGTTACCGGAAACTGTTGCCCAACTGAAACCTGCATTGGATTGTTACCTAAACGCATTATTCGAGCGTGATCATTATCTGGAACATGGTCTGTTACGCGGTGTGTTTTTTACTGCGGAACATCAAACAGAACTGCAGCAAACCGAAGGTGTTTTTAGTCACCGTTTGTTGGGAGAATATCTGCCCGGCCAGATTCGACGTAATGATTCTGTTTTGCTAACCGGTTGGCGAACACTGACCAAACGTGTGTTGGTTAGTTTGTTTAGTCTGATGATGATTTACGGTGCAGGTAGCGCATTGGTTAATACCTGGCGTAGTGTCACGCAGCTTGAAAATATCCATGAAACCAGCTCACTCGAACGGAGCTACTTGCGTTATCAACATGTTGAACAATGGTTACAACAAACTGTATCGCACCTGCTGTTTTATCCTGTCATCCATACACTGGAACAGCGTATAGCACAGGAATATCAGCAGCAAGTTCCAGTTGATGTGTTCAATCCTGAGTCGATAGCCACACATTTATTAATGCGCTTCCGGGATGCGGAAACACCGCAAAAACGACTGTTGGTTTTACATTGGTCGCGTTTTATCAATATCGAGCAGGCGATGGCGCGGGGTGCTTCATTGGAGGCTTTACAACACATGCCAGCTTATTCTGCCTCACTACTAAGTGGTAAAGATGATCCTCTACGGCCAGATCAACGTGTGGCATTGCGCTTAGCACAATATCGTCAAGGTAACGCACAGCAAGCATTCGAGCAATGGCGGGATACATTGCAGACATTATTGGAGGATTCCAGCGATTGGCAGTGGCTTTTGGCGGATGAACAACCAACTGGAACGCATTCGCTAACATTGGCGGATTTCTGGCCACTGGCGGAAGATGATGCGACTAAAGCTAACGCGCGTATTCGAGGCATTTATACTCGCGCAGGTGAGCAGGATATTCAGACTACATTGGATGAATTGGCACAGGCTCTTAACCGACCGGCACTCTTTTCTCCTTTGCAGCGCTCATTCTATCAACAATATCAGCATCAGCGTCAGTCAGAATGGTTGGCATTTGCTCAAGCGATGCCACAAGCGGAAGGATTGGTACGTGGCAAGAAAAACTGGCAAACGTTGGTATTAGCAACCGGTCAGTATGGCAGTCCTTATATTGTTTTTTTGTCACGACTGGAGAATGACCTGTCCACGGTGAAGCAAGAAGATCAGCAGCTTTGGTTACAGACGCAGCATCGTTTATGGCAACTGCATGGTTATATACAAAAAGGCAGCATGATGCAGCGTGTCTCGCTGGGAAATATTTCCCTGCGCCAACGCATAATGTCATGGCTTGGCATCTCACCGCAGATCTCCGTGCGGTTGGATGACAATGCGTTAACGCGTTATCGCGATTATCGGCAGGCTATACAGTTGAATAGCCAACGTGAGTTGCTCAGTGATATGGAAACGGAATCGTTAGTCAAAAATGCGTTAAATGATGGGAAAGGGGAACTGAACGATAACGGTTTACGTACATTGTTTAATCGTTTTGCACTGTGGCGTCATGAAACGGAAAGTAAGAATGCCGGGGTAAATGAAACCTTATGGCGGCTCTATCAGGGCGATGCTCATCTGGTACTGCGTTATGCCTTATTCAGTGCCGCCAGTCGCTTGCAAACACAGTGGGAAAGTAAAGTGATCTGGCCGATGGAAAAATTAGGCGGCCAGGTGCTGTTTGATGGCCGAGAGCTGAATGCACGGTTGTATGAATACAGCAATGCATTTGTGCGGGATACGGCGGATTATGCGCTGGATATTCGTCCTGAAGGCATTAATCGCCAAGAAATTGAAGGGGTGCTCTTTCCGTTTAACGATAGTTTCATGTTCTATATCAATAACTTGATTCAACCGAATAACATGCTTTCATCTACATCTGATATTCGTCGTCGTTTGCAAGAGAAGCTCGCTCTGTTGGAAAGTGAGCGTGAATTGGCTGCGGTACAGCAGGTACCGGAACAAGAGCAATCAGCAGAAGTGGTGATTACCAGTCAGCCTGCAACGGCTAACCGGGGAGCGAGGGTGTTGCCGGTTGGTAGTTCAGTGACGCTGAGTTGTCATGATGGTGAGCAACAACTCAGAAGTATGAATTTCAATGACAGCATGACGGCACACTGGAATCCGGCATCATGCGGCAAGGTACGGATTGATGTGTATTTCCCCAGTTTCACGCTAAGCAAAAACTATGTGGGTGCTGATAGCTTGCTGCAATTTATACGCGCTTTTTCTCATGGCGAACTGACATTGACTGCGCAAGCGTTCCCACAGCGGCGCAATGAATTAGGCGCTTTGGGTATCAATGACATCACCGTGCGTTATCAGATTAGCGGAGAGAAAGCGGTTTCTTCATTGTATCAACAGTGGCAACAACGTCAGCAGCAACAAACCACACTGTTAGAACAACGTAACCGGCTGGATAGTCAGTTGTTGGATTTAAGTGAGCCGACAGTGGCGAAAGGCTCCCTTTCTACATTGCCGTTACAGATCACGACATATTGGAACGAATTAAGGAAACCTAAAAGTGAGTAATTATCTGAAACAGATCGTGGGTAAATTAACTGTAGAAGCGCGTCAGTGTCTTGATGAGGCGGCTAATTTGGCGGTACGGCGTACCCATCATGAAGTGGAAATTGAACATTTGCTACTCGCTTTGTTTGAAAAACAGATGCCGATAATGGAGCAGGTGTGTCATTACGGTGATATCGATGCTATCGCGTTACTGAATGCTTGCCAGAGGTCGCTGACGCTATTGCGTAGCGGTAATCATCGTCCGCCAGTATTTTCCACTAATTTGACAGAGTGGCTTGAACAGTCTTGGATGTACGCCAGCACTCGCTCTCACTTGGGATCGTTGCAGATTACGGCTCAGGCGTTGATTGTGGCATTGCTAGTAAACCCATCACTGCAACATTCGCTGACATCGGAACTACAACAGGCGTTACAGGGTAATACTGATGAGATAGAGCGGTGGTTGTGTACACAGGTGCGTACAGAGCCACAGCAAATAACTACTGCCAGGGATAATACGCAATCCGCACTGTCCCAGTATGCTCATCATCTGACGCAGGCGGCACGTGATAATAAACTGGACCCGGTACTGGGACGTGAACAGGAGATCCGCCAATTAATTGACGTGTTGCTGCGTCGTCGTCAAAACAATCCGTTGTTAGCCGGTGACGCGGGGGTTGGTAAGACGGCTTTGATAGAGGGACTTGCTCAACGTATTGTCGATGGCCGTGTACCGGAAGTGTTGATGCAAGCCGAATTATTCACACTTGACATGGGGCTATTGCAGGCAGGTGCGAGCGTGAAAGGCGAATTTGAAAGTCGCCTGCAAAACTTATTGGATGAGGTGAAAGAGTATCCTGCACCTGTGATTTTGTTTATTGATGAAGCACACACTCTGATTGGTGCGGGTGGTCAAGCCGGGCAAAACGATGCGGCTAATTTGTTGAAACCAGCGTTGGCCCGGGGGGAATTACGGGCTATCGCTGCAACTACCTGGGCCGAATATAAGAAATACTTTGAAAAAGACGCTGCGTTAGCACGTCGTTTTCAGGTGATTAAAGTTGAAGAGCCTTCTCTGGAACTGGCTACAGCTATGTTGCGAGCCATAACACCGGCTATGGAAAAACATCATGGCGTCAGAATACTCGCTGAAGCGGTAACAGAAGCCGTGACATTAGCTAGCCGTTATATCAGTGGGCGTCAGTTGCCGGATAAATCAGTTAGCCTGTTGGATAGCGCCTGTGCCCGCGTCTCAGTTTCACAGACTGACGAACCGGCACCTATTGAAGATCTACGTGCCATGCTGGCAAATATTGCCACTGAGCAGAAAGCATTATTACGTGAAGGTGGTCATGAAATTCAATTAAAAAAATTGGCACAACGTCAGGCTGAATTACAGGCTTCACTGGAAGAAATTTTGCCGGAATATCACGTTCAGCGTCAGTTAGTGAATGATATTCTCGCTTGTGAAGAACATGATGAACAGCTACCCAAACTGCGGGCAGAACTGCATCAACGCCATCGCCAACATGCCTATGTATTTGACTGTGTTGATGCAGCTTGCGTAGCGGATATTGTTGCCGGTTGGACGGGGATACCGCTTGGTCGGATGGTAGAAAATGAACGTGATGTACTGCGTCAACTAGAAGTGCGTCTCGGTCAGAGAATAATGGGGCAAGACCATGCGCTCAGTCAGATAGCACGTCAAATTCGGATTGCCAAAGTGCAACTGGCCGATCCGGTCAAGCCTACCGGAGTATTTATGCTGGCAGGTCCTTCTGGTGTTGGAAAAACGGAAACCGCTTTGGCATTAGCTCACGAATTGTATGGTGGTGAACATCATATGATCACGATCAACATGTCGGAATATCAGGAAGCCCATTCGGTTTCTGGCCTGAAAGGTTCTCCTCCAGGGTATGTCGGTTATGGACAAGGTGGCGTGTTGACTGAGGCGGTTCGGCGTCAGCCTTACAGTGTGGTACTACTTGATGAAGTGGAGAAAGCGCATCCTGATGTGTTGGAACTGTTCTTTCAGGTGTTTGATAAGGGCGTGATGGAAGATGCAGAAGGGCAGCAGATTAATTTCCGCAATACGTTGATTATTCTTACCACTAATGCAGCATCGGATTTGGTGATGCGGGCAGCGATGCATGGGGTAAAAGAGCAGGGCGAAAATCGCTCGGCAACACTTGAAGATATTCAGGAGGTTATCCGACCAGAACTGCAACGGATTTTTACTCCCGCATTTTTAGGTCGTTTGCAGGTTATTCCTTATTTGCCGGTACAGGGTGAAATTCTGCATGCCATTGTGCGTCATAAACTGAATAAAGTGGTCAGGCGGTATTGTCAGGCAACTCAGTGTGAACTGCACTATAGCGATGCGCTGGTGAATTTCATTGCAGAAGAGTGCCGAATTGCAGAAAGTGGAGCTCGTGAAATTGATAACTTGTTAATGCAGTTTGTTCTACCGTTGTTATCGGATCAATTGTTATTGGGCGATACGCCAGTGAATGAGGATGTTTGGTTGGATGTCATGGATAATAAAGTACAATTATTATCAGGTAAAACCGAACTATCACCATAGAGTATTATCTTCTCTGCTATTATTATCTTATGATGTAACATCAGTGTTACGGAATGAGATCCTGATGAAAATGAAAAAGATAGTGGTCTTTTGGTTTGTTTTTACGCTAGTTAATTTTGTGCTGGCACTGCTAAGTTTGCAAGTGCGTGATGTCTGGAGCCTGTCATCATTAGTGTGGTTTCCGGCGGGCTTATTACAAGGCATTTTTTGCGCTAGGGCGCCCCGGTACTGGCCTGTCTGGTTAATAACGGGGGCTTTGATTTCTTTGACAGCAAGCCAATGGTATGGGAGGCCAGTAAATGTATCGTTGATATTTTCTTGTATCAATGTCGTGATGTTAGCCGTGACTGGGCTAATCTGGCAATTTTTCTACGGTGCAATGTGGGCGCCAAAACGAACAAGGGACATCTTTAGTCTGATAATGCTTTGTTCGTTAAGCGGAATTATTGAGCGATTTATGGCTAAGTGGGTACTTCATCTATTGGATTACCCTACCGATATCTCCATTTCATTACTGCTTGTCGTAGGCTCTGTATTGAGCTATCTGCCGTTTACATTTTTTATTATTTCTTTCATCACCCATGAAAAAAGCCGAACCGGAGACAGGAAAGTCTATGGTTTATGGCTAGTGGCTTTGTTAGTTATGGCTGTATTGTTTACTAGCCCACTACCTGAAACCGGGAACATTCATTGGCAAGGAATAGTGCTGATGTTTTCCTTCAGTTTGCCGATGCTATTAGCATTAAGTGGTAATTTATTGGTATTAAGTAGTTTCTTATCCTTATGTACTCTAGGGGTCGTGAGTGCAACCATTTTTGGCCTTGGGCCATTTTCATTTCCATTAATGAATCTTCAACAGAATGTACAAATGGCGGCATGGTACAGTACCGCGTTTACTTTGCCTGCGTTACTATGTTGTAGCTATTTATATAACACAATCAATGCATTGCATCGTCGTAAAGCGCAACTTCTGTTACTGAGTGCGATGTTGGAACAAGAACAGATTAATTGCTTTCGTTTAAGTGCTGATGGGCACTTGTACTGGCATCATGATGCCGCCTGGATGCGGTGTGGAAAAGCGCCTGCTTACTGGTCGCAGTTGATGGCTTGGGTACACAAAGAAGACAGACAGAAGATTGAACAACTTAAAAGTTCAGTTTCTTTAATACCACAGGTGTTAAAAGTGCGGATTGCTGATGGCAAAGGTGAATTTAACCAGGTCATTATCGCCTTGATTATTCATATAGGGGAAAATGCCGGTTTTATTGAAGGGACTATGCGTGAAATAGCAAATAAAAAATAATATGGAGAAATAACCTATGTCAAGACGAGTTATTATTGCTGACGATCATCCTGTATTTTTATTAGGGCTGCGTACCGTATTGGCAACATTACCCGAGAATTATCAGGTTGTAGGAGAGGCGCATGATGTTACTGCGCTTTTTTCTCTACTAGAAGAAAAAGAGGTGGATATGCTAATTACGGATTTCAATATGCCAGGTGATAACCAGATTGACGGTCTGCGGATGATTAACCGGATACGTGAGCGATATCCGAGTTTGCCGATTGTGGTGATCACGATGATCAGTGACCGGAAAATAATTGCTTCGTTGATTGATTACAAAGTGAAAGCGATTTTAAACAAAAACAGTCTATCTCATGAGCTAGTGAAAGGCTTGTATAGTACAACGGGATGCCATGAGCCTTATTTGAGTGAGCAATTTCTCGAATCTCCGGGAGAGGAAGTTGTCAAGGCTCTAACCGGCAAAGAGTTAGAAGTGATTAAATTATTGGGCCAGGGGTTGAGTGTGAATGATATTGCTGCGCGTTTGTACCGTACTAAGCAGACGATTAGCGCACAAAAAATCAGCGCGATGAAAAAGCTGGGGTTAGAGAATGAAGCTGCGCTTTATAATTATTTGCATCAGGTTGGATTGGGATTGTAACAAATGAAAGGCTGGCTGAATGGGCCTCGATGGGTAGCTATCTTGTTACTTTTGTTGCCATTATCTGGCCGGAGCCTCGATCTGTTTGAATTCCATAATGCGGAAGATCTGCCGGTAGATGGACTGCCGGTGGAATTTTATTCGAATGTCGTCATTCAGGAGTTTGTTCCATTACCTGTCAAAGAACACGAGATCCTGGCCCCGCATTTCTCAACACTCAAAGTCGGCATTCTCTGCTGTATCGGGGCGCCATTGGTGTCCCATCGTTGGGATGGCAAGTTGGAAGGAATTTATGCTGATTATCTTCGTCTGATTGAAACTGTGTTAAAAAGGCCGGTGGAGGTACGTCTGTTTGGCAGCTGGACATCCGCTTATGAAGCATTGCAACGTGGAGATATTCAGCTGTTATCGCATTCTGACTCATCACAATCGGAAAATAGGCGCGATAATACTTACCCGATTCTGGTGCAACCGCTTGCTCTGATTATGCGTAAAGAACAAGTGAATATGCCATTTGATGAAATGAATATTATGGCAGCACCTGGCAGTAACCCGAATATCATTAAGCAATTGAGTAAGTACTACCGCAGCGTTTTAGTGGCAAAAAGTCAACAGGAGGCAATTCAGGCGGTGGTAGATGGTCAAGTGGATGCTTATCTGGATGGTCAAAGCCAGATTGCCTATTTACTGGCTTTTCACCCATTTAGCGAGTTGACCTATCGTCGGGAGCTTTCACAGGGAGAACGGTATAATTTTCTTGGCCGCAACGGTGATGGCATGGTTGAAGCGATCAACCTTATCCTGACCGCAATTCCCCATGAGATAAGAACTAAGGTTTATCAGCGTTGGGTTTCTGGGTTGGCTCTGGGAAACGATAACGACACAGCGATCTTTTCACCACAAGAAAAAGCCTGGATTAAAGAGAATCCTGTTGTCAATGTCGCAACCAGTCGTACTGAGCCACCTTATTCGTTCTTAGATAAAAAAGGTGAAATTACAGGGCTGGATGTCGATATTTTACGTCTGATAGGCGAAAAAAGCGGCATCACCTTTAATTTTATTCCGGCAGATGGTGTTGCGGGGGTTACAAAGCTGTTAAAAGATGGTGAAGTTCAGATGACTTCTTTGGTCAGTACACCAGATCGTAGCCGTTGGCTCTCTTTCAGTCATCCTTACGGTACTGTGGAATGGGTAATGATCACCCATAATGGGCGTAATGCACCTTATGAGTTTGAGCAACTTAAGCACCATCGGGTTGCGGTTCCGCGCGATCATGCACTAATGTCAGTATTGAGGCAGTATCCGGATATTTCCATCGTGGAAGTTGACAGCGTAACAAAAGGTATTGATATGGTACTGGCCGGAGCGGTGGATGCAACTTTTGATAGTTTGATTAGTGCTGATTATCTACAGGCGAGTCGCTATGGTTCTAATATTTCTATTCAATTCCTTAGGGATTCGTTACAACCAGAACAATACGCCATCCTACCTTCCTATCCTCAATTGGTTAGCATATTGAATAAAAGCATTGATGCATTGCCCCCAAATGAGCTGCGTGTGTTGCGCTTAAAATGGTTATCTATGGCAAATGTGACGCCTTATAATGACAATAAGATCTCTCCCTGGTTGAAGTTGTGGGGAGGCGCGTTATTTGTGATTGCACTGAGTTCGGCCTTCTGGGGCAGTTATCTTGCACACCAAATCAGACGCCGTAAAAAGGCGGAAAATAACTTACAGAATTTACTGGCATACTGGGAAACATTATTTAATAACATTCCTACGCCCATGTTTGTCTGTGATCCAACGATGTGTATTACGGCAGCAAACCTCTATTTTCGGCGTGAGATGAATCAGATTGGATCTGATGTAATTGGCCGTAGTCTTTTCTCTCTCTGTTTCTTAAACCCTGATGATGAGCAAGATATCAGTATGATTTTCTTGCACTGTTTGGAGGGGGAGTTGGCACATTTTTCTGATCGCAGCATTGTGGTTCAGGGGCAAAATAAAGATGTTTATTTATGGCTTGAAAGTTACAGCAATACCGAAGGTGTTGTTCAGGGAATTATTGGTGGTTGGTTTGATGTCACTGAGCGTAAATTGCTAGCACAAGAGCTGTGCCAGGAACGCGATAAAGCCGAACTTGCCAGTCTGGAAAAATCAGATTTCCTGGCGCACATGAGCCATGAGATCCGTACTCCTTTACAGGCGATTATCGGTATTCTCGATTTGGAAGTGAAACAACAAACTCACCCATCCACACCGTTACATATCGCATGGCATGCCGCCATGTCTTTACAGGGGATCATCGGTGATGTGCTGGATTTTTCCAAGATAGAAGCTGGGCGTATGATGCTGAATCTAAAACCAGAATCGTTGCAGGATGTTTTGGAAAGTTGTGTGGCGACTTTTAGTCATCGAGCGAAGGAGAAGGGGCTGTATTTTATCCGGCAGTTCGACCTGCCATCTGAATATTATCATCTGCTGGATGCGACACGTGTCACTCAGGTAGTTAATAACCTGCTGGGCAATGCGATTAAATTTACTGAACAGGGTGGTGTGCGGATCAGCACTAGCTATCAGCATATTGCAGACAGTAATCGAGATGAAATTACGCTGGTGGTTGCAGATACCGGTTGCGGTATCCCGGAAACCCTGTATGAGGCGGTTTTACTGCCCTACGTACAGGTAACGCAAAATAATGGTGGTAAGACTGGTACTGGGTTGGGATTACCCATTTCTGTACAGTTAGTTGAATTAATGGGAGGGAGCCTAAAAATCACGGGTGTACCTGGTGGTGGTGCGCAAGTAACCGCGGTGTTACCACTCGTGCGTAGTGAAATTGAGAGAGAGGCTGCGAGTGAAAAAACTGAAAGTATTGGCACGGAGATTAATGAACCACTGAATATCTTGGTGGTTGATGACTTACCTGCCAATTTACAGGTGCTGTCATTACAGTTAGCACCATCGGGCCATTATGTTGTACTGGCAGAAAGCGGTGAACAGGCCATGAATCTGATGGAAAATGGCTATTTCGACATTGTGCTGACAGATTGTCAGATGCCGGTGATGAATGGTTACGAGCTGACTCAGTTGCTGAGAGAATATGAGCAGCTACGTCAATTACCGCCGTTCATTATTCTGGGGTGCACCGCGAACGCATTTTCTACCGAGCAAACCCGTTGCCTGGAGGCGGGAATGAATGGTGTGTTGATTAAGCCGTTGGTGCAAAGCAAATTACTGGCAGAAATTACTCGTTATTACCGACAAGTCAATGATGAGACAACGCTCGAGTTTTATGAGATTCAAACGTTGGCTCAGCAAGATGTGACAGTAGAGCGACAATTGCTCAGTGCGATACAGAAGGGGATGGTGGAAGATATTGCAGCGCTGAGACAACAGGAAAATCAACAACGCTATGAGAAAGTTGCTCATCATGCACATCGTATGAAAGGGGCTTTTGCTCTGATGCAATATCAGCAGGGAATACGTGTCTGTCTGCGCATTGAAAAAGGTGAATGTTGTGATGAGAAAACAGTTACTGTTTTGTTGACTCGTGCGGAATATTTCCAACGGCAGATCGAGCAGCGATTGGAAATATTGCTAGAAATATGAAGTGTGAATCATAGTCGTTTAATAGGAGGTAGAAGAGCATAAAATCTGTGGGGTATTTATGCTCTCCCTCCAGTCAGGCCAGGCCAGGCACCGCTATGCTCATGGTGAGAAAAGCCTTTTCCTTCATATCTTATATCGTCTCAGTGTGTTTCTGATAGAAACTGGCTTGACTGTGAAACATCCGGGCATATTTTCCGTTCTGTGTGATAAGTTCATCATGTGTGCCTGTTTCAACAAGTCGACCCTGGTGCAATACGATAATACGGTCGACGAAGCGCGTTAAGGAAAGGCGATGACTGACAATAACGGTCGTCCGTTGCCTGGCGAGTTTGAGTATAAGTCGCATTATCTCGCCTTCAGACTCTGGATCAAGCGCTGAGGTGGGCTCATCGAAAACAAGTAGGTCGGCCTCATCAACGTGAGCCATCGCCCGCGCAATAGCCAGCCGTTGCCATTGCCCGCCAGATATATCGGCTCCACCTTCTATTTCCGTCGTTAACGGTGCGTCCAGCCGATTTTCAAGAAAATTCAGACCAACCTCCCGCAGATATTTGTTGATAGATTGCGTATCGCGGGTAACAAGATTACCACTTACGTCAAGAGGAAAACGTGCAAAGTCTTGAAATACACCAATGACGCGTGGAGGAATGTGTGATACCGACCACGTTAGTTCGCCAGTGGTTGGTGCATATAGCCCGCATAGCATTTTGAGCAGGCTTGTTTTTCCAGCGCCATTTTCACCAACGATCGCGATCGTCTGCCCATGTTGAATGTTTAAATTAATTTGCTCCAATGCAGCACATTCAGTACCTGGATAGCGCAGTTCAACATCCCGCAGCATTATATAGGGCGTGATCACCGATGATTTGGGCACGATCTGAGGCTTACGCATATCCTCACAATTTGTCTTCTGTTTAGCCGTATGAATGGAAACCAGGTTGCGATACGGACGTACGGTATATGACACTCGCAACAGGTCACCGAAATTAAAAATGACCGCTGATAGGCCGTCTTTCAGTTGAACGAGTGCACCAAGCAAAAAAGCGAGCTGAGCAATGCCGAACTTACCTAACTGAAATCCATCAACAACGACATAAAGCGGTACGCCTAAACAGATGCTCGCGAACAAGGAGGTGAGCAACAGTTTAATGGCGTTACGTGTACGTACCCGCTTGATGTGCTTAAGATAGTTATCATAAAGAGTTTGCCACCGGCTCAGCAAATGCGATTGCATACGATAAAGACGCAAATCTTTAGCAAATTCGGGCTGCGTTAATATTCGCTCTAGGATGCGTAGTTCGTTAAATGTCGCTGCATGATGTTCTTGCACATCCCAACTTTCGCTTTCCGTTCGAGCACGGTAGATTACGGTAGGCACCATGCCAACCAGCATCAGGAAAGGGATCCACCATGCGATCTGCCCTGTCAGGAAAAGAATCGGAATAATCATCAAAATTCCCGTACATACAGCGTATAGATGTGACACCATTTCACCCAATTCATCGCCGACTTTGGTCGAGAGAATAGCCATTTCACGCAGTTTGGTATCTTCATGAATGGAGAGGCCCGGGAACGTTGAGATGATTTCGTTCACCTTACGTTTCAGCAGCATGACTGCTGAGTCTCTCAATGTATCTACAATAAAGTTTGAGATAGCATTCAGTCCGTCCTGAAAACCACTGAGTATAAAGTAGGCAGACACTAATGCGATGACAACTACTGCGGCTATATTGGTGGTTAGGCTTTCTATAAGATGAGCGTTGATATAAAGTAACGCGCCAGGAATGAGGCCAATGACAAGATTAGAGACAATAGCAATAGTTAACGCGCGCGGTGCTGCTTGCCATAACAGCGACAATGCGTTACGGAGGTTTTGTATGTTATCCCAATATTTCATGACAGTAGTCTCGGCTCATTCATTAGTTCACGAAAGTACGCAAGGGTGAAAATTTCAGGTAGTTAATGACAGAAGTTCGCTCCTGCGTAAATTTCATCAGCCAGGCTTCAAGATCTATCACACCACGCAGGTAATGGTATTCAACACCAAGCTGAGTGTTGGGATCTTCTGTCGCAATGATATAGGCTATCAAATAGCGACGGAATTTGGCCTGATCAATGTACTTCCAACTATCCAAAATCATCGGTCTATCCGTCAAACGCAACATTTCTTTCGCGCTGTTATAAAACATACGACGAGCCATCAATGCGTAGCTCGTTTTGCTCTGTTTGTCGGTAACAAAATTGGGCAGTATGTTGGAATAAGCCTTTCTCGCTAGCATCTTTGAAGTTGGATATGGGTTGGCAAGATTGAGACGCTTGTAATCGTGGTTTAGATGCGGTGGACAGGACAGCGTAAATGCGGTCATCCTCGGATCCAGAAGAGGGTGGGAATATGTGCAGTAAATATTCAGCGAATCGAAATAAGTGGCCCGAGGGAAAAGCAAAGTTTTAATGTAATCATGGCCAAGGTATTTAGCCTGAGAGCGCATTATCTTTATTTTTTGTAATTTAGCTTTCTGGCTCATAGAATTATGCAGCATAGCCCCAAAGTAGTCGGGTAGCCTCTGGTTATCTAACTCCTCCTTAATCAACGCCCGTCTTCCCAAATAAGGAGAAAGAGAGGTGAGTACACGGTGAAAGTAGTCCAGAGAAAAAGGACGCACACGCAGATTCTCGGTGATATATTTATGTAACTCCCTGATTCCGTCATGTATACGAATCGAATCTAGAATCCATTGATGCATCGATTCTCCAAGAATGATATCCCCGCCTTCTCCTGTCATAATAAGCGATACATTGTTGTGCTGAAAAACGCTAGCGAAAGCCTCCTTAGCAAGTGGGTTAGCGGATGGCTCCGGTCCGTCGATGTAGGCGATTGGATCATTTGGTGCCGGCAAACGAAGAAAATCATCAGCATAAACGATATTGTGAGGAAGGTTGCAGTGATGAACTAGTGTCTCAACAATTTTATCATCTTGGCTCATTGCAAGGTCTGCATCTCTGAAGCTCATATTGGCGCAGAACATGGGAGGGTTTTCATTCAATGCGAGACTTGCACCGAGGACAGTACTTGAATCTATTCCTCCGCTTAGCAGGATCCCGTCCGCACCAGCTTTGAGGCGGTCTGCCACACAGGTATCAAAGCATTCTCGGAATGCGTGCTGAAAGTTCCCATGATAAGAGAGTGTCTTGCCATACTGAGAAGCCGCGCTTATGTTCATCGGTGCCAGTTTAAATATCCCATCTGTTCTATTGATCTTCAATACGCTGTTTATCGGTATCTTTCGTATTTCGGTAAAGAAAGTTGCGCCATCGGCCAGTTCGTTTTCTCCTACCATAACGGACTGCGTCAGGAATTCAAAGCACGACTCATGCCTTATATTAAGCGGCACATGATGGAACAACAGTAACATTCTTAAGTCATTACTGATGACCCACTGTCTATTCTTTCCCTGCCAGTAATAAACCGGATGTGTTGCATAGTGATCGGTCACTGCAAGAACATGGTCGGGCTGAATCGATATGTAGCTAAACTCACCCACTACTCTCCCCTGAGAGGGATCAAGTATCGGTGCGTTTTGGCGGAATGATGAAATAAGAAGATCGCTGTCCAAATCACGTATCCATCCGCTGTAAGATGAATGAGCAGTAGATATCTCAATGCCAGTCAACTTTCGTTCAGTATCGCAAAGGCGAATATTGGCTTCGATCATTGTTGCCCATTGATGATCCATCTTCTTCATACTATCGATTTGGATACCTGTCATGGCACTGAAGAGAGCGTTAATATATGTATCTATATCAATCGTCGTAGCGTTTATTACCACCGACCAAAGTTTCATATTGAAGTAGCCCATTCAGAGATGGCTGTATCTGGACTCATGCGCTGTAACAAACTATATCCGCTTAAGTCTACATGCCCTGGATTAACAATTTTTGTTTTGAATTTGTCGCTGCATAATTCAATCCATGCATGACCGACGATCTTCTCATCTTGTTTTTTGATGCCAATCACCATATCGCTGGGTATGCCGTGTAAAGACGCCAACAATTGAACGACAATACTCGCTGAATAGCATGATGCACTAGTAATTTCGGATGAATCGGCTTGGTAAATAAAATCACAAATTTCCTGAAAATAAGAGTGATCAATATGCTTTTTCGCATCAAAAAAGTTCCTTCGGACAGTGCATGGATATATTGATTTAAAAATACTGAGATAAGCATCTTTGATTGGTTTTTCCAGCAATATGGCTCTTACTAAACTGTGTATTAGAAATATATATGCGTTGTTACTTTTCATAAAGTATACCCAGATCCAGTAACGTAGCTATTCCATCCAGGATTAATTCAATATCTTCAGATTTTAATTGGTTATTATTGGCAATACGATCGATAAGGGTTTCTACGTGCAGGCCATTCGGCGTATCTTGGAAAACACCCATGATATCGGCAGCCACTCCAGACACCCCCAAATACTCTCCTTTGGTTTCACTATATATTATCGCTTCACCGTCCAACGAAATGTATTCAAGAGGTTTTTTCGAATAAATGAGTTTTGAGTATCTTTGCATGACGTATTTTATATATCCATTTAAAAAACATGAAGTTGAGAAGAAAAAGCACGCACCTAAAAAATTTAGGTACGTGCCAAGTACCATTATCTTCCGCCGCCTTTCACTCCGCGCCCAAAGACACCATCCCCGGGGCGGGATTTTTTAGATAGAATGACTGCTAGAAATGAACCATAAGAAACTATTTTTGTAGGCTTGATCATTTTTTTAATCTCCTAATATTAAAATTAAAAAATATTTTTTCGCTTTAGCATAAAAATAGTTTATCAAATATTTAATTAAAGCTCGCTTCGTATATGCGGGGATATAAACTAAAAGAATGCATAAAAGCTATTTGTTTTTACACTATGACGGGTAATCATGTAAAGTAAAAAATTCACATAATAGAGATAAAATACAAATTAAAATAGAAATCATGATGTTATGGTTTTAATGACCAATACACCTAGTAATTATCCACGAGAAGTATAGACGAGAAAAATATTATTGCACCTGATATTTTTTCTAGTTTTTAGAAAGTATTTATTATTATAACTCATTAAAGTGCCGGGTAATTTATTTCCATATTTTAATGATATCATTGGCGGATTACTAACGTTTTTCGCCAATGAGTCTGGTTATTTTAATTCTTCAATAACATTCTGAGGCGATAATATCCGAGTGTTGTGTATTATTTTCAGTGTAGGGAATTTGTTACGGTAAACAACGCCTGAGCCATCAAATAACTCCGTCTTTGTTTTCAGCCTTCTATTGCTGTCTTCTTTTCTCACGAACAACATCGGACAACATTTTGTCTAGTGTCGCTGATAAGCTGATCTACCTCCTCGAAATATTACATCACTTTATTACTCCCATTGGTGAGTTTTCAGGGCATTTTAGCCTTCAAATCACAACCGTCTTACAAGCAACTTACCTTGTATCCTGTTTAAGCTATACTTCATAAAAATAGATTGCATGCGATCTATTCGTATGACACCATTGTGATCATTATATCGCTCCTTGAGCTGAATCAAAAATGGCATCTGATTAACCAAACCGAGTCATGGAGTTTAAAATGAACGTTTCACAGCAGATACCTGCTCCTAATAATTATAGTGAAGAGAGAAACCGGTATTCAGTATTACTTCCTTTGTGTGCTGCGGGAATCATCATTCCTATCGTATTCACCGGGCCTGCAATTGCCACGCCTATGATTGCTCTCGAACTTGGTGGTTCTTCAATTGAGCTGGGCGGAATTGTTAACGCTTATAACGTTGCTTTTGGTAGTTGTGTGATGGCTGGTGGAACATTGGCTGATCGGTTTGGTCGTAAGCGTTGTTTTCTAAGTGGATTAATCCTGTTTTTTATCACGTCACTTCTTATTGGTTTCGCTCCCGATATTACTTCACTCAACATACTTCGAGGCATAGAAGGAATCGCCGGTGCTTTGACCCTGACGAGTTCATCAGCTCTTATCGCACAAGAATTCGATGAACATTTACGATTGCGGGCATTTAGTTTCCTCGGTACCTCTTTCGGCATTGGATTAGCATTCGGTCCTATGCTTGTCGGAACGATGATCGCTAACTTCGGTTGGCGATCGCTCTTTTTCTTTATCGCGTTGGTATCACTGCTTGTCCTTTTGTTCAGTGCCAAAAAGGTAAATGAATCAAAAGATCCTGAAGCGAAAAGTATAGATTGGCCAGGCATTATTCTTTTTACACTCGCTTTGAGTACATTAACGCTGGGAATTGTTTTTGCGCCAGAAAGAGGATGGACTGATATTTATATTATTGGATTGTTTCTTGCTAGTGCTTTGCTTTTGGTTGTTTTTATTATAGCGGAAGTTAAGTCTCGATATGCAATGCTTGATTTAAGTTTGTTCCGCTATCCGCGATTTATTGGCGTGCAATTATTGCCTATCTCAACAGGGTTCTGTTTTGTCGCGTTGTTAGTTTCTCTGCCAATCTGGTTCATCGGTATTCAGGGGTTTGATGAGGGGCGAGTGGGTCTTGCCATTCTTCCACTGACAGCACCGATGCTTATTGTTCCTTTCATTGCTGGGTATCTTTCGAAATATATCTCACCTGGGCTGATCTGTAGCATCGGGTTGTTGGTTGCCGCTGTTGGCGGGTGCTGGCTAGCTTTCAGCTTGCAAGTTGATGGAAATATAACGTCTTTAGTTGGTCCTTTATTAATGATCGGTATTGGTAGTGGATTACCATGGGGACTCATGGATGGTCTATCTATGAGTGTAGTGCCTAAAGAACGCGCAGGTATGGCAGCAGGCATATTTACAACTATGCGCGTATCTGGAGAAGCTTTAGCTATCGCTATCATTGGTGCTTTACTGGCAGCGAAGACATCAGCCATTCTGGTGTCCACCAAAGCGGATCATGCTTTTTCAAATATTGTCTCCAGCGAGTGGGGAGGAAAGATCGCGAGTGGACAAATGTCATCCATACTTGAATCGGTTGCTGATGCAGATAGGGCAAATTTGGGCAACTGGCTTGCAATGATATATCAAAGCTCATTTGGTTCAATTTTGTTGATAATAGCGACATTAACAGCGTTGAGTGCGTTAGCTTGTGCATTATTGCTACGACGTGAAAAGCAAAACACAATTCGTAATTAATTGACTTGCAAGAGCGAGGTGTCTAATGGATTTACAGCTGACAGGAAAACGAGCTTTGGTAACGGGAAGCAATAGTGGGATTGGTAGAGCGATAGCGATTTCCTTAGCGAATGAAGGTGTGCAGGTTGTTGTACATGGACGAAGGAAAAAGGAAACCGAAGAAGTCATGCAGGAAATACTTGATCATGGTGGACAAGCACATATGGTTATTGGCGATTTGACCGATGATGACCAGGCTCAGGAGGTTGCTCAGTTGGCTCAGGCTGCATTTGGCGGAATCGATATATTAGTTGCAAATGCGGGCGCTTTTCCGCCAACGCCAATTCTGGAAAGTACGGCTCAGGATTGGTTAAATCTTTACGATCAAAACGTAGGTTCTATTATTCGCTTGCTTCGTTTTATCGTTCCTTCAATGGTTGAAAGTGGATGGGGACGTGTGATCACTTTAGGGAGTATTGCCGCATCCCGTCCTTTTGCTTCTTTTGGTGCTTATGCAACAACAAAATCGGCTTGTGTGAGCCTGGCTGTCACCATTGCAAAAGAATTTGCAGGTACCGGTGTGACTGCCAATTGTATTAGTCCGGGCGATGTTATTACCCCAGCAGCAGAACAGCATTGGCGAACCGTAGCTAAGCGTAATGATTGGGCAGATGAGTGGGAAAAGATTGAATCTCATGTGGCTACTAATATTTCACCGACTTTGGTAGGCCGATTAGGACGCCCAGAAGAAATTGCTGATTTGGTGACTTTTCTGGCAAGCCCGAAATCTAATTATATCAATGGCTCTAATTTTAGGATTGACGGTGGTTTTTTAGCGAGTACGGCTTAATTCGAATAACTAGAGGGATATTATGGATACGCATTACGCTGCATTGTTTGCGCCAATGTCATTTGGTTCTCAGATGTTGAAAAATCGAATTGTCATGTCACCAATGACACGGCAATTATCTCCCAATGGTATTCCCGGGCAGGTAAATGCTGCATATTATCGACGACGAGCCGAGGGAGGTGTTGGTTTAATTATTACCGAGGGAGTCTGTATTCCGCATATCGCAGCAAATGGTTACGCTGATGTTCCGGTAATGTATGGAGATGAAGCCCTTAACGGATGGAAAACAGTTGTAAAGCAAGTGCATGAATATGGCACTTTAATCATTCCCCAACTTTGGCATGTCGGCCCAATGCGTAAGCCGGGTATTGGGCCAGATCCTTTAGTGCCTGGATATGGTCCGATGACAATAATCGATAGCGGCCAGACAATTGTAAAAGGTATCGATGAGAAGGATATCAAAGATATTATTGAAGCGTATGTTCAGGCGGCTAAGAATGCATTGGATATTGGTTTTGATGGTATTGAGATCCATGGGGCACATGAATATTTGCTAGATAGTTTTATTTGGCAGGTGACAAATCAGCGTAAAGATAAATATGGCGGAACTTTTAATAACCGTATTCGTCTGGCATCTGAGGTTGTCAGCGCGATACGAGAAGCCACGACTCCTGAATTTCCTATCGTATTCCGTTTTTCACAGTGGAAAATACGTAACTATGGCGCCAAAATAATCGAAACACCCGATCAGTTAGAAGAATTTGTGATAACGCTAGTTAAAGCTGGTGTAGATGTATTTGATGTTAGCACTCGCCGTTTTTGGGAGCCTGCATTTGAAGGGAGTCCAGACAGTCTGGCAGTTTGGACCCGACGTTTAAGCGGTAAGCCTACCATTATGGTAGGTAGTGTTGGCTTGGATAAAGCCTACGCGATTGCACAGTTGCGTGGAGATGAGAAACCAGATGCAGGTAGAGCTGATTTAGCTCCAGCAATAGAGTTGTTGGCATCAGGCTCAGTTGATTTAGTTGCTTTGGGGCGAATGTTATTAGCTGATCCAGAATGGCCGACAAAAGTTTATGAAGGAAGACTATCGGAAATTCTTCCTTTTGATAAATCATCAATGATGGCGCGTATTTAATGTTATTGACTGTGCGATCAGGAGTGTTAGAAATTCTGTGTCATTCCAATAATATGGATAAAATGGTATTTTAGTTAAACATCCCAAATATTTTAAATCAAAATAATATTTTAATGTAACTATGGAATGATAATTTAATTTAGTCTTTTAAGAAAATGATGTTGATATTTATCTTATGGTTGTTGTGTTGTTAGTAGATAATTATCAATGTCAAAAATAATTCTGTTTATACCTGTTATCTTTCAAGTTGCCTCTTTGTTGGCTGCACTCATTCACCCCGGTCACATAGTTATCTATGCTCCCGGGGATTCACTCCCTTGCCGTTGCGATCCATCTTGAAATCTATTGGGTATATGTTAATCCAAAATTATAAAAAGCTATTTATCGAGTTTTGATTTATTAATGTGTGAGAAAGTGCACTCCAATATTCACTTTTTTCTATATTAAATAAAGAATCATTCTCTAGAATGGCAGATAAATTTGGATCCTGGAGAAAGTCTTCTAAGTCTGTTATCGATGCGAATGCCAAAATTGAAATGGCATCTATATCTTTTGCTACTGGATGGAAAAATTTCTCGCCCGTCGTGATGGGACCAATATTATGTAGCTGAATATAGCGTTGAACAAACTTTTGCGCTGAAGGTTGAGAAATTATTGCTTTGGCATATTTGTGTAACAGAATTTCATGAAAATCACTGCGATTTAATTCCGTTGTACGTTGATGAATATTGACTAAAAGGATAGCGTCACTATGCATTTTGCTTGGGATTAAAACATGTTGACGACAAAGTACTGGACAAAGTTCTCGAAAGATCACTTGATCCTCAGGCAAGATGGCTTTACTGATTTCTGGGTGTTCGAATAAGGAATACAAATTATCTATATTTGGGAAGGTTAAATACGCCATGCCATCCCATTGTGGCCGATGATGGGTAGGAATATGCCCTATGATGGTATTAAACAAATGCCCGTTTTCATCAAGTGGTGGCTTATAAGGAAGAGGATTAATGCTTGAAGGTCCAGAGGAGAATCGATGGATTTGATCATAACGTAATAATGTATATTTCCCATCGGCTTCCCGTGGTAAGGCATGAATAAATCTGGGGCCATGAATTTTACGCCAATATTCAGTCCATTTTTCGAAAGCCAAATTTGCATCCTTTTCAAATGCATTCATGACTAAAGATGGTTCCACCAAAGAATTGCCCTGTTCGTCAAGCATTTGATTTGGATCTTTACGACGTTCTGTTAACGAAGAGCTGTCAGCTCTAGAGAGCAATGTGCAAAGTACGGTTGTCTGGGATGTTGATGATGAACTCACGGGAGGAACGCTAATGCAATCAGTCATATGTTACTTCCTTAGCTAAGCACTGGTGCAATAAGTTAGTGCATGACAAACGTTCGGAGTGTCCGATAAGCATGTTAGGGACAGTGAACCCAATAATGGTACCATGCGATTAGTAAGCATGTAATGGTATTTCTGTGCTGGTTATACCCTGGTACGAATTAGGAAAACAGTATAAGGTCACTGTTCGCTTAATTTTTTGGTCCTTATAACGAATAGCAATGTTATAGCTGTTTATATTTACATTAAAATTTAAAGAATATATTTGCTTATTACACGCAAACGATCTAAATTCAAAAAAGAAATAATCCCGTTCAGTTCTCATCTATCGTCTCTGTTCTCGCGTTATTCCGGAGAGCTAAAAAAATGCATCAACCTCCAAGTTTGGATTATAAAAAACCTTTGGATATCAACTTATCAATGCCAAGGAAGGTTCCCGTAGTGATTGTAGGAGCAGGATTAGTAGGATTGACTTTAGCATTAGATCTCGCTTGTAGAGGTGTGCCAAGTGTCGTACTTGAAACAAGACAGGTATTAACTGAAGGCTCTCGAGCCATTGTCTTCGCTCAGCGTTCTTTAGAAATACTTCAGCGGTTAGGATTAGGGAAACGATTGGCTGAAAAAGGGGTCAATTGGAGTTTATCCAGGGTTTATCATGGAGAACGAGAGTCTTTCAGTTTTGACTTTAAAACGGAGCCTCATTTTGGTTGCCCCGCGTTCTTGAACATTCAACAGACTTATATAGAACAATGGTTAATTGAGGATTGTTTAGCCAGTGAATGGATTGATTTGCGCTGTTTAAACACGGTTACCGCGTTAGAGTCGAATAGTGTTGGCGTTTCGGTGATGGTCACCTGCCCGGATGGTGCGTATCGACTTGATTGTGATTGGCTTATCGCATGTGATGGCGCGCGCTCATTTGTGCGTAATACGCTGAATTTACCGTTAATTGGCAGACATTTTCATGATCATTTTTTGATTGTTGATGTCGAAATGAAACCAGACTTTCCTGCTGAACGTCGTTTCTGGTTCGATCCACCGTTTCACCCAGGACATTCAGTCCTTTTACATAAACAACCTGATAACTTGTGGCGTGTTGATTTTCAACTGGGGGTAGAAGCAGACCCGGTATTTGAAAAACACCCGGCAAGAGTTACCGAACGTTTAAAGGCGATGTTAGATCCGAAAATAGCTTTCAGGATCGACTGGATAAGCATATATACCTTTAGATGCAGGCGATTGGAGAACTTTGTTCATTCGCGAGTCGTATTCGCTGGCGATAGTGCTCACGAAGTTAGCCCTTTTGGAGGAAGAGGGGGAAATGGGGGAATTCAGGATGCAGACAATTTGGCCTGGAAACTCTGTGCTGTTGTAAAACATGGAGCATCAGCAAAACTGTTGCAGTCCTATAATGAAGAACGAATTTACGCTGCCGATGAGAACATTATAAATTCGACGCGCAGTGCACAATTCATTACTCCACCAAATCACGCAATAGAAACGCTTCGTCGAGCAAGTCTTGTTTTATCTGAAACGACAGCAATGGGACGTACCTTTGTCAACTCTGGCCGTTTATCCAGTCCAGCTCGATTAAATGGAATAGGGCAATTTTTACCCGATTCCTCCGTGAAAGGAAGAATAAAACCCGGCGATGTTGCGCTGGATGCTCCGGTAAAAAATGGAGATGAAAGTAGTTGGTTATTGCATTTCATCGGTAGAAAAGGGTTCACACTTCTATGCTATCAGCAGAGTTCCCATGATAAAGGAGGAGTAAATCATATAGAAGATATCAGTAGTTCCTATCCATTAGAAATCATTACCGTCGTACCGGCTACAGTAGAACAACTTGCTGTAACCTCAACGGATGTCACTTTGGTAGACCACTATGGTTTGGTGGCTAAGCGTTATGATTTGGCTTGTGGATCAGTCGTGTTATTTAGACCGGATCAACATGTGTTAGACGTATTTTCCTCATTTAACCGTGATGACATTGAAAAAACGCTTGCTCATTCCATGCTAATAGCTACCTATGCCGAGAGAAAAATATAATGAAACCGTGCGATCACTTTTTGGCAGAATCATTAATTACCTACAGCCACTTAACAGACCCAGATGCTTGTTATGAAATGATAACAGAGGCGTGCCAGGAACTGGGGGATGAACTGGGGAATCTATTTTACGCTCAATTAGTTTTATTACTCGTTAATCATATCGGTGATTCTAATATCTTACGAGAAGCGATAACTGTTACACGTAAGGGGCTGACGACAGTCGCTAATTAAATCGCGTAATAACCTTTAAACATTATATTTCAGGGGAATTGGTATGATTCTCGATACTTCTTATCGTCTTGAATCTCGTTATCGTCGAGGTATTGATGAGCCTCAAGGCAAAATATTCATCAGTGGACAACAAGCTCTGGTGCGAATGTTATTAGCTCAATCAGCCCTTGATCGATCTGTTGGTTTAAATACTGCGGGATTTGTCAGTGGTTATCGCGGCTCACCGCTTGGTGGTGTTGATAAAGAACTTTGGGCTGCGAAAAATTTACTGGAACAAGCAAATATTCGGTTTCAACCCGGTATAAATGAGGATTTAGCCGCAACGACTCTCATTGGTACTCAACGTGTAGAAACGGATCAAATGCGTCGTGTTGACGGTGTTTTTGGGCTTTGGTATGGAAAAGGACCCGGAGTAGACCGATCTGGTGATGCGTTAAGGCATGGTAATGCATATGGTTCATCGCCACACGGAGGAGTATTAGTCGTTATTGGTGATGATCATGGATGTGTATCTTCCTCAATGTCTCATCAATCAGATCAAGCTTTAATTGCCTGGGGATTACCCGTTATTCATCCTATTAACCTTCAGGACTATGAATATTGTGGACTCTGGGGTTGGGCACTATCGCGTTTTTCAGGTTTATGGGTGGGATTTAAGGCAATTACTGAAACTGTAGAAGCGACTGCATCAGTTAACGTGTCTGAATTCCCATCGTTCAAACAACCTGAGGTAGATGTTGGGCCTGACGGATTACACTGGCGTTGGCCAGATTTACCGGGTATGCAAATTGAGCGACGCTTCGCTTATAAGTTAGAAGCGGCTCGTCGTTTTATCAGTGAAAATCCATTAGATAAAGTGGATTGTGCCCCGGCTACACCAAAATTGCTTATTGCCGCAGTGGGTAAAGCTTACCTGGATATTCGCGGAGCATTAGATGAACTGGGTATCACTCTGACTGAATTAGAGGCGGCAGGCATTGCACTATTCGGTATTCGGGTTGTTTATCCATTATCTCCTGTCTTAAAAGACTGGGCTAAACGGAGTGAGAAGGTATGGATTATCGAAGAAAAAGCAGGGATCGTTGAAAATTCGCTAAAGGCAAGCATATTTAATTCGATCCTGAATACCAGGCCATTAATTATTGGCAAGTTTGACGAAAATGGAATAAAACTTTTACCCAGTGAAGATGAATTAAGACCGTCACGTATTGTCAATGTTCTTGTCAAACAGCTTCGGGCATGCGGCCTGTCAGTGGAGGTCCCATCATTTTGGTCAATGAACCTGATAGAGCGTTCTCTGAATTGGGTAAAACGCACGCCATATTTGTGCTCCGGTTGCCCACATAATAGTTCAACAGTGATTCCAGAAGGGAGTCAGGCGAGGTTAGGCATTGGATGCCACGCTCTGGCTGCTCGTATTCCCGAACGTGCTACGACAGGCAGTGTACAAATGGGAGGGGAAGGTGTTGATTGGGTAGGTCAGATGCCGTTTGTCAGAACAGAGCACATTTTCCAGAATATGGGGGATGGAACTTTTTTTCATTCTGGATATTTGGCTATTCGGCAAGCTATCGCGGCAAAAACGAATATCACTTATAAGATTTTATATAATGACGCTGTCGCCATGACCGGCGGTCAACCGCTGGATGGTAGTTTAAATGTTGAGCAAGTGGCAACGTTAGTTTGTAGCGAAGGGGCTAAAGAAGTGGTTATTGTTGCTAAAGAGCCTGAACGTTATAAGGGCCGTTTGCCTGCACAAGTCAAAGTCTACCACCGTGATCAACTTAATGAGGTGCAACTTCGATTGCGGGCAATACCGGGTGTCACTGTATTGATTTATGATCAAGTCTGTGCCGCTGAAGATCGCAGGCGCCGTAAACGCCACCCCGTACCGGCCAAAAAGACCTATGTAACAATAAACGAGCTTGTCTGTGAAGGTTGTGGAGATTGTCAAATGCAGTCGAACTGTTTATCCGTAATACCCGTTGATACCGAGTTTGGTGCTAAACGGGCGATAGATTCTGAATCATGTAATACCGATCTTTCATGTTTAAAGGGTTTTTGCCCTAGTTTTGTGACTGTTACAGGGAAACCGCGTTTGGTGAATATGGATAAAACCAAACGGCAATTAATTATGACACGGGCGGATAAGTTACCACTGCCGCAATTACCCGATATTAATCAATGCCATGAAATACTGATAACGGGGGTTGGTGGTACTGGTGTTGTCACTATGGCTGCAACTATCGGTTTGGCGGCGCATCTACAAGATTTTTCGGTTAGTGTGCTTGATTTTACGGGGTTTACTCAAAAAGGCGGCTCTGTTTTTAGTCACATACGCATTGGCGCTAAAGATCATATATTACATCAGCATCGTATTGATCGAGGATGTGCCAACGTTTTAATCGCTGCGGATTTAACTGTCGCTTCAGAGGACGAGGCATTAAATGCTCTGCTTTCAGGGCAAACTAAAGTCATTGCCAATACTCATGAAATGCAGACAGGTTCAATGGTTCGTGATAGAAACCTCAAAATAGACACCTCTGATATTGAGAAACAATTAATAGAATTAGTTGGCAAAGATTGCTATGACGCTATAAATGCACGTTATTTTGCAACTCAATTCGTGGGGAGCATACAAACAAATATATTATTGTTGGGATATGCCTGGCAGAAAGGCGTCATCCCGTTAAGTTTGCAAGTTTTTCAGCAGGCGATTAATTTACAAGGCGGTGATGTTGCTGCTAATAAAGTCGCGTTCGCTTGTGGTCGGTTGCTAGCGACTGATCCTGCCTATGTGCAATCCTTAATTACCTCTGCCGCTAAAAGTTATCAATTTGTCAGGAGCAGCGGTGGTGAGCAGGGACTCCGTAAGATCGTTGAATCTCGCAGCCGTTATCTTACGGACTATCAGAATAAGCGCTATGCAGCAAAATATAGAGCACAGGTCGACGCGGTTGTAAAAGCGACTGCTAACTGGGGGGATTTCACACTAGCTCACGCAGTTGCTCGCAATTTATTTAAACTCATGGCTTACAAAGATGAATATGAGGTTGCTCGCCTGCATAGTTCACCGCAATTTCTTAATTCTTTGACGGAATCATATATTGGGCGTCCCAAATTAAATTTTCATCTCGCACCGCCCTTTTTGGGTAAGTGGCTGGAAAAAAATGGCTATCATCGTAAAATTACTGTATCGGGTTGGATTATTCCTTTTTTTCGCGGGCTTGCTGCTCTCCGATGCTTGCGTCACACTTTTTTCGACATCTTTGCCTGGTCTCATGAACGACGTGAAGAGAGGCTATTAATTGCGAAATATAAGGACACATTAAATGATTTATTATCAAAGGTTTCACCAGATAATCTCTCTTTGATTGTCCAGTGGGCGGAAATACCCGAAAATATTAGAGGATATGGACATATCAAGGAGCGTTCAATTGCAGCCGCTTATAAACGTCAGGATGAATTACTTAATCAAATAGCGAATGGTGGCGCCACAATATATTCAACGATACCTATTAAAGAAGTTAATTAATAAGCTCTGGATAAATAACCGAATTAAATGATAGTGCAAGGGAGCATGCACAACAATGTCACCTTTGTCGTCGGGGAGAACATCTGCTTACAAAACAATTGCTAGTAAACAGAAGTCTCCAAACTAAAGTATGGTGGTGCCTGGAGGGCTCAACAGTTTCCTAAATATCTTTAACCCCCAGACAAAATTATATACCTGGGTATACTATGATGCTGAAGTCAGCTGTGTAATAAGTCAGTTTAGCTGTGCATCAAATTAATTAACCATTGTAGTTCTTCTTTATTTTCTCTCTTATAATATATTTTTCTGTTTATCTTTATATTAAAAGGTGATGGGGGCGATATCAGTGCTAAATCATATTTTTTTATTAGTAATAGGTTTTCTTCGCAATGTGGAACAAATGATATACCTGCTCCATCTCGTAATGCCTGTAAGACATCATAGATATTTGGGATTGTAATTATACTTCTATTATAATTCAGGTTTAATAAATGTTTTTTTATCTGCTCGAATTCTTTTAAAAATAACATATTTTCTGTTTGAATTATGTTATTTGTCAATAACAGATCCATATTGCTTTTGCTATGTTTTATAATGTGCTTTGTAACGGCTAACCCTAGAAAATTCGGAGTCAATTCCATACTTTCAATGCTAGAGGGAAGATTATCTTCATTTCTTAACCCAATAAAAATATCGGCTTTCCCATGAAATATAATATCTGATATCAGATGATTGGGATAGGTTCTAACATCAACTAGAAAACTAGATTTACTTGAGCATATTTTGGAAATTATCGAGGATAGGCTAGGAAATAAGGTTCCGTCCGTTGCAATATTGATGACGTTTTTTTTGCTGTTAGAAAAGCTCTTCATTAAACGTTTTGTTGTCGAATTTACATCTTTGTAATATGGAAATAATTCTCGATATAATAGTTCTCCGTTAACTGTCAACTTAGCATTTCTCCTGGAATGCTGAAAAAGTTGAACGCCAAGTTGTTTTTCTATTTCTTTCATTCCCTTGCTGAGGGCTGAAGGTGACAAGCATAATTCATCAGCAGCTTCTTTAAAAGAACCTTTATTAGCTATCATTATGAATTGCTTAATCTTTTTTGAGAAAAACATACTTTCCTCCTGAATTGAAAGTCAATATAAGAATATTTATATATTTAATGTCATCTATTTTTTTATATCAATTTGTTTGGTTGATAAAGAAAAAAACAGTTTATAGTGTATTTTTGTATTTTTTCTATAATTTTGTATATAATTGTAAATTTTTGAACTGAACGAGATAACTGAGGTCATATATACTCCATATTATGAGTAAAAGTAGATTGAATTGGAGTAAAAAGGATTTTTATTACATTATATTTGTTTAAGGAGTAGGAATATCTGTACTGATCAATGTGAATGAGTCCTGTTGCTGACTATTTCTATTACCTGAGAAAGAGCATTACTGATTATTTTAAGGAATTATTATTGTATTTATACCCAATAGATTTCAAGATGCATCGCGACGGCAAGGGAACGAATCCCCGGGAGCATAGATAACTATGTGACCGGGGTGAGTGAGTGCAGCCAACAAAGAAGCAACTTGAAAGATGACAGGTATAGGAGGACATTGGCAAGACAGGTCAATAACAATGGCAGCCTATCATGATATCCAGCTCGTCAATCTCAACATGTAATTCGAGATAGCGCTGAGCTAGTGATTTCAATGTAATACGGTAGGCATTCTCAACATCAATCGTATCACTTTTACCCCGTTTCCTGCGCCCCATTCTGTCGGGAGCTGTGACCTCAAGACTTCAATACCTGCGGGTTGAAGATATCGCAGCAAACCTGCGCCATACGAACCGATACATTAAATCCCCACCCGGATGAGTAGCCAAAGTAATTTCAAGATAAAATAGTTTCATATCAAAATAATTAAAATGGAAATGATATGGATAATTGTGTAATAATTTTATTATAGATGTGCGAAAAAGGTGAAAAAAAGTATTTTTAAGGTGAAAAAAAAGCGTTTTTATTACCCCTGAGCATATACTAAAATTTTAAAAGATAAATATTAATATGACCTAATGACTATCTTAATTGTCTCTACATATTGTATTTTTCGTTATTTTCAGTGGAGTGTTAAACACTATTATTAATGTTTTTTTTCTGAAATATAAGACGTTCAGAAATGGCGGTAGCTTTATTAGACGAAAGATTATAATGATTAATAGCTGCTGAGAGCTTTTGAAGACGTTTTTACTTGTATTGACTAATCTGATTTTTTTCTCATTTGGATATCTAGTTCAAATTCCTTATCTAGGACAGCCCTTTGTTTTGGATAATGAAAGTTTTTGACGATTTAAATTTCATTAATCTTTTTATGATATCTTAAAGGATAATACTATGAATACAGCTCAAGAAATTATTAACAGTTTATCGGGGAGATCCGTTACGCTTGGCTGGGATGTTGTTATTGCTTATGACCGAAAAAAAATTAACGCTCTGTTAGAGCAACAATATGTTGAAAAGGTAAAAAATGGGGAAAATTTCCCGCTTATTAACTGGGAAAACCAGAGAAAAACACTTCAATTTAAAGATCTTCAATTAGGTGCTCCACTTATTTCTTTTGAGAATTCAACATTGGAAAATTCAAGGGCGCTTGCCACGATAGAGTTTATTTCAGGAGCTATTATTGAATTTAGTGACTCCGGGCAAATAATCAACTATGAGAAGATTGAACCTAGCCATGGTTATGGCATGGTGCTGACTATCGATCTCATGGCTGGTACAGGTTCAGTAGAAGAACAAGGTCGAGTGATAATAAATCTTAACGAAGGTGCCATACTCGATTTGCATGTTATCCAACAACCGCCAGCAGAAGTGATAGAATTTTTCCGCACTTGGTTGATGGCTCATAAAATAATTTATGAATTAGGCAAGTTGGATCTGAGCAGTCAAGCTGGTCTAGTACCTTATTCTTTTCGCATTCGTACTCAGCGGGCGCCTGAAAAAATTCGTAAAACGACGAGCGATGAAGGAAATGGCGCTGTTTTGTTGTTTGTTGCCACTAACTATAACCCTACAAGTGGAACTTTACCTGTCAGAGATTATCCGTGGCTAATCCCTGAGGAATATTCAGGCGCATTGCTTATCGGTAATAAATGCTTATTTAAAGATATTCTGAAACCGAATCTGGATCGGTTGTTTGATGAAGGGAAATGGACGTTAAAAGTCCATCAAACGGGCTCTGATCAACTACTGCATTATCTGGAGGCAAACTCTGCATATATAACGGATAAGCCTTATATATCAGACTTTGAAGGCGCTCGGGATGGAGTCTGGACAGGATATCATAAATTTGAGACTGGTCGGGGATATTATGAGGTGTATGAAGATGTACGCTTTCCTATCAATGGAATGTTGATGAAACCGGCTAAAACTGGATTACAGTTATCAATAGATTCACCACAAAGCCATCAATTTAATGTTGATTTCGGAATAAAATGGTTCCATTGTGCTAATATAACGTGTGGTTATTCCTGGTTTAACGAGACTTACCCATTTTATCTTGATGGAAAATCATTTTATCAAGTTCATATTGACCCTGATAAAGAGGTGATTTATTTTACTGGGCCAGATAAAGATATTAATATTGTAGGAAATTACAGCCCGCCTGCGTGGTGGCAATCTAAATGGCAAAAACATATCAGTGATGGTTTTACGGATATTTCCTCGGAAAAATTTAAGCGACTCAGTCAAATAAAATTGCCAGAAATATGCACGTTTGCCGTGAAACATTTATTATTTCCTGGTCATAATACTTTACTGTTGAAAGACGTTTATTTACCGGGTGATATGGTGATTTTCGGTGATGTTAACCCATCACTTACCGCTTTTCGGGTTACGCCATTAAAAGCAACAGTGATGGCAAAGGGAACTCAACAATTTAAAGCCATAGAAGCTAATTGATGATTAGTGTTATTTAGAAAGCTTGAATTATTATATACCCTATGGATTTCAAGATGCATCGCGATGGCAAGGGAGCGAATCCCCGGGAGCATAGAGAACTATGTGACTGGGGTAAGTGAAAGCAGCCAACAAAGCAGCAATTTGAAGGATGAAGGGTATAAAATATATTTTAATTGGATAAGTCGTTTTTATTTTAACATTATAACCTAATTCTTTTGGGATAAAATTAAAGGATTATTAACATGTCTATTACACAAGAACAAATCGCTGCTGAATATCCTATTCCTAGTTACCGTTTTATGGTTTCTATAGGAGATGTGCAAGTCCCTTTTAATAGTGTTTCGGGATTAGATAGGAAATATGAGGTTATTGAATATAAAGATGGCATTGGTAATTATTATAAAATGCCAGGACAAATACAGAGGGTTGATATTACACTTCGGAAAGGCATATTCTCTGGGAAAAATGATTTATTTAATTGGATTAATTCCATTGAACTCAATCGGGTAGAAAAAAAGGATATTACAATTAGTTTAACTAATGATACTGGCAGTGAAGTCTTAATGAGTTGGGTTGTTTCGAACGCCTTTCCGAGCTCACTGACAGCCCCTTCATTTGATGCTTCAAGTAATGAAATTGCAGTACAAGAAATTTCATTAGTTGCTGATCGGGTAACGATTCAGGTTCCCTGATAACTAAAAACTTTAAGGAAAAACAATGTCTGTACAAACAACTTATCCCGGAATTTATATTGAAGAAGATGCATCATTGTCTCTGTCTATCAATAATAGCCCAACAGCAGTCCCTGTTTTTATCGGTAAATTTTACAACTTGGATGGTTCATTACCTGAAGTGGGAATATGTTCTAGAATTACCAGTTGGTTAGATTTTACTAAAAAATTTTCGGTAGCTCCTCCTCAAACCATTTCATTGATCGCGTCGCCAATTGCTAACACACAAGAAAGTGTACCCAAAGCAGTTCAATATACTTATAAGGCCGAGTATGAAACCTCAGAAAGTCTGGCAAATGGTGCCTATGCGGTACAACACTATTTCCAAAATGGCGGTGGTATTTGCTATGTCATACCTTTAGTTAGTGTGAAAAAAGAGGATGCTGCAATTGAGTTAGCAAAATTACCTGAATTAATTGAAAGACAACAAGAGATTACGTTAATCGTCTGCCCGGAGGACGATAAGACGCTCACTGTTGATGGCAGTAAAAAATCGGATGTTTATAACAGCATCAATACATTATTGAGTAATAAAGTAGGTTATTTTCTCATTGCAGATTCAGATGATGGCAAAGCTGTTCCTAATACGTTGCCGGAAAAAACTGCGGTTTATCATCCTGGTTTAATAACTTCTTTCACACAACGCTATGCCAAACCTGCCGATTCCGCTGTCAAAGTGACCGGTATTACAAATATATCAACTCTGGCTGATATTCACACCAATTTGGCCGATGACTATCCAATAGCAAGTCAGGTTATTAATGATGTTTTGGAAAAAAATAATAAGCTAGCATCGTCTCCCATTATTTTACCTCCTAGCGCCGCTGTTGCTGGCGCTTATGCCGCTGTTGATGTGAGTCGTGGTGTTTGGAAAGCACCTGCGAATGTGATGTTAAGTAATGCCACGCCAATCATTAGTATTTCCGATGCGGAACAAGGTGTGATGAACCCATTAGGTATTAATGCTATTCGTAGTTTTACTGGTAGAGGTACTTTGATTTGGGGAGCGCGTACTCTGGATAAAACGGATAACTGGCGCTATGTTCCTGTACGTCGTTTATTCAATAGCGCAGAGCGAGATATTAAGCGCGCAATGCGTTTTGCAGTTTTTGAGCCCAACTCCCAACCAATTTGGGAAAAGGTCAAGGCTGCTATCAATAGCTATTTGCAGTCACTTTGGCAACAAGGTGCACTGCAAGGCAATAAACCCGATGAAGCCTGGTTTGTACAAATTGGTAAAGGCGTGACCATGACAGATGATGATATTAAGAACGGGAGAATGATTATCAAAATCGGTATGGCGGCAGTACGTCCGGCAGAATTCATTATTTTACAGTTTACGCAGAATATCGCCCAGTAACTGAGGTCTATTTAATATGGGCGATTTATACCCAATAGATTTCAAGATGGATCGCGGCGGCAAGGGAGCGAATCCCCAGGAGCATAGATAACTATGTGACTGGGGTGAGTGAGTGCAGCCAACAAAGAGGCAACTTGAAAGATAACAGGTATATTGCCCATTCTTGTGAAAGGAAATGAGTTATGTCGCCAACGCTACCCGGTGTAACAATTACTCAGGCGCAGATAACAGCGTTCGGTGTCAGTACATTAAATATGCCCGTATTCATCGGGTATTGTACGAGATTGCCTGCCTTTTCAGCGCCTGTAAAAGTAAGCAGTTTAGCTGAAACAGAACAAATAATAGGGAAAGAAGGGCGTTTGTATGCTCTATTGCGCCACTTTTTCGATAACGATGGGATACAAGCTTTTATTCTGTCGTTAGGCGCTGAACCTGCTGGGGAAAATGCTAATAGTTGGCTTGAGGCATTACAACAACCCGATTTGTATGCGGCTGTTGCAGCAGAGCCGCTAATTACACTTTTAGCCGTCGTTGAGGCAAGTGAACTGAACCAAAAAGAAGGTAATGAGGCTGTGGAAGCTTGGCGACAGTACTGGAAAGCAGTACTAGCGCTATGTCAGGCACGCAGTGACTTGTTTGCCATATTGGAGGCACCAGATGATACCGCATTAATCAAGCGTAGTTTGCAGGGTTTTCATCATGAGGCACGTCAGTTTGGCGCTCTCTACTGGCCAAGGCTGGAAACATCTTATCAATTCTCTCAGTTAAAATTTTTGTCTCCTATTGGTGCGGTAGCGGCGGTTATTCAAAGTAATGATGCCCGGCGAGGGGTAGGACATGCACCTGCCAATATAGCGTTAAAACAGACGATCCGCCCGATAAAGCCCCGCCTGGAAGTAGAAGAGTTGTATGAAGAATCGGATGGTTCACTGAATCTGATTTGTAGTTTTCCAGCTCGTGGTACTCGTATTTGGGGATGCCGTACGTTGGCGGGTGTTGATTCACCTTGGCGTTATATTCAAACCCGATTATTGACTTCACACGTGGAAAGGCAACTCAGCCAGTTAGGGCGCATGTTGATGTTTGAACCTAATAACGCAGTCACCTGGATGAAGTTTAAAGGCCATGCTGGAAATCTATTAAGGCAGCTTTGGTTACAAGGGGTACTGTATGGGCAACGTGAAGATGAAGCCTTTTCCGTTGAAATAGATGAAAACGAAACGATGACTCGCCAGGATATTGATGAAGGCAGAATGATTGCTCGTATTCATTTGGCATTGTTAGCGCCGGCTGAATTTATCGCTGTGACTTTGAATTTTGACACTCGCTCGGGCATTGCGACGAGTACATAATAAATCGGAATATCGCCATGACACTACCTGAAGAGCTTTATACCCCAGCGGTTTCGCATCGTTTTATTGTTAATTTTCTTTTTAAAGGTTTACTTCCTTCTCCAGTGGATATTCGATTTCAACGTGTTTCCGGTTTAGGGCGTGAGTTACAGGTCGAACAGCGTCATCAGGGGGGAGAAAACGCACGGAATCATTGGTTGGCTGAACGTGTACAGCATAATAGCTTGATATTAGAAAGAGGGGTTATGGTCGTGACTCCTTTAACTCTGATGTTTGATCAGGTGATGCGGGGAGAAACTCTTAATTGGGCAGATGTAGTAATTATTTTGCTCGATCGGGCTCAACGTCCGATAACAAGCTGGACATTGAGTAATGCGCTACCGGTTCGCTGGCAAACGGGAGATTTAGATGCCAACAGTAACCAGGTGCTGATTAACACCTTAGAGCTGCGTTATGAAGATATGCGCATTATAGGGGTAAAATTATGACTATCGAAATCCGTGAGCTCATTGTTCAGGCCCGTGTTGTCGGGACTGATACCAAAACAACACGAACCGTTCCTTTATCTATTGGGCAAATGGAAACGCTGATAGAGCAACGTTTGGTTGAAAAAGTGAAGCGGGAGATATTAGATGTACTCCGGGAAGAACAAGGTGGTGGATTATGAGCTTGCTTGAACGAGGTCTGGCTAAACTCACGATTACGGGTTGGAAGGAGCGTGAGCGTAAGCATCAGATTGGTAAACTAGAAGCAATGTATAACCCGGAAACACTTCAACTGGATTATCAAACTGATTATCTCCCTGATGTTAGCAATAATCAGGTAACAGTGAGTAACCGCTATGTTTTGTCAAAGCCCGCAGGGTTAACACTATCCTTGTTATTTGATGCCAATATGGCTGGTCTTACGACAACCGTCGAGTCCCAACTCACTGCCCTCAAATCGCTTTGTTTAGTTAATGCAAGTACTGATGAGCCTAATTTTTTGGAAATTAATTGGGGGGCAATGCGTTGGGAAAATAAAAATTATTTTGTTGGTCGGGCTAGCGGATTGTCTCTGACTTATTTGCGCTTTGATCGTAATGCGACGCCATTGCGTGTGAGTGCGCAGCTCACATTAGTCGCAGATGAGAGCTTTGTGCTCCAGGATAACCAAGCCAGGTTAGATGCGCCGCCGGTATCAGTAGTCAATGTCCCAGATCTGACTTCATTACCTGCACTGGCGAATATCGCTAGCGTAACCACCATGTTGGGAGTGGATTATTTGATGTTGGCCCGCACCAATGATATGGATAATTTGGATGATATGCAGCCAGGTCAGACATTGCGAACACCGGAGGCATCATGAGTTTTTTAGATAACAGTAACTTCAAGCCATCAGATATCAAACTGTTCGTTAACATTCAGGGAGAGGAGAAGGAACTCAACGAACTGATAGTAAGCGAATTGAAGATCTCCCGACGTATCAATGCCATTCCACAGGCAGTTGTAAAGCTAAGAGCGAAAAATAGTGAAAATGGTGTATATCAGTCTGATGTACAGCGGATGTTGAAGAGTTGCCGTCCGGGAGTAAAGGCAGAGCTTCGTATTTTGAATACCCGGCTATTCAGTGGCGATATTGTGCAGCAAAAAACGGAGTTAGTGTATGCGAAAACACACACTATCAAATTGGTGCTACGCCATGACTTACAGCGTATCACCGGTAATTTTCGTACCAGAGTGTTTGCGAATACCCGTGATCGTAAAGTGATAGCCGATCTATTGAATACTGCAACATTAAAGCCAGCATTTTCGGGGACATCACATTGGGATATAGATCATGAGCAACTGGTTCAGTATCGTTGCAGTGATTGGCAATTTTTGTTGCAACGGCTCTATGCTACGAATAGCTGGTTGTTAGCTGAAGAAGATAAAGATAACACTCAGGGGAAAGTGACCATTATTGCTCCAAATTCTTTGCCCCTGAATGAGCGTTGGACACTGCAACATCAGGCTGATCATCAGGCTATCCGGCTTTACAGCACGGAGCTGATGTTGGACAACCGGTTTGATACAGCGGAGGCTGTTGTTAGTGCTTGGGATATTGATGATCAGGCATTACTCGTGGCATGGAAAGAAACCCTTAGTCAAGTTGGCAAAGATGCGTTAGCGTCAGATAATTTTAGCCAGGCAAATAAAGATTCGAGTGAACTGTTATTAAGTTGTCCGCTCTCTACAAAAGAAGTTCAATTTCTAACGCGTAGCCAATTAGTCATGCGGCGCTTGACGGCCGTTCGTGGTTCACTGAAGGTTGAAGGCAGTACTAAGTACCGTTTAGGGCATGAACTGATGTTGTCAGGTTTTGGTGAAAATATGGATGGCTCACAAATACTGACGGGAGTGGATCATTTAATAACGACAGAAGAAAGTTGGAAAACGACCTTACATATAGGATTAGAACTGCCGTTAAAGGCAGAATATGTCACTCAGGTTAACGGTGTTCATATCGGCAAGGTTGCTGATTATCAATCAGATAGCAAAAAATGGGATCGTATTCCTGTTTTGATCCCTGCATTTGGAACGAATATTCCCTTGTTTGCCCGATTGGGAAAACCCTACGCCAGCCACCAAAGTGGATTTTGTTTCTATCCTGAAACGGGTGATGAAGTCATTCTCAGTTTTTTGGAAGGGGACCCTCGTTATCCTGTCATTATTGATTCTCTACATAATCCGAAACAACAGACTCCGCTGCAAATCAGCAAAGAAAATAATCTCAAGACCTTAATTATTAAGCAGAATGATAAAGATGAACAACAGTTGTTGTTTGATAGCCAGAAACAAACGGTCGCGTTAATTGGTGAGAAAAATGTCAAGGTTAAAGGTGAGTATATCAACCTGACTAAATCAAAGGGGACTCGATAATGGCAAATACGCTTATTGGCCAGGTATATGGTCAGGGATGGGCTTTTCCCATTAAATTTATTCCTGATAATAAAGAAACCGCAGATCAAACAGCGGGTATTGTTATGGCTCAAGGGATTGAAGATGTCAGTCAATCGCTGGAAATATTATTTCTTACCGAGCCTGGCGAACGAATTATGCGTGAAGATTTTGGTTGTGGTTTACAAGATTTTGTTTTCGCAAATATTAGCGATACGCTAATTTCTGCCATCAAAAATCGTATTCAGCAAGCAATATTACGTTATGAACCTCGCGCATATTTATTGAATGTTGATATTCAAACCAAAGAAAACCAACCTGGACATCTGCTCATTCAGATTAATTGGAAATTACGTGGTAGTGATATATCTCAGCGTTTAGACGGAGTGCTTAGACTCCATTCAGGTCAAGCATTGGAACTGTTATGACCAATTACATTATTGTCGACGGGGATCTCATTCAAATAAATCCCAAATTTGAGGGTGATCGAACTCTTACGATTAATGGTACTCCTAAAATAAGTGGGAGTGGAGATGCGCAAATTGAAGGAAAAAATATTTGTGTGTCAGGTGATCACTTAAATGTCTCCATTCCAGCCATTTATATAACCTCCAGACATCCTGTTGCAGGTAGTGGAAAAGTGAAAATTACAAATTTATCTGACGATCAACTAGCAGAATTTTGTGTTAGTGGTGATATTGTGATTATTGAAGGCAGTCAGTTTGAAGCTCAGTTTACACCTGATAAGCCGGCCACTAATCCAGGTAACCAGGATACAGATAATCCTGCGCCTTCGAATGGGGATGGGAGATTTATACACTCACAGAGCTTCGTTACGGCAGAAAAATAAAAAATTTTGCCGAAGCGGTTAATAAGTATGAATAAGCGGGGCGGATAAAAACATGGATCTTACTGAATTAAATAATACGTTGATGAATGACTTGCCAACGACGAATTTTAAGTTAGAGACAAAGGACCCATTAACGCAATTAAAGTGGTTACAGCGTTATACAGAAAATATTCGTTTTTATGCGAATGATGATTATTTCTGGAATAAATTCTGGTTCTTAAAAAATCACACACCAGAAGAGCTTTTTACTCGTTTGGAAGATGAAACGTTGGCTGATGGAGAATTACCTCCTCATCAAGCGCTATTGCTGGCCCTTTTACAACAACTTAAAACGCCAGGAATCATGCTTGATACTTTTTCAACCCGTCATCGGCAATTGTATTATCAGGAATTACTAGGGATAACGCAGAAAGATGCACAACCTGATCATGTAGCGCTTGGAGTGGTATTAAGTACTGGTATTGCAGAATATTTATTACCGGCAGGCACATTAGTGGATGGCGGGCAAGACAGCAGCGGAAATTCACTGCAATATGCGTTGGATACCGATTTGTTAGTTAATCCGGGACAATTAACCGATGTTCGCTACAGCTATTTGGATCATGAGGGTTATAAAATCTCCATTTTGCAAGATGATAAAGCGAATATTAGCTGGCCCTCTTCAGGCGCTCGTTTATTTGTAGCACCTGAGGACAACGGACAGGAAAAAGCACCTGAACAAAAGTTGGAACTTTACCTGGGATTTGATGATATACAGCCAGGGCAAACTGTTTCTTTATTTTGGCAATTCATTGCATCAACTCCCCTGACATTAAAATGGTTTTATCAGAACAAGATAAATGACTGGGTGAAACTAGATAGTGTCAGAGATAACACAGATGGTTTTTTTATCAGTGGATTATGGCACGCGATATTACCTGATGATGCGGGGAAAATGTATTTTCCGGGGACGACTTCTGCAAAACGCTACTGGATTAAAGCTGAGGTGGAATCGCTTACTGAATCTGGCGATTTATGGCAACCGCTATTAGAAGGCATCTTGTATAACGCTCAAACAGCAACGCTGGTTGATGCAGACAACACAGATGAAAAGCACTTTCATGATGGGCTGATACCTTTTAGCGTGCAGCATTTAGTCAACACCGTTTCAGAGGTAAAAAAAATTGAGCAGCCCTGGTCTTCCTGGGGAGGAACGCCACAGGAAGACCCTGCTGATTTCTTCCCTCGGGCGGCAACACGTCTTCAGCATCGCCAGCGTGCGTTAACCTGGGATAACCAAATTGCCATGTTGAAGGCTGAATTTCCGCAGATTTATGATGTAATCTCACCAAATATCACATGGATGAACCAGCTTCAGACATCAAACACGCAAACGTTGATCGTTATTCCTGATGTGAACTACAGCGACAACAAAGATCGCTTACGACCACAATTCAGCCCTGCTAGCTTGCGACAAATGAGTGACTGGTTACAGATTCACACTAGCGCATGGGCGAATCCACAAGTGAAAAATCCAATTTATGTTGATGTCTCTGTGACCTATGAGGTGCAATTTAGTGCGAGTGTGAATCCTGATTATGCTCTCCGGCAATTACAACAATGGTTAAGTTCAATTTATATGCCATGGTATCACGCAGATAAAAAAGGTGTTGCCGCTGGCGATCAAATCGATTTTTACCAACTGCTTGCGGATATTCAGCGAGTACCTTACGTGGAACATGTCAAGACATTGACATTGACCACAAAAGACACCCTATTAACCAATAGCGGGGTTATTAAGGCACAGCAAAATGAAGTGCTGGTGTTGGTATGGCAGCAAGGAAAACAAGTTAGGCAGGGAGGATCGAAATGAGGCAGCATAATGAGTTATTTCCTGTAGTAAAAGACGCGATAAGCTTTGAAAACCTGCAAGCTCAGGGTGAGAAGGTTATTAGTGATCAGTCCGGTAACATATGGAGCGATAAGGATAAACATGATCCTGGTATAACGTTACTAGACTCTTTAAGTTATGGTGTTTCGGATTTAGCGTATCGGCACTCATTACCTTTAACAGATTTATTAACCATTGAAGGAAAAGATACGCTTTTTCCAGCCGAATTCGGGCCACAGCAGACGCTAACTTGTGGCCCTGTAACACTAGATGATTACCGGCGTGCATTACTTGATTTACATGGTAATGATGCACTTAAAATATCAGCCAGTGACCCCAGAGACTTTTTGTTTCAGGATATACAGTTAATTTGTGAGCCAAAAAGTCAGCGTTATAAATACTATTTCAATCCCGAAACGCTTGAATATACATTCACGCCACCTTCAGGGGATAAATTTAAAACTTTAACACTACGAGGGAATTATTGGCTTTATTGGATGCCAACCCGTTGGGCAGGTAAATCAGCTAATTTGCCGTTAGTTGAGCGGGTGATGGAAGATTTTCTCCGTGAAAATCGAAACTTGGGGGAAAGTGTTGTTCAAGTAACACGGGTGATATCGGCGCCTATTTATCCTGAGCTGGTCATTGAGCTGGCGGATGATATCACAGATGCAGCGCCGGTATTGGCATCAATCTATATGCTATTAGAACAGTGGGCGATGCCGATGCCTGCTCGCTTTACTACCGAAGCATTAAGGGCCAAAGGACTAACAAACGAAGAGATCTTTGATGGGCCGTGGTTACGCCATGGTTGGATACCTCAGTTACCGACCTCTCAAAACTACCATACAGGTATGGTTCTGAAGATGAATTATCTGATCAACCAATTGCTGGCGGTTGAAGGTATAAAGCGCGTAGTTAGCCTGACGTTGCCAGAAACAGAATATTTGCATCAGATAAAAGATGATAATTGGTCCTGGCAATTAGATGTTGGTTATTGTCCATTATTATGGGGAGCTAATCCACTAGAGGTAATTACAGAGAAAAATAACAATTATGTCAAATTGTTCGCAAAAGGTGGGGTACGATTACAACCTGATCAGAAAAGTGTTGAGCGGTTATTATCACAGGAATCACTCATTAATAATGCTGCATCCACGTTACCGGCTGGTAAGGTGCGTGATCTCAAAGCCTATACACCTATAAGCCGCAGGTTGCCTGCCTGTTATGGTTTGCAGAATACTTTACAAAAGTTAAAACCTGAACAACGACACTTATATCAGTTCCTATTACCATTGGAGCAAATGCTTGCTGATGGATGTGCGCGGCTTGCATTTTTGCCACATTTGTTAGCATTTAGGGACCGAAGCGAAAATATCAGTGATACACTCTGGCCTTTCAAGAATACAGAGGACACGATTGCCCAACAGGTTCATCAGGAATATGCCGGTACATTAAAAGCCTTTCAACAGCAGGAAATTAGCCTGTTTGATGATAAAAATAGACCGCATCATGGCAATATCAATCGGGAATTAGATATTCTTGATTATCTGCTAGGGTATTTTGGTACACAACGTGCAAAGCGTCCATTAACGCAGGATATTCATGATTTTCTGCAAACCCAGCGAGGTTATTTGGCACAGCAGCCGGAGTTGGGTTATCAGCGTGATAATATCCGTATTGATCGAGTTTCAGCTTTACAAAAACGTATAGCAGCCAGAATTGGGCTAGATAGTACTATTTTCAAAGAATCGGTTGATTTAAGTAAGTTACCTTTTTATTTGATTGAGCATCGTCAGCTTTTACCAAATTTACCTCATCCTGACTTTCAACATGATCAAACTCCCCAATTTTTTGTGATTTCCGACAACATTGTTAAAGTGAAACAAGCGGAAATAGCAGACAAAATCGCTCGTGGACAGCTTATTGATTTTGTAGATATTGAAAGCAAATTTACCGTTCGTGCCCAAATGATTGTCGCTGTAGAGGAAGATGAATTTTCTCTGGATACAAAAAATAGTATTCAACTTGAAAAGAATTTGCAGTTATTACAGTCAGCGTCTGAAAAAAACAATTTACGATGGCGAAATAGCACGGCGTGGTTAGAGGATATGACGTATCGTATCAATTATACTGATGATCAGGTTATAGACGATAAAACAAAACAATGCCGTTTGCGAAGTAATACTGAATCGCCTTTTCCAGCCTTAATTGCACCAAAAAATAAGATTACGATTATTAAGCAATCCTCTCCACTCTCCAGTATTGCTGAATTTACTGATGAACCAGAATTCAAATTGGTTGCAACGGTGACTGAAATTGATCGGATTGAAGGGATATTGACTATCGAACGGGATGACAACCAACCTTCTTTCCCAGCTAAAGAAGAGAGTAATCAATATGTATGGTACATATCTGATGAAAACTATATTTCAAGTGATCGTTTCTCTTTTGTGGTGAGTGTCGTGCTGAATCGTGGTTTGGTTGAAAGGGAAGATATTGATCAATATAAGCTAGAGGAATGGATAGAGCGTGAAACACTTGCAGAATTTCCTGCACATATTTCGTTAATTACTCATTGGCTGGCAACTGAAAATTTCGATGATTTTGCGAAGACATATCAACGTTGGCAAAACAATGGGGCACAGTTAGGGGATGAATCCTACATCATTTTGAAAAAACTGACATTGGGGCATTTACCAATAGGACTTACTGGCATTAGTAATATGTTTATTGCTACAGAAGCTCAGCGTCTAGAAGTTGTTGGCGAGAGTGGTAATGAGTGGAATACCCAGGCAATTATTAACAACGAACTATTCTATGTTCCCTAACAGAATAGTTAATACAGAGTGTTGTGATCAACTTTTATTATAAGCCGGAGGATAAATGGACAACAAAAATAACCAACCTACTGATCAAGAAATTCTAAAAACATCACGGGCTGCTGACAAAATTCCTTCAGCGGATAATTTGAAAAATCGTTTTAAAGCTCGTTCAATTCCATTAGAGACGGATTTTGCTAATCTCATTGACCTTGCTGAAGTTGGACGATTGGCTATCGGTCAGTCACCGTCGCAGCAAAGTAAAACGCCCGGCGCCGGAATGGAGTTAACTTCGGATGGTAAATTACAAGTCAAGGCTGGGGAAGGTGTTGATATCGATAATAATAATCGTATTACTATTAAGTCTGGTCATGGAATTAAGGTTGATAGTAATGGTGTAAATGTCAATATTGATGATTTTTGTGAAGAAATACTCAATAAAATTATGCCTAAAGGAACCATGTTGCCTATTTATGGAACATCTAAACCCTCTACGCTACCAACAGGATGGAAATGGTGTGATGGTAAAGATGGCAGACCTGATTTTAATAAAAATAAATTTAACTTACTATCAGGTCAAGGTTCAGGCACTGATACTTTTTGGGCAAATAATAATAGTGGCGATATAGAGATCAATGTGTTATATGTTTACTATATGATTAAGGTTGTATAATAGCTTGATGTAATGTGCATTTTTCTAAAATGAATTATTGATATTTAAGTAACATAATAAAATAATTAAGTTGTGTTGTGGGTTTTTTATGATAAATATAAAAACGGAGGTAATAATTGGCTTAAAAATATCAGTTGTGAAATAGAGTTATTTCGCTTTATAAAAATCTTGTTTTATTTCTTTTAATAATTATTTATAGAAGGTAATGATATGGCCACACAAAAAAACGTGTTAGATAGATTGAAAGATAGAAATATTACACTGGGTTGGGATATTGTTGTTGCATATAACCAGGAAAGTGTTAATAAGTTATTGAAGCAGCAATATGTTGAAAAAGTTTACTCAAATGAACATTTTGTTTTTAAAGATTGGCATGATGATAATAAAACGAAATTTATTGAAGGATTAACAGTAGGCGCTCCACTGGTTTCATTTGAGGAGGCATCTTTATCCGATGCTAATGTAAGAGTGACACTTAATTTTCTTTCTGGTAGATGGCGAGTTATACAAGCCAATACCGGCACACCAATTGAATGGAAAGAAATTGTTCCTGGCAATGGCTATAAAGCAGAATTAATTGTTCCACTTAAATCAATAACTGGGAGTGTGAATAGCAAAAAAGATATCATATTAAGCTTCAAAGATGCTATCGTAAAAGATATTAATTTATTTGACAATCAAGAGCCTGATTTTATTAATTATTTCAAGCAATCGATCAATGAAGGAAATTATACTTTAGGACAACTGGTTACAGACAGCACACCGGGATTAATTCCTTCTGAATTCCATATTCGTACTCAGCCCCATCCAAAAACACGTGAGCGTGGTTCTCAATATGTAGGAAATGGTGCGGTACTGTTGTTCATTAAGACGCAATATGGCGGAAGTGGAACGTTGCCTGTAAATGATTTTGATTGGTTAATTCCTGATGATCATACCAGCGCATTAGTTATTTCTAGTAAGACCATGATGGGGGAGATATTGCCAAAACAATACAAAGATAAATTGCCTGGTAATCCTCAGTTTAGCCAACCCAAAAGAGTGGATGATGATAAACAAGACTCTGCTTATTATATTACGATTACCGATGGTGGATTTGATGGTGATAGCCCTATAGAGAAATCATGGTTACGTCCTAGTTATAGCAATAGGATTTGGACTGGTGAACGTGGTAATGCTATTATTGGTGAAAAAGGAAAGCGGATACCACCGCGCTTTCCATATCAAAATTTTGTTATTAAACCTCATGGTGAATCGTTATTTCAAGGATGGGAGAATAAGATAAATTACTCTCAAAAGTGTGCAAGATATATCAAATTTAATATTAATAGTACGATTTTCGAAGATACTGCATTAATGGATCTCAGTATTAGTGGACAAGGTAGTATCAATTGCCAGATTGATGGTGAAAATTTCTGTTTAAAATCAAATGATTTTTTACCCAATGTCAGCTATGAACCGACTTCATTTTGGGATAAATTTACCGGTGGAGTGGATACAGAGATGAAAGATGAATTCAGAGGTGAATTAGCACAACAGGCAGAAGCAAAGTTAAAACAGGTATTTAATATTGAATTGCCTGAAATCAGTCTATTTTCCATTAAACATCTGCTCTTTCCTGGCATGGATGTTATGCAACTTAAACAGGGTTATTTCCCAGGAGATTTGATTATCTTTGGGGATATTTCACCTAAATTGACCACAATTCAGGTGGAACCTTTGGAAGCAATGGTTGCCCTTAAAGGCAATCAGAAATTCACTGTCGTACCTGAAAATAAAAATGTTAATTGGAAGTTGGATCATAATAGTGAAGCTATTAATGATCCGGGAAATATTGATGGTAAAGGTATTTATACGGCACCGGGCAGAATCAGATTTGGTTCTGAAGTCATTAAAGTCACTGCAACTGATGGCGATGGACATCAGGCATCGGCTGCGCTGACGTTGGTTCCTTCTTCTGTCGCGTTAACGCCTTCTTTTGCTTTCATCTCTGAAGCAGATAAGAAGCCTGTATCATTATTGGCTCATGTCCTGGACGGAAAAAAAGTAACATGGGATGTAGAAAGCTGTACAGGCAGCCAATGTGGTTCTGTTGATCAGAATGGGCTTTATACTCCACCAGCAGGGCGTTTTAACGATGGATTTACTTTTACATCCATCACCTCAACTGCAGAAGATGGTAGCCAAGCACGAACCATTATTTGTCTGATGGCATCAATGCCAGGGCATGGTTTTTACAAGGTTGAGCCTAACTTACGCTTGAATGTGAAAGCAGGAGAAGAAATTATCTTTAAAGCACAGGCAGATAGCTATAATGGTGATCCTGATACTTGGGCAATTTTCCCTCCTCGAGGAAAATTAAGTGAACCTGAGTTTGAACGCAATGATGATCCTGAAACTAATGAGACAATTTTTGGTCATTATAAAGTGACCTATACTGCGCCGACTAATGTTACCTCACCTGAATTGCTTGTTGTCCATGTATGGGAGAAAAATAAGCATAATGAGAAAAATAAAGGTAAAGCAGGATATGCACTTATTGAAATTATTCCAGATGATAAATAAATAATTTATTTAAATACAAATCACAGCGGGTTTATCTCGCTGTGATTAAAGTCATCTTTTTTATAGGTTTTTTATCTCTAATAATAATTTGATTTTATAATGTAAAGGAAATTAAAATGAATAATGAATATAAAAATAACACCGTGAATTGGCATATTTCACCTGATACGGTAGGAAGTATTGATAATAACGGTTTATATACAGCACCTAATCGGGTAAAGAATATCGAATTTGTCCAAGTAATGGCAATCGATGCTAATAATAATCAATCTTCTGCGATTATTACTGTTATTCCCTCTTCTGTTGCGTTAACGCCATCGTTTACTTTTATCTCTGAGGCAAAAAAAACATCAGTCACTTTTAAAGCGACAGAACTTGAAGGGAAAAAAGTGACATGGAGTATAAATAATTATACCAGTAATCAGTATGGTTCCATCGATCAAAATGGTATCTATACACCACCGGAAAGTCGTTTTAACGATGGATATACTTTTGTATCTATTACAGCAAAAGCGGAAAATGGCGCTGAAGCGCAAGCGCTTATTTGCTTGATGGCCAAAATTCCAGGGCATGCCTTTTTCGATGTTCAGCCTAATATATGCTTAAGTGTGAAGCCTGGAGAAGAAATCATTTTCAGAGCTAACGCAGATCGTTATAATGGTTATCCTGATTCCTGGGAAATTTTCCCGTCTCTTGGTAAATTGGGTGATCCTGAGTATATAAAAAATAACGATCCAGAAATTCCTACTTATGGATATTATCAAGTGAAATATACTGCACCAACTAATATAAATTCTTCCCAAATACTCGTTGTGCGTACTTGGGAATATGATAAACATGATGAGCATAATCAAGGTAAAGCAGGATATGCATTCATTGAAATTGTGCCAGAAAATTAGCTATACCCTTCATCTTTCAAGCTGCTGCTTTGTTGGCTGCTTTCACTCACCCCAGTCACATAGTTATCTATGCTCCTGGGGATTCTTTCACTTGCCGCCGCGCTGCAACTCGAAATCTATTGGGTATAATGACTTTAGCAAGAGAGATTATGTCTTCATTAAGAACTCGCTATTAGAGTAAGTAACTTTATAAAAATATTTAATGAAAAATATAATAGAAAAGTTTAATATTAATCTTGAAGTCTCATCTGAAATTATTGGGGAGAGCTTATTAAGCTCCCCTTTATTGATGAGTAGAGAAATCAGCAATCAATTATCTGAAATATTATTAGATTATGAAGAATATAATATTGCATTGGATAAGCTAGTGTTAAATATAGGAGAAATACCTTATGAAATATTTGAACAACAATTCTATTGTCGTTTAGGAAAATTATTGAATGAAAAGTTAGCAATAATAATCAATGATAAATTATTGGTAGGAGATATATCAACCTCGTTATCTTATGAATATTTGAGTGAAAAAAGAAATCCATTATTAAATAGAGTCATAAAAAATTTACCTTCTAATCTGGCTTTTGAAGTTCATTCAATGGCGAAAATAGAAGCAGTAAATAACCAAAAACAAGATAATATATTGACATCTTCTCTAGCTTATTCTTTTTTTAACAAAGGTAAATTACAACAATATTTATTTACTACGAATAACAATAAATTAACTGAGAGCCTATACGCACTTTTTCTAATGGATCAGAATCGAATACCTAATGTTCCTAAAATAGGAAAAGGTGCACTTATACTATCTGCCCTTATTTGGCTTTCCTCAAATTCCAGTGATTATCTGCCCAAACCAGAAAGCACTCTGTTGTTACAAATAGAACAGGATATAAAACAAGGACATTTGCCTTTAACGTTGCTAATCACTTTCTTCCAGAACAGAAATGGCGGGCGTGTTTTTTGCGATTGGCAGTATGCGTTATGGCAAATCGATATCATCAAAAATCACTTAGGAACGAAAATAACATCGAAAGAACACCATTTACTGGAGAAAATCATATTACAACCAGTTAATGCTTCTGATCGATCCTCTGTGCTGATATCAGACGAAAAATTGACAATACCGTTAACAATTACAGGTGCGGGATTAGTGCTTCTCTGGCCGCTATTAACTTCACTATTTTCGTCTTTTGATTTGTTAAATAAGAAAAATTTTTCGGATAATTTGGCACAAGAAATAGCATTTAATTTATTGGAATGGTTAGTTTGGGGGGATGAGATGTTGTTACATCAGGAATCATCATTGTCTTTATTGCTCTGCGGAATAGATCACCAAACAATACCGGAGCGCCAGGTTCTTATTCCTGAGCACAAGGAAAAATTAAATAGCTGGGTGCAAGGTATTTGTACTCAACTTTTCTCTTGGAAAAAGTTAGGGATCGATGATATACGGCAACTTTTTTTGCAGCGTCAGGCCACGCTTTATTATGCAGATGATGGCCGTTGGTTATTAACAGTGCAGCGTGAAGCTTATGATGTATTACTGACTCAAATTCCTTGGCCGTGGCCATTGAATATTGTGACATTACCTTGGCTGGCTGAGCCGATTAGTATCACTTGGGAAGATATCTCTGAACCAACGGATTTGTCATTTTGGTAATCCAATATCTCATTAGGAACTCTATTCATGTACGATTTATCTGATGATCTTGCCAGACATAATATTTCACCGGAATATGAATTGACGGTTTTGCTGTCTCAGACTGCTGTATTGGATAAACGAATTCGCCTACGAATTCAGGAATTAATGCAACAGCAAACACTATTGGGAGAAAGTGGGCAGACGTTTTTTGATGATATTTCCTTTCCAATCGTTTCGAGTGAACAACAAAAATCATCTTATTTGGAGTCACCGTATCAAAACTGGAGGAAAGAGGATTTTCCTCCTCAGCCGATCCCATCTCGTAGCCGTTTAGGACAATTAGTTGAACGGTTTGACTTAACACAATTTGAAATTGATTTGATTTTATTGTGCCTGTTGCCTCATCTTGATAGACGTTATCTAACGTTATTTTCTCTTGTTCAGGTAGGTGGTGGTAATAACAGCAAAAAGCAGATGTTAACGTTGGGATTGGCTTTGGAATTGCTTTGTCCGAGTGTAGTAGAGCGCAATGCGCAACGTGCCAGTTTATTACCACAGGCACCACTTTGGGATTATCGTTTATTTCAGTTGCGCAGCGATATGTCTGTTTCCTACGATGAAATACCGTTAGCAATCGATAATTCTCTTATGCATTGGTTATTGGGGCATGATGCTCTCCCGATTTCTCTTCTCTCCCGGGCTCATTGGCTTCCTGTTCCTGAAGTGCCTGATATCTTGCCTGATTTCACCAACCAATTGATAGAACTCTGCCAAATGGAACAAGAGGGGATGCTGACAATAATCGCCGGTGGAGTCGGAAGTGGCAGAAAAACAAGTGTTGCACGCGCGGCATCACAAATAGGGCGTTCTGTATTGTTGTTATCGTTAGCATCAGTGACACTGAGTGAATATGAAACTATTACACTGATAACACTGGCATTACGTGAAGCACAACTAAGAAATGCCTGTCTTATGTTTGAAGCTTTGGATGAGTTTTGTGAAGCACGCCCCGCTTTGCAGCTCTGGCTAGGAAATCGACTGGCTCGTTGTTCGGTTCCGCTGTTTTGTCAATTACCTAAGCAAGCATCATTATTGCCATTGGATGCAATTTCACAAGTTGTATTGTCTATGCCAATTCCTTCTTCAATGGTGAAGGCTGAAGCATTAGCTTCAATGATGACGAATTATTTTCCAGACAATTCATGGGATGTTGAAAGTCTGATGACACGTTTCCATCCTTCTCCACTGATATTGGAAAAGGCCCTTAGTGAAGCAGAAATTTATCGCCAACTACGGGGGGGAACGGCTAATTTGAGATTAGATGATGTGCAAATGTCCTTGCGTTTTCGGTTACAGCAGAATTTTGGACGTTTAGCACAGAGAATTACACCTCAACGAACCTTTGATGATTTAATCATCAGTGAATCTCAACAGCAACAATTACAAGAAATCCTGACGGCTATTCGGCAACGAGATAGGGTGCTAGAGCAAGGATTTGCTCGTAAAGTGGGTTATGGAACGGGGATCAGCACGCTATTTTTTGGTGAATCTGGCACAGGAAAAACGATGGTGGCAGAAGTGTTGGCCGGTGTTTTAGGTGTGGATTTGATCAAGGTGGATTTATCCACCGTGGTTAACAAATATATTGGTGAAACTGAAAAAAATCTGGCTCGTATTTTTGATTATGCCCAAGAAGACGCAGGGGTATTGTTCTTTGATGAGGCAGATGCATTGTTTGGCAAACGAAGTGAAACTAAAGATGCAAAAGATCGTCATGCTAATATTGAAGTTTCCTACCTATTGCAACGCCTGGAAAGTTATCCAGGGCTGGTGATATTAGCCACCAATTACCGCAATCATTTAGACTCAGCATTTAGTCGTCGCCTAACTTTTTCGGTACGATTCTCTTTTCCAGATGTTTCCTTACGGGAACGGATGTGGCGGATTATCTGGCCATCAGGAATTCAATTAGCCGACGACATCAGTTTTTCTGCGCTGGCAAAACGGGCTGAATTAACGGGGGCGAATATCCGTAATATTGCGCTACTCGCTAGTTGGTTGGCAGTAGACGAAGGAAATGAAAAAATCACTATGGCTCATATTGAGTGTGCATTACGACGTGAGCTAAGTAAAGTTGGACGCATTGATTTACCTTAATTTTTCTTTGTAATAGGGAGACAACTATGGTTAAAAATATCAAATCAGATGAAACCTTGCTGATATTAAATAGTAAAATAGAAGATGCATTAAAAGCGTATTTACCGGGTGAAGATGTCGTTATTCGGTTCGATATGTTTGGTAAAAATGAAAATCCAGATTCTCCTACCGTGTGCGTTTTTCTTTATGATATTCAGGAAGATTTGCAATTACGTATGGGAGAAGGGCGGCAATACCTGCCTGCGACAGGAAATTTTGTACCGGGATGTGTCAATGTTCGTTGTAATTATCTTATTTCCTACTGGGAGCCAGAACAGAGCGGAGGGCAGGGATCGCCAACTATACGATCTAATAGTCAATCAATGAAGATAATGAACTGTGTATTGAATGCATTAATTAATCATCGTTCATTTCCTGGTTTACCCAGAATTTATACGAGAGTTCTTCCTCCTAATGAACAATTAAATAGCTTAGGAAACTTTTGGCAATCACTAGATAATAAGCCTCGACTATGTTTAAGTTATATGGTGACTATTCCTATTCAACTTACCCCGCCGACAGAAAAGGTATCTCCTGTTATTACCTCAAAAACTGATATTACTCGAAAACCATCGATTAACTTTTATCTTGAGGCAGATGAAATTATCCGTCAGGCATTAGTTGATGCATTAATATCTCAAACAACAGAATCTATGGATACGATAACTAGCTGGTTAGCAAAAGTTGTTATTGTTTGTCGACCCCCGGAGATAACGAATAAACAAATGACTGAACAAACTGTCAGGTTAATTATTGCTGGGATCACAGAAGCAGGATTAGCTGAAAATATAAAGACAATCACCCAAGAATGGGTAGAAGAAAAGATGATTATTGGTAAAATCGACGATATTTCTCTAGTTATTTCCCAGGTTGACATGGAAGCGTTGTCTGCTGTAACAATACCGACATCTGTCTAATTAAGATATTGTAAATCTTTCTTTTTTCTCTATCTTTATTTAGATTGTTATTATTGATTTTCTCTTATACCCCATGGATTTCAAATAGAAATAACGTAAATGGAAAAATATGCCAAACATTTCAGATGTTGAATCTGACGGGGTGATTTTTATTTAAATAAACCTTCCTGATTGTTCTTTCTCTGAAAAGATATTTCAGAAGGACATCGTAAGTCATTATATATCAAGGGTGTTATTATGCTTTCTCACGACATATTGCCAGAGAAGTTACTGGTTCCAGAAAAAAAACATGAAGATGTTGGATCTTACTTTAGCGATGATATAGGAGAACAATCTGAACAAACGGAAGTAAATCATTTTAATTTATCGCTTGATGATGCCTTTGATATGTATGCTGATATTTCAATTGAAAATCAGCAGGAATTAAAAAATAAAGATAATAACTCAAACATCTGGTCATCCCTTGAGGAGGGAGATGATTACCATAATCTGAAGAAAATGATTAATGATGCTTTTAAAGAAAAGCTACCACAACTGATGGAATATCGCCGTAAGGGTTATAACGTCATTGGGCTTAATGAGGAGGGCATAAAACAACTGGAGGGTATGCTGAAGGCAATACCACCGGAGACACAACAACCCGCGATAAAAGACCTGTATTCTGCCGCCCAGAACTTGCTGAACACACTGAAACAAAATCCTCTCCCGTCGGAAAATCAGGACATGATACAGCAATCAAACTCGGTTATCAGAAACCTGAATGATGCGCTGGAAGCCATGAATGCTGCCGGAAAGGTAAGCAAGGTGACATGGGAACAGGAGGTTGACAGGATAGCCCGAGAGCAGAGGGAGAGATTGGTTGCGGAAACAATGCACAGACTCAGTGAGACCGGGGATAAACACCTGTTTGGCAGCGATAATGATTTCTTTCAGCTCAGCAGGCAGCAGAGAAGACAACGGGCTGAGGGGTTATTATTTTCTGAAGCAAATTTGTTTACGGCGGAACACTTCAAATTTGAACGACTGAGGAAATCGCTGCTTGCGGAGAGCCGGATCACACGACAAAGGCTTACGGGATATCTGGAGACAACATCTGCCGGAATATTAGCGGGTGCCAGAGATGCCCGGGAATATGCGATGAAGACCCTGTTGCCACAAGCGGATGTTAATCCGGCAAGTTTGGGGAATGCAGAACAACTCAGGCACTGGACCCGGAATTATAATCAGTATGCCAGACATATCCGTGTGGTTGACGGTGAGATAAATCGTAATATTTTGCAGGGAAATCCTCTGATTGGTGCTCGCATAAAAGAAATGAGTGATGAGCCTGCCCATATCAAAATAGCCCGTGCCATCCTTCCCGTTTCTGAAGCGCTGGGTGCAGTTTTTGTCGCACTCGAGCGGGAGAAGAAGAGGGTTCAGCCTTCAGAGGAAGAATTCAACCTACCCAACGAGGACGGGGGGGATGGATTATGGAAAGGCATCAAAAAAACCGGCCAGAAGATAAAAGAGACATCCGCTCACGTGACCTGGATGACGGGAAACAAAGCCAGTAAAACAGCCTCAAGGGCGAGACACAAACTTAAGGGGACATCCGATACTGAAAGTGTCAACGGAGCAGTCAAAGGTACGGCGCTGCTGTTTCTGGATGAAATTCAGCAGGCTGAGCGACGGATAAAACTATTACCGTCCTCTGCCTGGATGCTACAGGAGGCGGTGGAGCAGCACAGCCGTGTGACCCAACGTACAGCCTATCGTGATGAGTTGCCAGAGCTCAGTGAGCTACTTAATCAACAGCTAGAACAGGA
>NZ_JONO01000031.1 GCF_000711895.1 Photorhabdus australis DSM 17609
TTGAAGTTCATTCGGTATAGATAGTATTTTGTGTTTAATCTACATTAAAAATATACGTTTTTTTATCCTTTTCAATCATTTTATCACTTTCTTTGATAAGAATTTTTTATCAAATGGTTATTCTATCTCATTGATAATGATTTGTTTTCAAATTACAGTCCTTTCCTTTTCTTTCATAACAATCATATTGTCTGAGATATGGTTTCCTGGCAATCCTGCAAAGGTGCTATAAATTACTCTCTTTTCATTTTGTTTTTATAAATCAATTTATAGATGCTTTCATAATGAAATACACCCCTTTATACCTCTTCATATAATCATCAATTGTTTATAACTTAAATCCTGCCAAATTAACTATATTATCTATTATTTATTTTATTTGGTTGTTTTTATGACTGTATTAATAAAATAGTGATGATAAAGATACTATCTATATCAACTGAATGCTTTTCTAAAAAGTTGTATTTATTAGTCGGATTATTCGCTTGTTTTTACTAAAAATATCATGGGATCTTAGGATATTTTATCTTGTAATTGAATCAATCTACCTTATGGTTTTTTTATTTAAAGAATAAATTGTAAATTATTTTTAATCTTAAATATCAAAAATTTTTTAACTATTATCATGTTGAACGTCATAATAAATAAGGTTTCATAATTCTGCTACACGTGGCTTTCTTCAACCAATTGTTATACATAGAGTTATATGTTATGTAGCGTGTGTAAGGTGTAGCGCTATTTTGGAAAGCTATTTATGACCAAAAATGAAATAATTTCAGCTTACTTGTAAAGCCTCGACATTCGGTTAATACTTAGTTAGATTTGGCTATCTAGAAGTCTAAATGTGTAAATGGATAAAAAAATTGAGGTCATAGCATGCCAATTTGTATACCGGATGAACTACCCGCAGTGAATTTTTTACGAAATGAGAATGTGTTCGTGATGACATCTACTCGTGCAAATATTCAAAATATACGTCCGTTAAAGGTATTGCTGCTTAACTTGATGCCAAAGAAAATTGAGACTGAAAATCAATTTTTACGGTTGCTATCCAACTCGCCTTTACAGGTAGATATTCAACTGCTCAGAGTGGATAACCGTAAGTGTAGGAATACACCCGCTGAGCATTTGGATAATTTTTATTGTGATTTTGAACGGATAAAACACCAAAATTTTGATGGTTTAATTGTCACCGGTGCTCCGTTGGGATTAGTTGAATTCGAAGATGTAGCATATTGGGGACAGATCGAAAGAATCATTAGTTGGGCAAAGGAGCATGTGACTTCTACTCTGTTTATTTGTTGGGCGGTACAAGCTGCGTTGAATATTTTGTATGGTTTGCCCAAATTTACCAGAGAAGTGAAATTATCCGGTGTTTATTCTCACTCTACTCTGGACCCTCTGGCATTATTGACTCGTGGTTTTGATGAATCTTTTTTTGCCCCTCATTCCCGCTATGCAGACTTTCCTGAGCATATTATTCGTGAACATACTGATTTGGATGTTCTTTCCAGCTCTGAAGAGGCAGGAGCGTACTTGTTGGCCAGTAAAGATAAACGTATGGTATTTGTCACCGGTCATCCTGAGTATGATAGTGAAACATTGGCGAGTGAATATTTACGTGATTTAGCGGCAGGTTTAGATCCTAAAATCCCAATGAATTATTTCCCAGATAATAATCCAGAAAGAAAACCACTGGCATCATGGCGTAGCCATGGGCATTTACTATTTTCCAACTGGCTAAATTATTATGTGTATCAGATCACTCCATATGATCTCACCTATATGAATCCAACGCTGGATTAATACCTTCTGGGTGGCTGAATCTCAGCCACTTTACTATCCCGATTTTTTCTCATCTCTGCTAAGACAGCGCAATTTTTATAGTTTATCTTACATAACAAAAACTTAACAAAGTAATTCCGTTATTTATGGAATCAATTTCTCTAATTTAAAATAGTTATTTCTCTTTATAACTAATTGTTTTTAATATTATAAAAATAAAATTTCAAAAAAATGGAAATCGTTTTTGATTTATTTTAAATATCTATTACTCTTATTCAAGTGCGCTTTAAAATGAGGGTGGATAGATGATGCAGAAAATTTTAGTGACTGAATTATCGTTTGTTAAACAATTTGGGGCAGCAGAGCAGGAGATTTTGACATCTGAAGCGTTGGATTTCCTGACAGACTTGATTATTCAGTTTTCTGATACACGGAGAAAATTGTTAGCCGATCGGGATATTTGGCAGAAGAAAATTGATGATGGTGAATTGCCTGATTTTATTTCGGAAACCAGTTCCATTCGTGATGGTGAGTGGAAAATTCAAAATATTCCAACAGATCTCCGTGACCGCAGAGTAGAAATCACTGGGCCGGTAGAACGGAAAATGGTTATCAATGCTTTGAATGCTAATGTAAAAGTTTTCATGGCTGATTTCGAGGATTCCTTAGCACCGGCTTGGGATAAGGTTATTGAAGGACAAATAAATCTACGTGATGCTGTTAATGGAACAATTTCTTACGTTAATGATCAAGGTAAACGATACCAGTTGCGATCAGATCCTGCTGTTTTGATCGCACGAGTAAGAGGGCTTCATTTACCAGAAAAACATGTTCTCTATCAGTCAGAACCAATTGCCGGTGGATTATTTGATTTTGCTCTTTATTTTTATCACAACTATAAACAATTGCTGGCAAAAGGCAGTGGCCCCTATTTCTACTTACCAAAAATTCAGTCTTACTGCGAAGCACAGTGGTGGAGTGATGTGTTTAGTTTTACAGAAGATCGTTTTGATCTGCCGAGAGGTACAATCAAAGCAACGGTGTTGATTGAAACTCTGCCTGCTGTATTCCAGATGGATGAGATTCTTTACCACCTCCGTCATCACATTGTGGGTCTCAACTGTGGTCGTTGGGATTACATTTTCAGCTACATTAAGACGCTGAAAAATCATAGTGATCGGGTTTTGCCTGATCGTCAATCAGTCACGATGGATCAACCTTTCCTCAGTGCTTATTCCCGCTTACTGATCAAAACTTGCCATAAGCGCGGAGCATTTGCGATGGGCGGAATGGCTGCTTTTATTCCCAGTAAAGATATTGAACGCAACAACTGGGTACTAGATAAAGTTCGGGCGGATAAAGAGCTGGAAGCACGTAATGGCCATGATGGTACATGGATTGCCCATCCAGGTCTTGCCGACACAGTGATGGAAATTTTCAATAAGGTCCTGGCAGAACGACAAAATCAGCTAGATATCTTCCGTGAAGAAGATGCATCAATTACAGCGGATCAATTACTGGAACCTTGCCCCGGGGATCGTACTGAGGAAGGTATGCGAGCCAATATCCGCGTAGCGGTTCAATATATTGAGGCTTGGATTTCAGGCAATGGATGTGTACCTATCTATGGCTTGATGGAAGATGCGGCGACAGCAGAAATTTCCCGGACTTCCATTTGGCAGTGGATTCATCATGAAAAATCATTATCCAACGGTAAAAAGATTACAAAAAGCTTGTTCAGACAAATGTTGGCAGAGGAAATGGAAGTCATTAAGCAAGAGGTTGGAGAAACACGTTTCAGCCAAGGGCGATTTGGTGATGCGGCTAAGTTGATGGAACGCATTACCACTCAGGACGAGCTGATAGATTTCCTGACCTTACCGGGATATCAATTGCTTGACTAAGCAACGAATAATAACAAAACACCATTTATCCGATTAATTTAATAAAGATAGGAAGTAGAAGTCATGACAATCTCCAGAACTCAACAAATCGCTCAACTGGAACAGGAATGGAAAAGTGACCGTTGGAAAGGGATTATCCGCCCGTACAGCGCGGAAGATGTGGTGAAATTGCGTGGTTCGGTTAATCCTGAGCATACATTGGCACAACTGGGGGCCAAAAAACTGTGGGAATTGCTGCATGGTAAGGCAAAGAAAGGTTATGTGAACTCATTGGGTGCATTGACCGGTGGACAGGCATTACAGCAGGCAAAAGCGGGGATTGAGGCGATTTATCTTTCTGGCTGGCAGGTTGCGGCTGACGCTAATACTGCATCCAGCATGTACCCGGATCAGTCTCTTTATCCGGTGGATTCGGTTCCGGCGGTGGTAAAACGTATTAACAACAGTTTCCGTCGCGCAGATCAGATTCAATGGGCAAATGGTACTGATAGTCAGGAATATATCGATTATTTCCTGCCAATTGTGGCAGATGCGGAAGCAGGATTTGGTGGTGTTTTAAATGCTTTTGAATTGATGAAAGCGATGATTGAGGCTGGTGCGGCGGCGGTTCATTTTGAAGACCAACTGGCTGCGGTGAAAAAATGTGGCCATATGGGTGGTAAAGTTTTGGTTCCGACACAAGAGGCTATTCAGAAATTAGTTGCTGCGCGTCTGGCGGCGGATGTTGCTGGCGTACCAACGCTGTTAATTGCCCGTACAGATGCTGATGCGGCTGATCTACTGACTTCTGATAGTGATACTTATGATCGTGAATTTATTACTGGCGAGCGGACTACTGAAGGATTTTTCCGTACCAGAGCAGGCATCGATCAGGCGATCAGTCGTGGTTTGGCTTATGCACCGTATGCTGACTTGGTGTGGTGTGAAACATCAACACCTGATATCGAAATGGCGCGTCATTTTGCTGAGGCGATTCATGCTGAATATCCCGGTAAGTTGCTGGCTTACAACTGTTCTCCATCATTCAACTGGAAAAAGAATTTGGATGATAAAACTATTGCGCGTTTCCAGGATGAACTGTCGGCAATGGGCTATAAATTCCAGTTTATTACTTTGGCGGGTATTCATAGCATGTGGTTTAACATGTTTGACCTGGCACATGCTTATGCGCAGGGTGAAGGCATGAGACATTATGTGGAGAAAGTACAGGAAAGAGAGTTTGAATCCATTGAGCGTGGTTATACCTTCTCTTCTCATCAACAGGAAGTTGGCACGGGTTATTTCGATAAAGTCACAACAATTATTCAGGGTGGTATCTCGTCAGTCACCGCATTGACTGGTTCCACGGAAGAACAGCAGTTCTGATTGTTTCTATTCAGCCTGCCTATTGCAGGCTGAATATATTGAGGAGTTGCGATGGGGATAGATTTAGCACATCTGATAGCGCAGACTATTTTACAGGGATTCGATGCACAATATGGTCGCTTTCTGGAAGTAACTTCAGGCGCACAGCAGCGCTTTGAACAGGCTGACTGGCACGCTGTTCAGCAGGCCATGAAGAAGCGTATTAATCTTTATGATCATCATGTTGGTCTGGTTGTTGAACAGCTTAAATGTATACATGGTGATTTGGGATATGATGAAGACTATATTGCCAAAGTAAAGATTGTTTATACTAGTTTATTACCAGATTATCCCCGGTTTGAAATTGCAGAGAGCTTTTTTAATTCTGTTTATTGTCGTCTGTTTGAACACCGTAACTTGACGCCAGATAAGTTATATATTTTTACTTCTCAGCCTGTTCGCAGATTTCGGGATATTCCTCGTCCGCTATCGCGTGACTTTTTCCCTGATGGCAATCTTGCGTCAATGTTACGAACAATGCTTAATGATTTGCCGCTGCGTCTGCCCTGGGAAGATCTGGAAAGAGATGTTTGTTATGTCACGGATTATTTACAAAGAACATTTGCAGATGGAGAAATATTACAGGCGACTTTTCAGATAGCTAATGAACTGTTCTATCGTAATAAAGCGGCCTGGTTGGTAGGTAAAATTCGAATTGAAAATAAAGTTTATCCTTTCTTGTTGCCGATCCATCATAACGAATCCGGCGGGATTTTTATTGATACCTGTCTAACTGATCATGCTGATGCCAGTATTGTATTTGGTTTCGCTCGTTCCTATTTTATGGTTTATGCCCCCTTGCCTGCTGCGTTAGTTGAGTGGTTAAGAGAAATATTGCCTGCCAAATCAACGGCTGAGCTTTATATGGCAATTGGCTGTCAGAAGCATGGTAAGACTGAGTATTACCGGGAATATCTGGCGTTTATTACCTTCTCTAAAGAGCAATTTATGATTGCTCCAGGTGTTAAGGGGATGGTGATGCTGGTATTTACTTCACCTTCACTCGATAGAGTTTTTAAAGTTATTAAAGACAGGTTTGCTCCGCAGAAAGAAGTCACTCAGGAGCGGGTGCAGGAGTGTTACCGTCTGGTCAAAGAACATGACCGTGTTGGGCGAATGGCGGATACACAAGAATTCGAAAATTTCGTTATTGATAAAGCTCGCATCAGCCCTGAACTGATGGAAGAGCTGCAGAAAGAAGTACCAGAAAAACTGGAAGATCTTGGGAGCAAGATCCTTCTCAAGCATCTGTATATGGAGCGTCGGATGACACCGCTGAATATCTACATGGAGCAGGTGGATGAACAGAAACTGAAAGATGCTATTGAAGAGTATGGTAATGCCATTAAACAACTTGCTGCAGCGAATATTTTCCCTGGAGATATGTTGTTCAAAAACTTTGGTGTGACACGGCATGGACGTGTGGTGTTCTACGACTATGACGAAATCTGTTATATGACGGAAGTTAACTTCCGGGATATACCTCCGCCGCGTTACCCGGAAGATGAACTAGCCAGTGAACCGTGGTACAGCGTGGCGCCAAATGATATTTTTCCTGAAGAATTCCGACATTTTCTTTGCACTGATAATCGTATTCGCCGCTATTTTGAAGAGATGCATGGTGATTTATTTAAAGCAGACTACTGGCGAGCGCTACAGGAGCGGATTAAAAGTGGTCATGTGGAAGATGTGTTTGCCTATCGTCGTAAGCAGCGGTTCAGTCAGCGTGCTGAGATAGAAACTTACTCTATTGCCAAAGTTTCAGCCTGATTTTATTGGGGATTGGCGTTTGCTGTTAGCAATCGCCATTTTCACCAATAGCTAATAACTATTATCCTCATTAAATTATTTCTCTAAATTGAATATAAAGTAATTCCTATTTTTTCTTGTGCGGGGTATGAATATTCCTAATAAAAATAAACTTGTGGTTCAATATGAAATATATTTCTTATTAGGAAGGCATAATTGGAATGTGAGTTAAAAACATATATTTAATTATTTCTTTAAGAAATAAAAATAGATCCACTTATTTTTGGTGATTCTATAATTTTATAGAGTTTGGGAATCAAGGATTTTTATCCACGGCTAGCGGTTGTAAAAAGAATTGATATTTTTAACTCTAAATTAAATACATGAAAATTCTCATATAACACACATATAACTTCGCGAAAGTATTTAAGGATATAATCATGGCTAGTGTAATTTTATACGGTGATAAAATTCATATTAAAAACAATTATAACAATGGAAATGGTGGGTATCTGGACACTAATGGTTATGCAACCGCGCAAGGCGCAAAATATAACGTATACACGGCAGCTTCGCCGAATCGCGCTCCGGGTACAGGTACGGGGACATGGCAAATTTTGTCTGCGAGCGGAAAAGGCATAGGGACAGAGGTTTACAGTGGTGATACTGTGTTTCTTTTCAATCTTTACCAAAATAATGGGGGATATCTCGGCACTAATGGTCATGCGCCGTCACCTGAACTCTACAATGTTTATACGGCGGATAAAGCTGCACGTCCAGTTGATACTCTGACATGGTATATTTTTTCAGATACAACTAATGGATATGATGGCAAAGTTCGTGAAGGCGATATTATCCGTTTTCTGAATGGTTATAATAGCGTACGTGGAGGATTCCTCGATACTTGTTTCAATGCTACTGCTTCTGGTGCAGTATATAATGTATATACTTCACGTCTTTCTAATCGAGGTAACGGAACAGGAACTTGGAATTTATCAAAAGCGATTTAATCAAGATGACTCTCATCAATTAGTGTTCCATTAACTAGTTCTTCTATATATGTAAGAGTCCGGAAATATAATTGCTTTTCGGATTCTTTATCTTATTTTTCATTATGTTGTTTTCAAACTGGCTAAATAATTTCGTTATCATTCTACTATATTGTGGATGATATTTTCAGAGGGAGAATAAATTAAGTTGAATTTATTGGTCTGAAAATACAGGACACGATAAAATCAATGTCCTGTGAAAAATAGGATTATAAGGAAAAAAAATTAACGAATCCCGCCGTATTCTTTACTGATCTCTTTTGCTGCTCGGATAACTAATGCACCAAGTTCAGTGATGCGATCATCGGTGATCCGTGATACTGGACCGGAAATAGAAATAGCTGCAAAGGCTTGGTGGTGTTCATCATAAATACAGGCGGCAATGCAGCGTAGGCCCAAAGCATGTTCTTCATCGTCGAATGAATACCCTTGTTTACGTGTTTGCTCCAGATTTTCTTTTAAAGCGGAGGGAGTGGTCCTGGTATATTGTGTGTAAGAATGAAGCCCTTTCTTATGCAGTAATTGAACCAATTTATTGTCTGGTAGTGTTGAAAGGAGTGCTTTGCCGGCACCGGAAGCATGCATAGGTAACTTACCGCCGATTGGCGCAGACATTCTCATCAGCGCATTACACTGTACTTGATCGACAATAACCGCTTCATATTCACTGTGATCAAGAATAGCTAAATTCACGGTTTCACCGGAATCTTCCATTAGGCGGCGGAGGATAGGGTGAATAAGTGCCAATAAATTTCGGCTTTGTAAGAAACTGCTGCCGACAATAAAAGTATGTGAACCGATAACCCACAACCCTAAATCGCCAATTTGGCGGACAAAACCGTGTTGCTGTAGAGTGGTTAGAAGGCGGTGAGTGGTGGAGTTTGGTAACCCGGCTTGTTGTGCTAAATCAGTCAGTGCGATACCTCCTGGTGACTCGGAAATATATTCCAAAAGAGTCAGTCCGCGACTTAATGACTGTACCTGCCCGTTAGCAGCAGCATTATTCGCTGTAATTCTAATCCTTTTTGTTTTTTTAATGGTAACGGCAGTGCTCATCGAAATACCCTCTGAATGATAAGATGGAATTCATTTTCATTTATTATTATGGACGATAAACCGGAAAAACACTCATCCGATGTGTGGAAAAACTGGTGGATGTATGGATGTGTTCAGTGCGACTCAGGTGACTTGAATTCACCACCGTTTTCTGCATGTACATTGGCTTTACTTTATTTAGGTGATTTTTCAGGAGTAAGGGAATTAGAACTCTTTTTAGGTATTGTCTCGCAATATTGATCATATTCTAGTGATGAGAATGTATAAATAATATATCTGAATAGTGGGTTTTAAATAACTCCATTGGGGATTTAACGGAAGGGGTAAATATAAATTTTTTACCTAAACATTTTTTGTTTGTATGATTACAAAAGGGAGTCTATCCTTATTAATGGCAGTGTTTTATATTATTTTTAATTAATTCCAATTATTTGGATTGATTTATTTTTAATGATAAAAAACAATGTGGAGTATTATTGATTATGTGAAAAATAATAAGTCGTGATTAATGGTTGAATTTTCAAATATATATTTTAGGAGATAGACCTCTATTATTAGAATGGGAGAGTTTAATGAAGCGAATTTTTCTGATTATATGTTTTTTGGCTGCTTTAATTGTCGCAATTATTCAGGGTATCGGTTTGGTACTTCCTGATAAAGTTTCAGTTGAATCTTTTAGAGAAAACGGATTTAAGAATGTAATGAGGACACTTGGTGTCATTGCAGCAGAACCTCATCCTGCTGCTTCAAAACGGCAAGAGTTAGTTCGGGCCTACCTGATTAAAGAGATGAATGAGATGGGGTACAAAGTCACTGAACAGAAATTTCACTACACAGCGAATGATTTGGGATTAAAGTTTGTGAGAGACGAACAGGGTAATGTTGAAGACGAAATATCTACTCACTCTGAATTAAGTGGGACGAATCTTATTGCAAAGCTGAAGGTTCCTTCTCCAAAAGGAACTATGTTGATTATTTCGCATTATGATAGCGTAAGAACAGCGCAAGGAGCCAGTGATAATGGAATGGCCATTGCCTCAGTACTTCAATTAATGCGGGATCTTTCCCAAAGAACGGATATAAAAAATAATGTGATATTTTTATTCTCGGATGCTGAAGAATTGGGGTTACTTGGAGTACGCCATTTTGTTAAGAATATTGATGAAATAACATCTCAATCAATAGACCTTGTTCTTAACTTTGATGCTCGTGGGAATAATGGCGTACCTCTTTTGTTTGAGACGTCAGAGAAAAATTTTGCTCTTGTCTCAGAATGGAATCGTAGTGCCTATAAACCGGTTGCTTTCTCATTTAGTCCTATCGTGTATCAAATGTTGAAGAATGACACAGATTTTAGTGTCTTCCTGGATATGGGGTTTACCGGGATGAATTTTGCTACGATTCTGGGTGACGAGCATTACCACCGTATGAGTGATACTGTTGAGAATCTTAATCCTGGAACTTTATGGCGATATCAGCGAACGCTTCGGGATTTAGGTATTCATTTTGCGATTAAAGAGGTCACACGTTTTTCCAGAGAAAGTGTAGATGCAGTTTATTTCCCGGTACCTTACATTGGGCTTATTATCATGCCTGCATTTGTGGCCTTTTCTGCGGGGTTTTTGGCATTTGTACTTTCTATATCATTAGCTGTGAAAAATATATGGTTTTCACATTCATCTGAAAGTGTATCGAAGATACAAACCATTTTGAGGATATTTTCTGGATTACTGAGCCTGGCTGTAGCATTGATTGTACCTACTGCATCTTATCTTATTACATTACCTGTTTTGTTGTTTTTGTTTATGGATTTAATGTTGCGTGAGTTCAATAGATTTAGTCTCGCGTTGATTCTGTTAATTATCTGTATTTATATTACATGTATTATCTATGTTCCTATTGTATATCTTGTTGTTGTCGGGTTACATGCTAATATAGTGGGTAGTGTGCTTGCTCTTCTACTCATTCTTTTTTTAGGATTGGTTACAGCCAGTTTTTGGAATAGAGCGGATTAGTTCCATAAAACTAGTGATTGGCATTAACGTCAATATAAAACCAGTCAAATAAATAATATATATCCAATAGATTTCAAGATGCATCGCGACGGCAAGGGAGCGAATCCCTGGGAGCATAGATAACTCTGTGACCGGGGTGAGTGAGTGTAGCCAACAAAGAGGTAACTTGAAAGATAACAGGTATAATGACTGGTTTATATTGCTTGATAATATGAGGTGATTGGGGTTTTTTATTGAAAATAAATGAACATATAATTTATGAGATTTAAATTCGTTATCATGTTTTCCATTCCATATAATAATCTGGTTTTGAAATTCATTTATTTTGTTATTTTTATGATTGGTCAGGTTGTTATTTCGTTAAAAGTCTTGTAAGTAATAAGGTAAGTATGAAAATTTGGTTTAATTAAAATATCTATTTTGTGATTTTGTTGTGAATTACAATAGCTTGAATAACAAAATTAAAATATATGGCGCTATATTGTTAATTTGGAGTGTTATTTTAAAAAAATACCCATGATAGCGTTTTTTCTGGTCGATGTGGCGTGAGTTTTTAATATGATTTCTTACCTTTTAACTCAGTACTTTTCCGCCAAAAAATAGACCTAATGAGATTGGTTGTTATATTCTTATTAATTCATAACGCAATGTATTAATATATATGTGAAATGGTTTTTTTATGAAATTAGGCCATAAGCAGCATGTAAAATAATTTTTCCATCGAATAATTTGTAAAATCAGATATGTTTCTTGATTTATCTATGACCTATTACTAAGAAAGTATAAGGGGATTTTATATTGATTAATTATGGGTTCTAAAATCACCGATTCCCCTAAAGAAGAGACGAGTATTTAACATTTGGCATTCAAAGCGTGAATGTCTTTTGGGAGGGCTTATCTTCAATGCTAGTCACTGGAGTGTGAGGTCAATGGGAGTGCGAATATATGAAAAATAATATTAAAGGTGATAGTTTTAAAGTGGCAGGTAAATTTCTCTGTAAGTATGAGATTTATCAGGGAGATGGTAATGGCAGGGTTATCGTATTGTTACCGGCGATTGGCGTGGAAATTAGGAAATATGAAACGCTAATAGAACAGTTGGTAAAAGAAGGTTTTCAGGTTGTGACTTCTGAGATGCCAGGCTATGGAAATAGCCAACCCAAACCCAGCCGGGAAAATGATTATAACTATTCCGATTTGCTACGGGATTATCTTCCGGCAATGTTGGACAAGGCTATTGAATTAAATGCCAAAGAAATTCCTATTATTTTTGGTCACAGCCTTGGTGGACATATTGCGACACTTTTTGCCTGCTCAACTGATAGATCTTTTTCTCTGTTTTGTGTGGCGACGGGGAATGTGGGGTACAAGAACTGGCAAGGTATGGGGCAGATACAAATAATAACAGCAGCGGTTGTTTTTAACATTCTGACGGCGTTATATGGTTATCTTCCTGGAAAAAAGATTGGGTTTGGCATAAGAGAAGCTAAAGGGCTGATGAGGGATTGGTCCAGAACGGTCTGTACAGGAAATTATTATCATGTCAGTGCTTATAAAGGTAAAAAGAATAATAACTTATCCAAAGCTGTTTATATATGTTTCAAAGGAGATAACTGGGCTCCGTTAAAATCTAGCCAAGAATTAGCAAGGTTGATACCTCACTCAGAAGTTAGCGAAATAACCATGGATATTAAGGGCAATCCTCATAGTGCCTGGATTAAGCAGCCAGGAGAGATTATTAAAATTATGAAAATAAAAATGCTGGAGAATAAAAATGATTAACACAATGAAAATGTTGCGTTGGGAATTTCTGGGGTTGTTTTTTATTAGTTTGTTTCTGACTTGGCAACTTGTGGACTATATAAGCTGGTGGCAATTTATTTTGTTATTTTTTCTGATTGATATTATTGGTTATTACCCAGGACGAATTTGGAGTTTGCTGAATAAAAAAGAGGTTCCTCCAGCGGGTTTTTATACCGTTTATAATATTTGCCACAATTTATTTACGATTAGCATAATGAGTTTGCTCTGGTTATGGTTATTTAAGGATAATTACAGTGTTATTGCGTTATTTGTTCATATCTGCTTAGACAGAGGAGTACTAGGCAATTTCCCTAAGTTATCAATTAATGTGTTTAAACAGCCAACTGTTCATTAAAGTAAATTATTACAGAGAGATGCGTTATTTAAAGAGGGTTTTACATCATGGGTTTAATTAAACAGGCATCGGAAATAGAAATGCAGGCTAAGGAGTGGGGATTAGATGAGTGGTTTGCTGAACAGGTAAAGGTTGAACAAAGAAAAAAGACCAGTTACGCCAATGATCCTAAATTAACTTATTTGCCTGGTGATTTGAGGGAATCTTTGATTAGGGAGCTTTCTTTCAAATCGATTTCAGAATATGAAGCGACTAAAGCCTTGCTATTGCTTGCGGATAAGGCCCCAGATAGCATTAATTTTGATTATATGCTGACTCAAATATTTGACGAAGGCAGACATGCTAAATTATTTAGAGAACATCTGGTTAAAATAGGTTTCGCAGATATCAATAATGTGGCCGGTAAAATGGAAAGTCTCCTACGGGGAAAAATGACCAATATGTTGGAGACATTGAGAACTTATTTTGACAAATGGGTGGTGCTGAAAAATGACTATATCGCAGGTGTGCTGATTATTACTGTCGTGCTGGAAGGTGTGCTGGCACCAACATCAGAACTCAGTGAGATCAAGTGGCGCCCTTTTGATATTGCGGCAGCCGAGACACAAGCCAGAGCTAACGCTGATGAATTAAGACATCTGACCGTCTGTGCAAACATGGTCAAAACAGCTATCGAAAATGACCATTCTTTAAAACAGTCGGCCCTTGAATGTATTGAAGAAGGATTGGCGTTGTGGAACCAGGTATCTGTTGATGATCTGTTTGTGGAACGTGAAATGTTTTATCAACGAGGAATGCAAAGTAATTTGCGCTTTATTGAAGGTTATGAGCTGGCGCCAGGGGTATTGTTGTCTGAATCTACCGTGGAATCTCGCCTTGAGTTGTCTCATTTCCTGGTTGAGCAGATGCAGCAGTCCCGCCTTGAGTATATGGGTTTAGTGTAGATATTAAGTTTGTAGTGAGTTGTTTGGGTGTTGAGAGGAGAGTTGAAAATGACAGATATTGTTGAAGAAATTAGGAAAAGTAGCGAGAAATGCCAGAACTTAACGCCTGAAGGGTTGAAGAAATTATTGCTGGGTTCTGGCGCTGCTTCACAATGCCTGCGTTTGGTGGCTCAATCCAATATAGAGGGACTTTGCCAGGTGGGTAATACAATCCGTGAGGTATCCTCATGGTTGCCCTCAATCGGTATTGCTTTAACCATGCATAATCATATTGTGCTGGCTTGTGCTAAATTTCCTGACATATTCGAAGATAATAATAAATTGTTAAATGAAGTTATGGCTTCAGAAGTGCTGGTCGCTTCTGCTTTTGCTGAAGGTCTGCCGGGGACAAATATTTTTTCACCATCACTTAAAATGCATTCTAAGGAAGGAAAGCTGTTTGTTAATGGTTCGAAGAAACCTTGTTCTCTGTCTTCTATTGCTGATTATTATGTGTTATCGGTCAGTGATACCGATAATGACAATGAAATGAGAGTCGTACTGATTGCTAAATCGGCTCAGAATATTAATATTATTCCTTTCTGGCGGTTGAAGGTTTTGTTTGAAAGTGATAACCAGGAAGTCAAATTTTCGGATACCGAAGTTTTGCCGCAACTCCTTTCCCACTATAAGGGAATTGAACAGCAGGTTGTACTTTCTTACGGTTTATCATTATTTAATTACTTTGCTGCTAATACGTATTCAGGAATTCTTAATGGGCTTGCCCGTTTTATTCCTGGGAGAGTAGCCGAACAGCAATCAATTAAATATACCTTAACCCAAGCTGATTATAAGATTAATGCGATTCTCGGTCAGATGTTAACTGTAGCCCATGATGCCCACAGGGATGAAAATGCCATTCGTAACATCCTGGCACTGCGCTATACCCTGGAAAAGATCCTCGAAGAAACCGCCAGTTTCATACTCCGATGTTGTGGTGGTATTCAGGTAATGACAACGCCAGAAATTATGAATTTCTACTCTGCGGTACAGTTATTCAAATTTCATCCCATAGGAGAGTTCCAGATGGTTAGCCAAATAATGCAGCAAATTTAATTAATTTTTAGATCACTTAATTTTACTCAAGTATTTTTCCATGCTGTTTACAGCATGACTTTGTGCACCTAAAAAAAGAGAGAGAACTATGTTTGTTAATCAATATCGTGAGAGTTTATTAAACTCTGTGGGCCTTGAGCTGGATATCAAGTCAGCTCAAGATAACCGGCTTACATTATCGGATGGCCGGGTTGTTAAAGACTTTTTGGCTCAATATGGGGCATTACCATTTGGGCATAATCCCGATTTCGCTATTTCTGAAATCGACAAATTCATTAAAAATAAAGAGGCCATTTTTGTTCAGCCCAATATTCACAAAAAGGTACGATTATTGGCTGAAATGCTTGCCGAGCAAATAGATAATAAGAAATATACCCACTGCGTTTTTACTAATAGTGGCGCTGAAACCGTAGAAGCTGCGATTAAGTTTTCGCGCTTAGTGACTGGCAGAAAAAGTATTTTGAGTTTGCATCGTAGTTTTCATGGCAAAACTTATTCGGCGTTATCCGCTACAGGATCAAATCGGTTTAAAGCTGATTTCATTCACGATGATAAACTGTATGAACATGTCGATAGTGAAGATTTGGCTGAAATTAAAAGAAAGCTGGAGAGCCGAGAATTCGCCGCATTTATTGTTGAACCGGTACAAGGAGAAGGTGGAATGAAAATCATTCCATCGGATACATTGTCTCGTATTCTGAAATTATGTAAGGAAAATGGCACATTATCCGTATTTGATGAAGTTCAGACGGGTATCGGCAGGTTGGGGGCATTCTGTGCAGCTACACTTTACTCTCTGAAACCGGATGTGATTCTGTTTTCTAAGGCGTTGGGTGCAGGTATGTCACCGATTGGTGCGATGTTGTATTCAAATGAGCTTTATTTGTCTGAATTCGATAAGAAACACAGTTCCACTTTTGCCAATAATGTTCTGGCCGCGACGATGGGAATTGCCGTTATCCAGCATCTGACTAAAGATGATGGCAAGGCATTAACGCACGTTCAGGAAGTTAGCGGTTATGTTGATGAATGCCTTGAACAATTATCGGCTAAATATCCAGAACATTTTTGCTGGCAAGGTGCTGGGTTGATGCGTGGCCTTGAAATACAGGACAGCAAAGCGACTTCCAACATATTTATCAACTTTAGCCAAAGAAGTGGTGGTCTGGCTTATATCATTTGTAGTTTCTTATTGAAACACTACGGTATTTTCACCATGCCGTTAATGTCTCGTCCTTGCTCTGTACGTTTTGAGCCACCGCTTAACGTTTCCAAAGAAGATATTAAGACATTCTTTGCGGCTTTTGATGAAGTCTGTAACCTGGTTCGGAATGGACGATATGACATTCTGTTTGCCCACTTGATAGACATGCCGGTAACCGATCTGCCATTACCTTCGGTCAGCTATCCGATTTCAGTGAACAACAATATTGCTCAGATGAAAGCGCCTGTTCCTCAATTGGTTGAGGGGAAGAAATTCGCTTTCTTGATTCATTCAACCTCGGTTAGTGAATTTTCGCATTCTTATTGCCTGTCAATAAAGGAAAATTATACGCCGGAACAGCAGAGACAACTTGGTCATTGGATCATGCAAATTTCTGCTATTGATTTTAATCCTGATATCGCGGTTGAGTTTGGTGTCGAAAGCTCAACGGCATACGTTAATGGCATGCTTTTATTCTCGCCTATCAGTCCTGAAGATATGATGGCATTACCAACCAAAGAACGGGCTGCTTTGATGAAGGAGTATCTTGATTTGGCAGAGAAAAATGGCGCTGAAATTGTCGGTTTAGGTGCTTACACTTCTGTTATTACTGACGGAGGTAATAGCCTGGTGAATAATCGGCAGGGCCGGATATTGACTAATGGTAACTCGCTCACAGCGATGGCAGTGGTTGAAGGTATCCGATCAATGCTGACCGAAAATGCACATCGGCAAACTTTGGCGGTGGTTGGTGCCAGGGGGTCTGTTGGTAGGTTGTCAGTGACGGGTTTGGCCCATAACTTTGGTCGAATTATCTTGGTTAGCCGACCTAACAAAGCACGCATACTGCTCTCAGAACTGACTAAAGCGCTGCTTTCCTCGGTGTTAAAGACTCACGATGTTATCCAGCCAGACTCTGTTATGGATAAGATAAAAAAATGGCTGTTTAAACAAAATCCAGGTGTGACAGATGCTCGCGTCTTGCATGAGCAACTTCTTGAAGTCATTGGAACTCTTGGTTTGGAAGCGATAGAAAGTTATGAACAATCCTTGAGCCAGGCTGATTTTATCGTCTCAGCAACCAGCGAAGGTAAGCCTTTCTTAAATACCCATTATTTAAAAGGTTCCGCCATCGTTTTTGATGCAGCCAGACCTTTCGATTTCATTCGTGATGGCAACCGTCATATTTATGAGGGCGGTTTGGTCCATCAGCCTGAGAAAGTTATCTACAGCGATTGCAACTTGATCGACGTGCCTGCGGGGGTAAATCTCGCCTGTTTGTCGGAAACTATTGCTGTTGCACTTGAAGGAGTCACTGTGCATCAAAGTATCGGTAAATCTATTGATTACAATGACGCATTAGCTATCCGGGATATCGCAAGAAAGCATGGGTTCGTCCCTGTCCAATATACCCGAAATGATCAAGGTGAACGTTATGAGCATGTTGCCTGATGTTGCTCAGGTTATTACCACTGGGAACGCTCAGGATGTTCTTGGCAATAGTCATCTCAGAAAAGTGCTTTGCTATTCTAAGCACCCATTGAGTAGCTTGTTGTTCAATACTGAAACACATTGGTTTACAAATCAAAAGGGGGCTATAGGTTTTTTCCAGGACAAAAATCTACATATGTGTGTGGGTGGTATTTTGGCACCTGGCGAAGAACGAGCTGCACTTTTGCAGTCATTTCTCAACTTCACTAAAGAAAAACGGGCTTTTCCGGTGTTTCTGCATGGTGATGAGAGTGATTTCGCGCTGTTGAGGAATAACGGCTTTTTTGTCAACCAACTTGGAGCGAGTTATTCCGTGCTCCTTGATGGATATAGCATGGCAGGCAAACGCTTCCAGCAGCTTAGAAATAAAATTAGTAAATCCAGGAGAGCAGGAATTTCTATTCGGGAGATCTGTTCGCAAGAGGAATACTATCGACTTAAACCACAACTAGAACAGATTAATCAGCTTTGGTTGAAGGAAAAACATGCAAAGGCCCTGAAAAAACTGGTGATTGATTTTAACACCGTCGAAGTGAGTTCAGGTGAGCACAGAGTATATATTGCAACTCGGGGAGAACAGATCCAGGCATATATTGTTTATAGTTACACTTGGGGGGAGACATCGGGGTGGTTTCATAATCTATCTCGAAAAAAACCAGATATACCCGATGGAACCATGCAGTTTATTAATGAAACGGCGATCAATGACTTCCTGACAGAGGGGGCAGTTTCTTATCTTCATTTGGGCTTCACGCCATTGGTGGAATTCGGTGAGGATAGTTGCTTCAACGACTCGGCAATGTTCCATAAAATTGCCAAATGGATGTCATCAAAAGGCGGCATTGTTTATCCTGCCGCTTCGCAACGCCAATATAAAATGAGCTGGCGGCCGTCGTTAATTGAGCCGGAATATATTGCTTTCCCTAAAGGAAAGGCAATGAAAGCATTGTGGTCAACATTGCGAACGACCAACAGCATTTGATGCTATACCCAATAGATTTCAAGATGCATCGCGACGGCAAGGGAGCGAATCCCCGGGAGCATAGATGACTATGTGACCGGGGTGAGTGAGTGCAGCCAACAAAGAGGTAACTTGAAAGATAACAGGTATATAAAAAGTATTTTCTAACGTTGAACGACAGGTGATCAGGATGGTATTGGCAGTACCAGAATGATCACCTGTCATTGTGAACATTGTTTGCTTATTAATATTCCTAATTCTGTCGATTCTTTCAAATCCTTATTTCATCAATATTATCTTATAGAGTTCTTTTGGAAGTTTTTTAATTAATTATCGCATTATTTGCACCAGTAAAATTTGAAACTGATTGCGCTATATGCTAATTAATTGGCGGTATATTCTATAAATCTATTGGGTATATATTGTTTTGTTATCAATATATAGGTCTATTTTTCTAATAATTTAGCTATTGGTGAGGTTATTTAATTTCAGAAAAACACACGAAAGATGAGAAATTTTTTCAAGCGAGTGAGGTGTTGATAACTCACCTCTTTCATTGGGGGTATCGATCCATCAAAGCTAATACAGCCACCTCCGCTAATTTTGCGAAATACAGAAATACATCACAAAAGCAGGCTATTTCTTAATACTGGTTACAAACGATATGAAGTATAACAAAACCTGGATTGGTGATCTCCTTGGTGGTTCTTTAATGAGCCGAGAAAGCTGTTTAATCGCTGAGGTGATGTTGCAATCACCGAGCAAAGAGCAATGGCAGCGGTATCTTGTCACTGAAAATATCCTACAGGCATCTTCGGAAAGGACCGCGATTCGCTATGCACATACTCTTCGTTTGCGTCTATCCATGTTGGACAGTAAAGGGTTGGAGTTGGTCGCACATGGGAGTGAACGCGAACGTCAACAGTGCTTAATGGTGGCGTTGATGTTGCAGTCACCTGTAGTCGCCGCTTTTATTTCATTGGTGGTAAATGATGCCAAACGCCAATTTCGTGAGTCCTTACCGGCTAATGTATGGGAGGTTTTTGTTGAAGATCAACGTCGGGTTCATCCTGAGCTAACGGGTTTTTCAGAGTCTTCATTAAAGAAAATGGGCAATAACGCGATAAAGGCGTTAAGTGAAGCCCGTTATCTTGATGCTCCTTGCCGTCGCCATCTGCAAACCGTGTTTCTGCTACCTGAAATTCATGATCTGTTAATACGTCTTGAACGCAGCGATTTGATTCCTCTCATGGAGGGAAGACAGTGATTGATAAGGTTCTGGAATACCGACTAGCCCAAATTGAATCTCGCATAGAGATGGAGGGAATCCCACGTAATACTCGCCCCGGCAATGAAATCAGTTTTTGGATTTTTGATTATCCGGCTGAAAAAGAAATTCGGGTGCGGGAATTCTTGCGATATCTGGTTAAACGGTTGGAGAAGAAACGCACATTTGTTCATCTAAATATCTTCAGGATATTGGTTGATATGTTGGAAGCGCGGAATTTATTTGAACGTGTTTGTGAGCGCGAAAAACAGATGGGTACTGAAGCGATGAAGAAGCAGCTTTCCGGTTTACTCAGTCAGAAAAAAATAGCGGAGCACATTGCTAATACCACTTCTTTAAAAGATCAGGAACTAGCGATTATTTCAGGTTTGGGGAATGCGTGGCCTTTTGTGCGTGGTCACGAATTGATGAGTGCCTTACAGGATGTCATGGGCTTTACGCCTTTGTTGATGTTTTATCCGGGAACCTACAGCGGCTATGACCTGACACCTCTCGCGGGTATTGATTCCCGTAACTACTATCGTGCATTCCGATTGGTTCCTGAAACAGGCCCTGCGGTATTGCTGGATAATCATTGAAGAGTACAGTGATGAATATTGAACAAATCTTTACCAAACCGCTAACCCGAAATATTAACGGGGTGGTGAAAGCCGAACAAATTGACAATGAAAGCGCTTACATTGAATTAGATGAATATGTCATTACGCATGAGCTTGATCGTCATTTCCGTGCTTTTTTTGCCGCTTATTTACCCGCTGTTGGTTCAGAACGGAGCCGGGTTGAGAATAAGATTGGTGTTTGGGTTTCTGGCTTCTTTGGTTCAGGTAAATCCCATTTCATCAAAATATTATCTTATTTGCTGGCCAACCGGCAGGTTATCCACAATGGTGATAGACGTAGTGCGTTGTCTTTTTTTGAAGACAAGGTAGAAGATGCGTTGTTATTAGCTGATATTCGCAAAGCGGTGCAGTATCCGGCTGAAGTGCTTTTGTTCAATATTGATTCCCGTGCTAATGCAGATGATCGTGAGGATGCGATCCTGAAAGTCTTTCTAAAAGTGTTTAACGAACGCGTAGGTTACTGTGCAGATTTCCCACATATCGCGCATTTAGAGCGTGAACTTGACCGCCGTGGGCAGTATCAAGCGTTTAAAGATGCTTTTGCCGCTATCAGTGGCTCATCGTGGGAAACTGAGCGAGATGCTTACGATTTTTTCCGTGATGAAATGGCACAGGCATTGAGTGTAGCCAGCGGGCAAAGTGAGGAATCATCGCGCCAATGGGCGGAGCAGTTTGATGCAAATTTTCCTTTAGATATCACTAACTTTTGCAAGTGGGTGAAAGAGTACTTGGATAGCCGTGGGAATGGCAACATCTTGTTTATGATCGATGAAGTCGGTCAGTTTATTGGCAAAAATACCCAAATGATGCTGAAGTTACAGACGATTACTGAGAATCTTGGCACGATTTGTAGTGGCCGAGCGTGGGTTATTGTTACATCGCAAGCGGATATCGATGCCGCTATTGGTGATATAAAGCATCGTGATGGCTTGGATTTCTCTAAGATTCAGGGCCGATTCCCGACGCGTTTACAGCTTTCCAGTTCAAACACCGCTGAAGTTATTCAAAAGCGCTTGTTAACCAAAACCGAATCAGCGGTTGAAGCATTGCAAACCATTTTTGCCCAGAAGGGTGACATTTTACGTAATCAGCTTGGTTTTGATGCAACGACCAAGGCGACTCTGAAGCCCTATACGCAATCATCTGAATTTGTTGATAACTACCCATTTGTACCTTGGCATTTTCAGCTGGTACAAAAAGTGTTTGAGTCTATTCGTACCAAAGGGGCAACGGGCAAACATTTAGCCATGGGGGAGCGCTCCTTGCTGGCGGCGTTTCAGTCGGCGGCACAACAGGTTCAGTCGGATGATTTAAATACGTTGATCCCTTTCTGGCGTTTCTATGCACCCATTGAGGGTTTTCTGGAACCTACAGTTAAGCGAACTATTGAGCAAGCAGAGGGATTAGGTCTCTATGAACAGGATATCCAACTGCTTAAGACACTATTCTTAATTCGCTATGTTAATCTGCTAAAAAGCACCTTAGATAATCTGGTGACTCTGACAATCGACCGGATTGATACGGATAAAATCACATTACGTCGTCAGCTTGAGGCCAGCCTTCAGCGCCTTGAAAATCAAATGCTGATTGCCCGTAGCGGTGATGAATATTTGTTCTTAACGAACGAAGAAAAAGAGATTGAGAATGAAATTCGTAATGTGGAAGTAGAATACACCACGATCAATCGCCGCCTCTCAAGCCTCATTTTTGATGACTTGCTCAAAAACCGTAAATATCGTTATCCGGTGAATAAGCAGGATTTCCCGATAAGCCGCTTCTGTAATGGACACCCTTTAGACGGCGCCCATCTGGAAGATTTAGTGGTGAAAATATTAACCCCGCTGGATACTTGCTATAACCATTATCGCGATGATATTACCTGTATTCCTTATTCTGCTGAAGGTAACGGTTGTATCTTGATCCGACTGGCTGATGAATTGCTGGTGTGGAAAGATTTGCAACTAACGGTGCAGACAGACAGTTTCCTTAACAAGCAATTTGGGCAGCGACCAGAACAAAATGTGCTGTTGAAGGAAAAGGATCGCGAAAACCAGAGTCGTGAAAAAACATTACGTGTGCGTATTGAACAGCTGCTAGCTGAAGCAACGGTTTATGCTATTGGTGTCCGTTTACCGAAAAAATTTGCCTCACCAATAGTCATCGTGGATGAAGCCTGTAGATATGTCATTGAAAATAGTTTCGCTAAACTTAAATTGCTGCGTCCAACAAGTAGTGATATCAATCGCGAAATTCATTCGCTTCTGACCATAGAAGATTTTGCACAAATCAATCTTGATATGTGCTCTGAGGAAGGTAATCCAGAAGCTACGCGAGAAGTCGAAGCCTGGATTAGCATGAGTGTCGATTATCATAAGCCGGTTTACCTGCGGGATGTACTTAATCACTTTGGACGGCGTCCCTTTGGCTGGCCAGAGGACGAGGTCAAATTGTTGGTCGCGCGTTTGGCTCGTTCAGGCAAAATCAATTTTACCCTGCAAAATAATCAAATCAGCCTGAAACAGGCGTGGGATGTGTTCACGAATACGCGTCGGCATAGTGAGCTACGTTTGCTGAAAGTCCGTCAGCATGATGAGGAACAACTGCGCAAGGCAGCACATATCATGAACAGTGTTGCGCAGGAGTCTTTCAATGAACGCGAAGAACAAGGATTGGCAAAGCATATTCGTACCACTTTGGAACGTTGGGAACGTGAGTATGTCGGCTATCAAATCACCATTCAAACAGGGCAGTTCCCCGGAGAAAAAGAGATTCAGGAAGGGCTTCGGCTGATTAAGTTGCTTTTGTCGCAGAAAGAAGCTTTTTCGCTGGTGGAGAAAGTGATCGATGAATCTAACGCGTTGGCAGACTTTGCTGAAACACGTGATGATATCAGTGATTTTTATGGTAATCAGCTCCAGTCTTGGCAGCAGTTGGCAACGGTGCTAAATGGCAGCTTTAAGGCTAATCGTAGCGCGTTAGAAAAAGATGAAAAGGCTCATCAAGCTTTGACTAAACTAAGCCACATTTACCAAATGGCAAAGCCTTATTCTCAGCTCCGCTGTATTGTTCCGCTAATTGAACAGGTGCAGGAAGTGAATCAGCGTTTGTTAACCGAAGCCCGTGAATACGGTTTGCAGCGTATTGATACCCGCATTGAAGAAGTTAAAAAACAGGTGCAACAGAGTCAGGCACCTGATTCATTGCTGAATCGAGCTTTGTATCCAATGCAGCAAAGTCGTGAGCGTGTAGTTAATACACAGTCGATACCTGAGATCTATCATGAGCAAAGTGAGGTCCAGTTACAGCAAGGACAGGCTGAACAGTTAATGAACGGTTGGATTGATGAGCAGTTGAAAAAACGTCAGATGATAGAGAAATCCATTAGCCATGATGGGCAGCGATTGCCAGTGATACCGGTATCTGGCCCGCCTACCGTACAGCCTGTACCTGTTTTGAAAAAGACGCTTGCAATCCACGCTACGCGCGAAATGAAAAAAGCCGTTGGTGGGGATGTATTAGAAACGACCGAGCAGATGGAAAAGGCGCTTGAGCAACTACGTAAGACGTTATTCGATGCGCTCAAAGCCGGTGATCGTGTTCGCCTCCAGTGACTTAATCGGGCGGGCGTTTATCACGCCTGCAAGGATTGCCCATGAATACTGCCAATATTAAAAAATACGCTCCTCTGGCACGAACCCAGTTCTGTCATGCCACTACCCAAAAACTCATATCGTTAGGGATTAGTCTGGATAAAAACGGTGATTTGCAGATTGCTGATGTTACTGAAATAGGCGATAGGGTCCGTTTTGGTCGCTATGAATACCCGAAAACGGTATTAGCGCGTCGTCACCGATTAGTTGAGCGTGCGCATGTACAGGGTTATACCCGGTTAATTGAGCATGTTGCCTACACTTGGTTTAATCGCCTGTGCGCTATTCGTTACATGGAGCTACATGGATATCTGGATCATGGCTTCCGTGTGCTATCTCATCCTACAGATCCTATTGGTTTTGAGGTGTTAGCGCATATTCCAGAAGTCGTTGGGAGCCTGGAGTTAAGCGATCCTCAGCGGCTAGTAGAGATGAAACTAGCGGGCGATCAAGATGAAGCGTTGTATCGCGAACTGTTGTTAGGACAGTGTCATTTTCTGCATAAGGCTATGCCGTTCCTGTTTGATTCGCTCAATGATGAAACTGAGCTTCTGTTACCGGATAATTTGACACGTACTGACTCGATCCTACGCGGGCTGGTGGACAGTATTCCTGAAGAGGACTGGAAACAGGTAGAGATCATCGGCTGGTTGTATCAGTTTTACATCTCTGAAAGAAAAGAGCAGGTTATCGGTAAAGTTGTGAAGAGCGAAGATATTCCCGCAGCCACTCAGCTGTTTACCCCTAATTGGATCGTGCAGTATCTGGTGCAAAACTCCGTAGGTCGCCAATGGCTACAAACCTATCCTGACTCTTCGCTTAAGGAATGCATGGCATACTATATTGAACCCGCAGAGCAGATTGCCGAAGTACAGATGCAATTAGCGACAATGACACCAAATAGCATTGAACCTGAGAGTATTAAAGTACTTGATCCTGCGTGTGGTTCCGGCCACATCCTTATCGAAGCCTATAACGTGCTAAAGCGAATATATGAGGAGCGTGGATATCGCAGCCGTGAAATTCCGCAGTTAATTCTGGAAAATAATATCTTTGGTCTGGATATTGATGATCGCGCTGTTCAGCTTTCAGGCTTTGTGTTGTTAATGATGGCGCGTCAAGACGATAGCCGCATCTTTACCCGTGATATTCGCCTGAATGTATTGTCGTTGCAGGAAAGCTCCTCGCTAAATATTCCAACGTTGTGGCAGGAACTTAACTTGCATCAACAAAGCTGTACCGGTAGTACGGTTGATATGTTTGCTCAGAGCAATATCAGCGCTAATAGCCAAAGTGCTGATGAATATCAATTGCTGGAAAGGACGTTAGCGTTATTTACGCAGGCAAAAACCTTTGGTTCATTGATTCAGGTTCCGCAGCAAGATGAGGAAACGTTGAAAGTGTTATTACGACAGTTCATTGAGTTGGAGGCGAGTGGTGATACTCATCAGAAAGAGGCGGCGCATATCCTTATTCCTTTTATCCATCAGGCATGGTTGCTGGCGCAGCCCTATGATGTGGTGGTAGCGAATCCGCCGTATATGAGCACGAAGGGAATGAATGGCGAGCTGAGAGAATTTGCCAGGAAACAGTTCCCTGATAGTAAGTCAGATTTATTTGCGATGTTTATGCAGCATGCATTTCGTTTGTTGAAGGTAAATGGTTTTAATGCTCAAGTGAATATGCAGTCGTGGATGTTCTTATCCAGCTTCGAGAAACTGCGTGAGTGGCTGCTGGATACCAAGATTTTTGTCACTATGGCGCATCTGGGATCTCGTGCATTTGGGCAGATTTCGGGGGAGGTGGTTCAGACTACGGCTTGGGTAATGAGTAAATATCATGTTGATGGTTATCTGCCGGTATTTTTCCGTTTGATTGAAGGAGGAGAGGAAGAGAAAAAAAGTCTTTTAATAGAAAAGAAAAACCGTTTTGATAACGTTAAACAGGATAGTTTCAGACAAATCCCAGGAGTACCGATTGCCTATTGGATCTCTACGGGATTGATGAATCTTTTTAAAAATAACTTACCTATGGAACACTATGCGGATATAAGTACAGGGCTAAGTACAGGAAATAATGATCGATTTCTTAAGATGTGGACAGAGATTAATCATTTGAATAGAGATTGGATCCCTTGTCAAAAAGGTGGGTCGTATAGGAAGTGGTATGGTAATAATGAATTTGTTATTGATTGGGGAAATAATGGTGAAAAATTAAAGAAATCCAAAGGATCTACTTTAAGAAATGTTCATAATTATTTTCGAGAAGGGATTTCATGGACTAGGGTGTCTAGTGCAAGTACAGCTTTTAGATATTTTGCAGATGGTTTTATTTTTGAATCGACTGGCCCGAGCTTTTTTCCAAAAGAAAACGATAAGAGAACACTGTATTTCTTTGTTGGGTTATTAAATTCAAAGCTCGCAACAGTATTATTAGAATTTATTGCACCTACATTGGACTTTCTAAGCGGACATATTGCTAAGTTGCCTTGTCTTCAAGGAAATTGGGTTGACGTTATTTCTGAGAATTCATCTAAATTAATTAAAATTGCTAAAGAGGATTGGGATAACTATGAGATTTCCTGGGATTTCAAACGAAATCCAATGGTGGGGAATAATGAAAGTATGCTTTTATCAGCATATAAAAAAATTAAAACTAAATTTTCAGATAATATAGAGATGATGAAAAATCTTGAGTTTGGAAATAATTCTGTCATTGTGAAAAGTAATTCATTGGAACAAGATGTCTGCATTGATATCTCTTTAAATGAGATAACATTAACATGTAATCCACATTATCGTTACGGTAACGAATTAACAGAGAAAGAATTAGAAAATCGTTTCCAATCTGACACCCTGGTCGAGCTTCTAAGTTATATCATTGGCTGCATAATGGGTCGCTACTCTCTCGACCGAGAAGGTTTAGTTTATGCTCATGCGGGTAACCAAGGTTTTGCTGAATTAGTAGCACAAGGTGCCTATAAAACTTTCCCAGCAGATAACGATGGTATTCTGCCACTGATGGCTTCGGATTGGTTTGATGGTGATGTCACTGTACGGGTACGTGAGTTTGTCTGTAAAGTTTGGGGCGAGGATCATCTACAAGAAAACCTCGATTTTATCGCCAAAAGCCTGTGTTTGTATGTTATCAAAGAGAAACGCGGTGAATCTTCACTGGATACCATCCGTCGTTATATTTCTATCCAGTTCTGGAAAGATCACCTCAAAACTTACAAAAAACGCCCGATTTATTGGTTGTTTAGCTCTGGTAAAGAGAAGGCATTTGAATGTTTGGTATACCTGCATCGATATAATGATTCCACGTTGGCGCGTATGCGTACCGAATACGTTGTGCCATTGTTGGCGCGCTATCAACGTAATATTGATCTCCTGCAAGACCAGCGTGACGAGGCATCATCTGCTGCTGAAACCAATCTCTTGAAGAAAAGGCAGGAAGGTTTCACCAGGAAATTTAATGAATTGCGCAATTTTGACGATCGTCTGCGCCACTATGCTGATATGAGAATCTCCCTTGATCTGGATGACGGAGTTAAGGTTAATTATGGCAAATTTGGTGACTTACTGGCGGATGTGAAAGTGATTGCGGGTAATCCATCGGAGGTAGCGTAATGCAACATGCAGATTTACTTCGCGGGCTCATGGAGCACTTTACCCATCACCGTATCGTGTTTTGGTACGATCCGAAGCAACATTTTAGTGAAGTACTGCCTAAGCTGGAGCTGGATGGTATCTCTGTGCTGAATATGCACGGTGCTTCATTGCTAGCAACTAAAAAACTGATCGAACTTGATCAGCCAGAACAAAAGTTCTTACTGTATTTCGCTTATGAGCGTCCCGCGCGTGAGTTAGATTGGTTGCTGGACATTCGTCTCTACAGCAGCGAGTTCCATGCTGATCATGCAGCGATGATCCTTAGTGATTTGAAGATCCCTCAATCAGGGCTACGTGAATATATTCAACGGCGTCAGGATTTCTTCTCAGTGAATACTCGTACTCAGACGTTAAAAAGCTGGATCACGGAAGATGAATCTGAAGACTCGTTGGATAAAAAAATGCTAGCGGTAGTTGTTGGGGCTAAATCATTCGAAACGAAAGAAATTCTTTTTAACCTGTTACAGCAATATGTCCGCCAACATAAGGATGAAGAAGATAACGCGCTTGAAAACACGTTAGCGGTGATGGCGCATTTGAAATTGGTTTCGGTACTTTGGTGGTTGCTGGAACAAGAAATGAGCTACCAGAGTGAAAAGCCATTGCTGGATGATTTTATCCTTAAATTGTTTTGTACCGATCTTTGGTTACAAGGTGACAAAGCGCATCGAGATTGGCTCAGCAATAATGTATTGCCCACGGCAGCGGGCAAAGCTTCGGCTTTGGCGTTTATGGTTGGCTGGCGTGCCGATCGCCGTTTTAGTGAAGATTATGATTTTGTTGCGGATCAGCTAGCCGGAAAATTTGATCTGATTGCGCATTATCGTCATAGCTCTCCTTACGTTCTGCAAGAGTGTGAAACCTTTGAAGCTATCGAACAATTTATTATTAAAGCTTTGGTTACACAGTTGCTGGAAGAGAACACCACATTGGATCGCGTGATGTTTAAAAATTTGCTGTCACAGCGTCTGGCAGCCCATTGGTGTCAGACTCGGCCAGAATATCATGCGATTTATCAAGCTCTGCGACATGCGGAACGTTTGCTGAATTTACGTAATCTCCATATTGATGGTTTTAAATATCCTGATGCTTCATCTCTGTGGAAAGCCTATACCACGGAGATTTATCGCTTTGATCAAGCCTATCGCCTCTTTAATGAGCAAGCAATGTTAGTTCATAGCAAAGGGGCGGATATTCTGCGAGACCTTGACGAACATATTGAGGCACTTTATACCAATTGGTATTTGGCTGAGTTGAGTCGTGAATGGAACCGACTACTGGATAGTGAGCAAAGAATCCATAGCTGGGAATTCAGCGGGATACTATTACAGCGGAACTTCTATCGTGACGTTGTGAAGCGTGAGTTGAGTACCTCTCAGGTCAAACGTGTGTTTGTGATCATCTCTGATGCTCTACGTTATGAAGTCGCTCAAGAGCTGGCGAGTTTGATTAATCGCGAAAAACGTTTTAGCGCTGAGTTGCGTTCCCAAACAAGTGTGTTGCCAAGTTATACTCAATTAGGCATGGCGGCACTATTACCACACAACGAGCTGAGTTATTTGCCTGATAACTCAGGTGTCGTTTATGCCGATGGGCAATCAACGCAGGGTATTGCCTATCGTGATGCAATTTTACGAAAAGTTAATGGCATGGCGGTCAGTGCCAACGAATTATTTAATTGGAATAATAGCGAAGGCCGCGACAAAGTGCGTAATGCTGAAGTCGTTTATATCTGGCATGACACCATTGACGCGATTGGTGATAAAGGAGCGACAGAAGAAAAAACCTTTGAAGCTTGCCGAAAAGCAATCAATGAGTTGAAAGATTTGGTTGCTCGCGTGATTAATCGCTTGAATGCTACCCGTGTTTATATTACTGCCGATCATGGTTTCTTATTCCAGCAACAACCGCTATCTGAAACAGATAAAACTAAACTTCAGATTAAGCCTGAAAACACAATTGAGGCAAAGAAGCGCTTTATCATCGGCCATCAGCTGCCAGATGATGCGTTCTGTTGGCATGGTAGATTGTCTGATACGGCAGGCAGTAGTGATGACAGCGAATTCTTGTTGCCTAAAGGTATACAGCGTTTTCATTTTACCGGTGGAGCACGCTTTGCTCACGGCGGAGCGATGCTGCAAGAGATTTGTGTACCCATATTACAGGTGAAAACCTTGCAAAAAGAGCAGGTGAAAAGGCGTCAACAGCGATTAGTGGGTGTAGTGGCGAAAAGCCAAAATATTAAATTAGTCAGCAATATTGACAAGGTAAGTTTTATTCAGACCGAACCGGTTAACGAACAATATTGTGCACGTCAGCTCACTATCTATATTGTTGATTCAGAAAACCATGTCGTTTCAGCCAAAGAGACGGTGAATTTTGATAGTGATAATCATGGTATGGATCAGCGTGTGCGAGATGTTACGTTGAAACTGGCGGGTAAACAGTTTGACCGCCGACATAGTTATACGTTAGTTCTGGAAGACAGCGAAACCCGGACGCATTTTAGCCGTTATGCGGTGACTATTGATCTGGCCATTCAGGATGATTTCTTTTAAGTGGGGCTGTGTGCGATGGAAATATATTTTATTGTGGCCGATGAGTTTGTTTTTTAATCTATGATTGACTTCAAACTGAACAAATATTTATTTAATCAGAGAAGACGCCACATGTAATGTTACATGTGGCTAATTTTAAATTGATTTATACCCGTCATCTTTCAAGTTACCTCTTTGTTGGCTGCACTCACTCACCCTGGTCACATAGTTATCTATGCTCCCGGGGATTCGCTCCCTTGCCGCCGCGATGCATCTTGAAATCTATTGGGTATATTTATTGTTAACTTTTTGTTTTCTTCTTCCACTTTCATTATCTATGGTTAATGGTGGTAATGTGTTGAGTAACAATTCCAATTCATCAGTGACAGTAGGATGTTTTTTTATATTGTCATTTTTATCTAAAGATTCTTCTGCTTCTTTCTTTGAAATATTTTTTATACTCAAATAGTTAGTTATTTCATTAAGTGTGTTTTCCCAATTTTCGTTAGCTTTTTGAATTTCTTTTCTACGTTCATCTAACGCTTTTATAATTAAAGTTGCAATTCTATCCTGTTCAGAACGGACTGGAACAGGTATTAGAGTTTTGGCAACATCTTCATCCAATATAGCTGGATAACTTGAACCAGTACTCCATTTTCTGAATTGTTCAAGTGTACTTGGTAAGCGTAATGCATACTGTAGATAAAATGGATTAATATCTTTATGTGCTCTTATTATAGAGAAACCTGTTGATGCGATTTGATCATGAAACTCAAGTGGCACTACAGCGATGGCACCTCTTGTTGGTCTGCACGTTGATACCAATATCGAATGCCCTTACTACTTTCCGTGCTCTTGAGGGGGCTTCGGACCCTTCCATCAATTGAGGTGTACTTACAGCTCCAATACTCACATCAATACTTGATATATCTAAGTATTGAAAAATACTATCAGGTTGTTTTGTAGGATCTCTCTTTGTCTTTAGATATATCTGCAACATCGCTCACTTTTTTTATAATTGAACTTGGGAATAATTTAATTCCCTTTGCCGGCATATGATAATCGATATCCCATCTTTTAGCTTTTTTTAATTCATCTCTAGTTTTAATCAAAATATTCACAACCAAGTTACCTCTTCGTGAAAACGTTTTATAGCATCACGTACTTCTGAACCTGGTTTTGAACGGCCTGTAGCATCATAGCCCAGGTTTTCAATCTCACACAGGAAGGTCTTATCATTATTCAGCGGTTTTTCATTTTTACCTAATCGTTGAATAATGCATAAGCATGTTTTTACCATCGTTCCATAGGGGGTAAAGGCTTCTTCAGGGAAGAAAAAAATACCTTTAATCTTGGCTACATTATCTAACCATTCTCTAACGAATAAGACGCTCTTTCCTTTCATCAAATGTTCTGGCAGAACTATAGCCATCCGTCCCCCAGGTCGAAGAAATTGAAGGCTTCTTTCTAGTCCTAATATTTCTAAAGGAAGAGACTTTTTTTTATGTCCAAGTGAAAAACGCCCCATCATAGCCATCGTTTCTTGCCGCATGATGCTACCGAATGGAGGGTTAGTAAGTATAATATCGAATACGGCTGGATCTTCTAAGCCGTTCTCGCGCAATGCTATAATGTCTGGATAGTTATCAAAGCTTAATAGTGCATCTTGGTTTCTTATATTCGTGTGTCCATCATCATTGAGCATCATGTCTGTCATCGCAATTCGTACCATGCGGTCTGATTTTTCAATTCCATGTAAATGGAAAAATTTAAACTCATGTAAGTCATGCGAAGTTAATGTTTTACCTTGATGCTGAATAACATATTGTAATGTTTTGGTTAAAAAATGCCCCGACCCACAAAAAGGATCAAGAACAAGCTCATTGGCTTTTGGTTTTATTATGCTTACCGCGAGTTCAACTATTGGGTCTGGTGTAAAATATTGCCCCATACCGGCTCGGATCGCAGGTCCAAGTACTTTTTGAAATGCTCTTCCTTTAATATCTGCGTTACTATCGATCAAAGAGAATTCTTGCAGTTTTTCTGCTATTTTAAATAAAGCAGTATCTGATAATTTTATTTGTGTTTTAAAGACACCTCGTGACCTTTCATAATCAGGTATTCTTTTTGAATAAATTTCAATATCGGCCCTTTTAGCTTCTTCATATAGAACTCGAATATTAGATGCAACTTCTGAAGCGTTACTGGCTCCATAAGTTTGGAATTTAAATGCAGTGCCAACCGGTTGTTTTGTTGTTTGACGCTCATCATAAATTTTTGTATAAATTACCTTACAGATCTCATCTAATGCTTCATCTGCATGTAATCCATCAATGTCCCTTGCAAAACTATGACAATCGAAAAGTACACGTTCATAGTCTTTACTTAATACGTTTAATCCAGTGCTTCTCCCATTAGTTTGAATCGGCATTTCTCTGATAAGTTGTGTTTTGGTTTTACTATCTAACCCATATGCGGGTAAATCAGTAATGTATTCAAAATCATTGGGATCAATTTTTTTACGTAGAGTTTTAACTTTGTCTCCATCTGTGACAAGTCCTATTGTTGCCGTATGGGTAGATGCAAGATATGTTTCGAGTTGACGTTCAGCTTCCTTAAATTCATCATCACTAATACCTCTTTTTTTTACTTCAATATACAAAAATGTTCTGCGATTGGTATTTTTTATTGAGATATCAGCTTGTTTTTCTGTCGAACCCATTTTCACTGATTCTTCGATAACTATACGTTCGCCGATCCATTCTTTTGGGTATTGGTAAGCATCAATTAAACGCCTTAACGCCCATTGACGAACAAACTCTTCGATATGTTTCTCTGCTCCCTCGTATGTTCTATGTGTTTCAAACCAGTTATCTGCACGTCTTTTTCCTTCAATAACATCACCATGCAGAGGGAAAAGCCATTCTTCAGGAGAAATAATTTGAAAACTACCGATAGCTGCCATTTTTAAACCTATCTTACATATAACGTGTAAATATTATGTCATTTTACTATCTATATTTCCAGTCATAGACCATATGAGCTGAGGGTATTGTTAAAGCTATTTTAAATAGCATATTTATTAATGTATTTTTTATTGACTTGATAATGGTGTCTTATGGATATCTTAGTAGGTAAATTAGTATAGATTAAATGATGATGAAGTTCTCTCCTGGTAGAAAGAGACTCTCACCTTAATTTATTATTAGAGTCCTTAAGTATATTATTTTCAATATAATAACATAACATATCACTTACAGCTTCAGCCCATTTATCTACTTCTTCAAACGAATTTGTATGACTGGCAAGTCGTTCTCCTATTGATAACATCGTTTCTAAAAGTAACTTAGAGATAAAATATCGATGCTCATCGGCTATATTAGGAATAGTTTCATTAATGAATCTTAGGACAAGTAACATGGTCTCTTTTTCTTGCTGTGTTGTTTCATATGAATCACGAAAAAAAGGTGCTGCGTCGGATAATGCTGTGCGTAATACTGCTTCTTCACATTCGGTATGAAAAAATTTTTTTATTGCCAAACGTAGACGTTGCAGTGGTGGAATAGTGAAATCAAATAGAATATTGGCTAGGTCTTGCTGTGTTTGTTTCCATTCGTTTTCTTGCAGTGAAAAAAGAATAGCCTGCTTATTGGGAAAATACTGATATAACGATCCAATACTGACGCCCGCTTTTTCTGCTATTCGACTTGTCGTAAAACAGTGGACTCCTTCCTGGAGTAAAATGCGAGTAGCGGCCTCCAGAATATTCGCAACTAAATGCATAGAGCGTGTCTGTTTAGGTGCCTTTCTAATTGAAATAACAGGGGAATTTTTCTTTTGCATAATTCTTTTCCTGATATGCGAATATTAAATGTGAATAATTACTCGTATTCTATCACTCAATAGTTAGCGGAACTATTTATACATAGAGGAAATATGATGAATACATTAACCACTCATCCATTGAGCACAATATTAGAAAAACTCTTCTCCGAATCTGACAATTCTCAAGCCCGGCTTTTTCAAACATTGGGTTATCTACCCGAAACCGAGCAGCAAGCGTTGATGAAAGAAGCGGGTGGCGAGAACTATAAAATATTTTATACTCGAGCTAAAGATCATTATATGTCAATATCAAGGGATACAGGCAATTTACTGTATATACTTTGTCGAGCTAATAGTTCCAGGTCGGTAATTGAATTTGGTACTTCATTTGGAATATCTACTCTACATTTGGCCGCAGCCGTTAAAGATAATGGCGGTGGAAAGGTAATTAGTACCGAGTTTGAACATAAAAAGGTGGTACAAGCGCGTATAAATATGGAAAAGGCAGGTGTCGAACATTTAGTTGAAATTCGGGAGGGAGATGCTATCGAGACATTAGGGCAGAATTTACCAGAAAAAATTGATTTTATTCTATTAGACGGCGCAAAAACTCTTTATCACCCTATTTTAATGATGCTAGAAGATCGTATGCACACGGGAACATTGATCGTGGCCGATAATGCAGAGTGGGCTCCAGAATATTGCCATTATGTTCGTATTAGTGATAATTATGTTTCTGTCCCCTTTGCTAAAGATATTGAATTATCTATCAGATTATAGTCTGAAGTATAAAGCACATCTGGTAAGGTGTGCTTTACCAATGCAACAGAATAATATCATTATTTTGATATTTGTATGAGTTTATAATGCCTTTTGCTTATTGTTGTGATCATAATGGGATTTTATCTTCTAAAGCAGATGAACCCTATATTATCCTTCTAAAGGGATAATATGAGTATTACATCTGCAAGAATGTTAGCGCATATTCTGCGTAATGAGCGTAAAAAGCGTAAATTAAGTCAGGATAAAGTTATTTAAGAAGTACAAGAACTTATACCGGAAAATTGCCCATTAGATATCAGTAAGTCAATATTTAGCGGCTTACACTGTCAGGCAGCTAAATTACCTTAAATTATTTCTTGCTGGATTCAGAGAAGATAGTGAATAGAAATAGGTTTTATCTGGTAATTTAGCCAGTAATTTATTTAAGATTACTGGCTATCAAGTCAACAATAGCATAACACAATGATTTTTCTGTTTTTTATAAGCATTCAACTTTTGTCATTGAAATACTGTACCCTTTTGCCGTTTTTTCAGTCGTTTTCTTAACATATACCTCCCGTGTTATTGCTGAATACTGTGTGCATCAGAAGTAAATCCAATTTGGTGTCTGAAAGGAGTCTTTCATCTTTTAACTTGCATCGAGTCGATGAATGATCCAGCTCATGGCAGATGAATTTGTGGATGTGCTTAAAACGTGGACCGTAATCCGTTTCACCGGCGTTACGTTTGATAGTAAGCAGAGTTTGTATTTCCTGCATCAGATCTGCATCCTCGACAGTTGCGGCTAGCAAAGCATCGAAGCTCATCGGGGGAGTGCCTTTACCTGCTTCTATCCAGCGCACCGCCAGCAATGGTCGCAGTACATAAAGATATTTTTTCAGCCGAATTTCCTTACCTTGCAGGTGACCACGAAAGTTTTTCTTCGCCATAGATAGATAGTGATATCGTGCTCTGTTGTTGGAAAAGTAGTCCGGCAGTAGGGTACGTAGTGCGGTCATAAATTCCACGTCTTCGCGGTAAACTACGGGTGAATCTGCCCATTCCATCAATGTTGGGTTGGCCCGTTTCAATAGCCCCAGCGTTTTGCGCAGTTCCCAACCAGAGATATCCAGTTCGTCGTTGATCGGTAATTCGATCACATCGCGCGGTGGATCAACGCGTAAATACCATGACGGGGAATGTACATAAATAAAACGTACATCGTAATCACTGTTTGTTGACGCAAATCCCCAGCCACGACTACCGGATTCACAGGCATAAAGTATTCGTATTTGTTGCTCTGTTTCAAGTTGCGCCAATTTTTGGAGTATATGTTGTTTCATAGTGTCACTGACGCCACATTTTTCTTTCATGTTGTTATCCTTATTACGCAAACCACTTGACGCAGGGTGTGAACGATTTCTACCAGTGAAGACTGAGCGGCCATTACCGCTTCAATTGCCGAGATGGACATCAGGCATTATTAACAAGAAACTGAATATTAAAGGAATTTTTGCTGTATTCAAGCCATGAGTCCAGATTTTTATTGGTACGCTGTTTGACTCAGTAATCAGCTCGTAATCGTTTGTTTTCACGTTTCTCTCCTTGTTTTTGCCCGCTATTATTACCATAATTTAGAGTGATTAGTATTTTTCCCTTTTTTAATCCACTCCTCTGGGGTTATTTTCTCATAGAAAATCAAACCAGGCGTATAAAGAGCAATTTTTATCGCTGCAATATTATGGTATTTGGTAAATATTGCAATTTTTTAGCCGGGTTGTTTTATTGAATAATATTGAAATTGTGATATCAATCTATATAAAAATTATTGTGGAAAATCATTGTGAATATATAAATGATTTTTTGATTTAATGAGTGATTATAAAATTAATAAATGATTTTTATACAATGATATTATTGAAATATTATGTGTCTATGTTATTAAATTAGGTGGATAATATTTTTAAAATTATTTGTTGGTACGTTATGGTTTGATTTTTTATTGCAAATAATAAAGATGTGTCATGTGTTTGTTAAAATTTTATTGGTTTTCTTTTGATGATTATTATATTTATCAGTTGATTAATTCTTAATTGAAATATACCTGTTATCTTTCAGGTTGCCTCTTTGTTGACGGCATTTACTCACCCTGGTCACATAGTTATCCATGCTCCCGGGGATTCTCCCCCTTGCCGTCGCGATGCATCTTGAAATCTATTGGGTATAGGTAAATAAAAAATTGGAAAATAGATAGTCTGAATGGTTTTTATTTTTTTTTGTTTGGAAGAATATCTATTGTAATAAAAAATGGCATCATACAATAAAGTGCACAAATAGATAAAGTTAATTTAGTAAATTAATTGTGGCAGGTAAAATCATTATATGGCGGGTACCTGCCTGAAATGTATCAACCTAACTTTTGACATCGGTGTGAAGGTCAATACTTTTGTTTTTTTAATTTCAACCTTATTTAATATTCTTGAATTTAATCCCCGTTAATACTGGCCAACGCATTTCCTGCTTGTTGATAAGATCCTTCTTTTGCATGGATAATAATTTTTCCAGAGCGATGTGCGGTTAGTTGTGTTTCCATCTTCATGGCTTCCATCACAGCAATGACATCACCTTGTTTAACTTCATCACCTTCCTGTACATACCAGGATTGTAAAATGCCGGATATTGGAGCAGAGACCTGATTAGGCGTAGTGATTGTTTCTTCAGTGGCGCTATTGGCGTTTTTAGTCATCAAACGCTGTCCAAGATTGGACAATGAAAGTTCTTGCAATAATTCAGTGGGGAGTCCCAATTGATGACGACGGCCATCAATTTCGATAAAAGTGCGGGTTACTTTTTCTGGATAAGGATTTTCCTGACGCGGAGATATTTTTACCTGGTTGATAAAGTCAGTTTCAATCCAACGTGTATGCACTTTGAATCTATCATCAGAAATAAAATCAGGGTGCTGCATGATTGTTTGATGAAAAGGTAGTACTGAGGCGACGCCTTCAATGTTAAATTCCTGTAATGCGCGCTGAGCTCGGGCAATGGCTTGTTGGCGAGTTTTTCCGGTGACGATCAACTTAGCCATCAGAGAATCAAAGGTGCCTGGGATCACGGAACCCTTTACAACACCAGAATCCAATCTTATTCCGGGACCAGAAGGTGGAGAAAATAGAGTCACTGTTCCTGGTGTGGGTAAAAATCCTTTACCCGCATCCTCTGCATTAATACGAAATTCAAAAGAGTGTCCTGAAGGAACTGGCGTTGTTGTTAATGATAAAGGCTTACCTTCGGCAATCCGCAATTGCTCAATCACAATGTCGATACCCGTTGTTTCTTCGGTGATAGGGTGTTCAACTTGTAAACGAGTATTGACTTCCAAAAAGGAAAGAGTCCCGTCCACACTGAGCAGAAATTCTACTGTTCCTGCTCCGGTATAGCGGGCTGAGGTACAAATATCTTGTGCTGCCTGATGGATACGCTGGCGCTGATGATCGGTCAGAAATGGGGCTGGTGCTTCTTCCACCAGCTTTTGATTACGTCGTTGTAGCGAGCAATCACGTGTGCCAAGTACAATAATATTGCCATGCTTATCAGCCAGAATTTGTGCTTCAATGTGGCGTGGTTTATCTAGAAACTGTTCAATAAAACATTCTCCACGGCCAAAGGCTGCGGTTGCTTCACGAACGGCTGAATTGTAGAGTTCGGTCACTTCATCCAGACGCCATGCTATTTTCAAGCCACGCCCACCACCACCATATGCCGCTTTGATCGCGATTGGCAGACCATACTTTTCAGCAAATGTCAGGGCTTCCTCTGCGTTTTTCACCGGCTCTTCTGTACCTGAAACCAGTGGTGCGCCTACACGTTGGGCGATTTTACGCGCTTTAACTTTGTCACCAAGAATATCAATTGTCTCGGGTTCAGGACCAATCCAGATTAACCCTGCATCAATGACTGCCCGAGCAAATTCAGCCCGTTCGGACAGAAATCCATATCCTGGGTGCACCATATTGGCGCCTGAACGTTTAGCAATATCCAGTAGTCGGGGAATATTAAGATAAGTTTCAGCGGGGCTGTTTCCCCCCAGACCATAAGCTTCATCAGCCAACTGTACATGTTGTGCATTGATATCCGAGTCAGCATAAACGGCAATGGATTGTAAGCCATAATCCCGACAAGCACGGATGATACGGACAGCAATTTCACCGCGGTTAGCGATCAGAACTTTCTTCATTGAGTTATCCTTATGATTCATAAGCAGTCAACGCTTCCTGTATTTCGTGAAATTCATTAATTGGATTGAAGCGAATATGGGCATTGATAGGAATTTGTCCGGCAAGATCAAGATGGTAGTTGGCAACTGAGCCAATGACAGGATAACCGCCGGTTAAGGGGTGATCTGCCAGAAATAGAACCGGTTGTCCATTGGCAGGAACTTGAATGGCTCCGACGGCAGTTCCTTCACTGGGTAACTCTTCAAGGTTGAAACGTGATAATGGTGTGTCTCCGTTCAGGCGAATTCCAACCCGATTAGATTGTGGTGTTACTTGCCAAAGCTGGTTTTGTAACAGAAATAGCGCTTCTTCTGTGAACCAATCAGTCCGAGGTCCCAGAATAATATCCAGTGTGACGATATCGTCAGGGGAAGGCATATTAAAAGCCGGGCTTTCATCCATGGATACCGCGGAACTGCGCGTGACGGAAAGAATATTCAACAGATCACCTGTAGCAACTGGCTTGGGGCCAATGTGTGCCAGCGTATCGTAAGATCGGCTGGAAAGAATAGGTTGTTGGGCAAAACCTCCACGTACTGCCAGATAAGAACGCACTCCTGCTTTGGGCGTTCCTAATGTCACTTGATCTCCCTCACTTAGATCAACAGGTTGATAGCTATTTGCTTGAAACGTCTGGCCAGATGCCGTTTGGATAACAATAGGACAATCAGCCCCAGTGATCGAAATAATAACGTTGCCATGGGAGATGAAGCTTAATCCACCTTCCACAATCTCCAGACATGCACTATCAGACGGGTTACCGACGATACGATTTGCACTTCGCAGCGCTGTTTTATCTAGCGCACCAGCTGCAGAAATGCCTAAACCAGCCTGTCCGGAACGGCCCAAATCCTGAAAAGTCGTTTGTATCCCGGTTGATAAGATTGCCAGAGATGGGCGTTTATCAACTTGTGAAGAGATGACGTCTATTGTGGGAGCAATCAGGCTTTCAGGCTTGGTAATAGTGATTGTTGTACCTTTACCCTGATTTCTGAAACGTACCCGAAAGCCCGGTTGTAACAGGGCAGGTGGGTTACGAGAAAGATCCCACATGCGTTCTGGTGTGATGCCAATGATTTGCCACCCGCCAGGACTGGCCTGAGGATATATACCACTAAACTCTCCTGCTAACCCTACTGATCCCGCAGGGAGACGAGCTCGAGGGGTCATGCGGCGAGGCACTCGCAAAACATCAGAATTTGCCGCTAGATAAGCAAATCCGGGAGCGAAACCCGTAAAAGCAACGGTGTATTCATTTTCTGTATGTCGTTTAATGACTTCTTTAATGGTTATCCCAAGGAGATCCGCCACTTCAGCCAGATCTTCGCCAGTGTAATACACAGGGATTTCAACGAGTTTGCCTGTTGTTCTATCGCGTGTATTCAGGTTGCGACTGTTGATTTCTCGGGCAAGTTGGCTGGCGGCAATAACATTGGGACGAAACCGAATCAGCAATGTTTTGGCTGCCGGGATAATTTCTTCTACTCCTGAAATTGAGCTTGCGTTAAGTGAATCAAACAAAGCCAGTGTTTCATCCAGATTGCAAAGTTCAACAATAATGGCATTCAAATTAACGGGTAGAAAACGCACGGAATACTCCTGGATATGCATCAGCGTTGATAATGAGTATGTAAAACGGTGAGTGATGCCATGCAAATTATTTACACGTTTGAATAAACGACTGTATGGTGATTCCGGCTTGTTGCAGCGTCATTTTCACCTGACGGGCCATTTCTACTGCACCGGGGCTGTCACCGTGTACACAGATGGATTCGGCTTTAATACGTACAAAGCTACCATCAATTGCTTCAACACCGCCTTTAGTCACCAATTGCAACATACGCTGAGCGACCACACTGGCGTCATGTAGTACTGCGCCTTTTTCTCGCCGGGAAACCAGTGTGCCTTGTGGGGTATAAGCTCTATCGGCAAAAGCTTCAGCAACAGTACGTAAACCTTTTTCTCTTGCCAGATCTAATACTTTTGCTCCTGCTAGTCCAACCAGTGCTAAGTTGTCATCCACTTCACGAATCGCGGTAATAACTGCAAGTGCCTGATATTCATCATTAGCAATGGTGTTGTACAGGGCGCCATGAGGTTTAACGTAACTGACGCGGGTTCCGGCAGCGGCTGCCAGTCCTTTGAGAGCGCCGATCTGATAGATGACATCGGCGATTAGCTCATCGCTGGCAATATCCATATTACGGCGGCCAAATCCGACAAGATCGGGATAGGATACATGAGCACCAATAACGACCTGATTTTTATGGGCCGCTTTTAGGGTTTGAAGAATTTCAGCGGGATCACCCGCATGAAATCCACACGCCACATTGGCACTGGTGACAATACTCAGCATCGCATTATCGTCACCCATCTTCCATTGACCAAAGCCTTCACCAAGATCGCTATTTAAATCGATGGTTTTCATTATGGTTATCTTCCTCAAGCTGTTTTCAGAAATGAAAAGATAGGTTCTATAGACATAAAACCCATGAACCAGGTCAGTACGCAGGTCATTGCTCCCAGCCATAACAACCAACGCGGGTAGTGATAGCCTTGCATCAGGTCTGCTCGACACCAGCCGACATAAATAAAAATGGTTAGCCCGATAGGGAGGATCAGCCCATTAAAGCCACCGGCAAAAACCAACAGAGCGGCGGGAGGTGTCCCTAATATAAGATAGACCAGGAGAGAAATGGCAATGAATATGATGGTTGCAATATTGCGTTTACGTTCAGTGAATTTCTGACTAAATACGGTAATAAAGGAAATGGAAGTGTAAGCGGCACCGATCACACTGGTGATTGCTGCTGCCCAAAGGATCAAGCCGAAAATACGTAAACCAAATTGCCCGGCTGCGGCCTGAAATGCTTGTGATGCGGGATTTGCATCTTTGCTGGAGATGTCGATTACCACGCCACTAGCGACTACACCAAGAATGGCAAGAAAAAGAATGTAGCGCATCAGGCCAACTACTAGAATACCGTTGGTTGCAGCACGGGAAACAGCCTGAATATTTTCAGTTCCAGAAACACCTTTATCCAATAGACGGTGCGCCCCGGCATAGCAGATATAACCGCCAACTGTGCCACCAACAATTGTGGTGATAGTGGCAAAATTAATGTTGTCAGGTAAAACAGTTTGCCGTAATGCTTCTCCAAGCGGAGGGTTGGAGACATAAGCGACAAACAGTGTGAGGGTGATCATAGCGATTCCCAGAACAATGATGATGCGATCGATGGCAATACCTGCACGTTGGGATGAGAAGATAAGAATAGCCATGATCGCGCTTAATAACCCTCCCCACTTAGGTTCCAGCCCAATTAAGGCATTTAGCCCCAAGCCGGAACCGGCGATATTGCCGATGTTAAAAACTAAGCCACCAAATATCACTAAGAGCGCTAGCAGATAGCCGCTACCGGGTACGGCCGTGTTGGCAATATCCGCAGCCCGCATCCGGGTTAAAGTTACGATACGCCAGATGTTCTGTTGTACAAAAAAATCAATCACGATAGATGCCAGAATGCCAAACGCAAAGGATGCGCCCATAGTTGCAGTGAATGTTGCTGTCTGAGTAATAAATCCGGGACCAATTGCGGATGTTGCCATCAGGAAAATGGCCGCGATTAATGATGAGCGTCGAACCTTCACAAAATTAATGGCTTTCTGTGTCGCCATAGATTGCACTCCTGCGTATGTGTAGTCGAGATAAGGGTTAAATAGATATTTATTGCAGAAACATGGTAACGATTTGTTGATTCTATTTATGAAGACTCTGCAATTGTAGAGAGCAATTTCTTCTACCTGACGGCTATCTCTCAACCTGCAATAATATTGCTTACCCAGCGTACACTTTGCTCAAAATAATCCACGGCATTATATGGTAAAGTATGACAATTAATATCGATTTAAATTAAATATTAATCTTTAAAGTAACTTTTTTCTGTAATTAAGACAAAAATGCCATTTTAATCACAAAATAAAATAAAAAAGTGAAATCAATTTGAAATAATTAATTATGGTTATTAAATGACTAATATTAATGTGCTTTATACGATTTATAACATTATAATAACATAAGTGTATTTTTGTACCAAAATGTAACCCCTTATTTTTGTTGTTATAGAGTCACAATTGAATTTACTTTTTTCTCATGAACTAGCTGAATATGAGGCTCTTTATACCATTCCGTATGTCAGGGTATTTTCTCCCGCTCTGGATGTTGATCAAATATCCAGTTCTATTTAGTCATTCAGAGCCGTTTCAGCCTGTCCATAACGTATGTTGAACAACTAAAAATGATAGCCATGCAGAATCAGGCGTCTTATTTTGCGGTGCTGGATAGAATCGGTTATTTATCGATTCGATACTGTTTTCACAGCGACATTATTTGATAATGAATTAGTGTTAATAATAGAATTCAGCCAGGATCTTTATTCGAGCGATATGCCGTTAGTGCTATTTAGCCATTTTAAAGGTGTATTGGATGATATGATATCGGTTAATTTCTATCATGGAAAACCTATTGCAGAAGGTATAGTGACTGCTAAATTTGGTACGGAAAACCGGATTAACTACATGAATTTAAAAACAAAGCAACTTGGATAGTAGCGCTATTAGTGTGGTTTAAAACCGACTGAAAGCGACGACAAGCTGCCCGAAGAGAGAGAATCATTTGTCATGGCAACATTAGAAATATTGACTATTCCGGATGAAAGACTGAGACAGAAATGTGTCGAGGTTAAAAATGTTGAGGCGATCCAGGGCCTTATTGATGACATGCTCGAGACCATGTATAGCACTGATAATGGGATCGGTTTGGCCGCACCACAAGTTGGACGAAAAGAAGCGGTTGTGATCATTGACATTTCAGCGACTCGGGATGAACCCCTAATTCTGGTAAATCCTAAAATTGTTGAAAAAGAGCGCAGTGTTATCGGGCAAGAAGGATGTTTATCTGTCCCAGGCTATTATGCTGATGTAGAGCGATTCGAAAAGATAAAAGTTGAAGCGTTGAACCGGCATGGAGAAGCAATAACGGTAGAAAGTGAAGATTTCCTGGCTATTGTGATGCAACATGAAATTGATCACTTGCATGGCAAAATTTTTATTGATTATTTGTCACCACTGAAAAGGCAAATGGCGCTTAAAAAAATTAAAAAATATAAAAATAATAAAGTATCTTAATCGACTTTAATTAAATCTATCAAGGGGCCAAATTGAAGCGCAATGAATGTATACCTGTTGTCTTTCAAGTTGCTTCTTTGTTGGCCACTCTCACCCACCCCGGTCACAGAGTTATCCATGCTCCCGGGGATTCGCTCCCTTGCCGTCGCGATGCATCTTGAAATCTATTAGGTATAAATGTTGTGAATTTGGTGATCAATTCGCCAGAGGATTAGTCGCACTGAGTGCAAAAAACGTGTTTCGGGCATCTTACTTGTGCTGGGTCTGCTTCCCTAAGTGGCAGATTTTTTCGTTATTAAAAGATAGTTCATGATATTACAGGCTGTAGTTCATATTAGTGACCTGATTTACAGGAAAACGTGACTTATAGTCCGTGGTTTGATAAGTAACATAGTTCGATACTTATCGGATGAAAAAGCCTAATAATATAAAATCCCTTTTTGGACAAAGAGTTAGATATATCAGAATGGCAGCTGGTCTGTCTCAGGAAGCTTTCGCTGATAGATGTGGGCTTGATCGTACTTATATCAGCGGCATTGAACGTGGAGTTAGGAATCCCACACTTGAAGTTATCAATGTGATCGCAAGTGGTTTACAAATCGAACTGAAAGATCTGTTCGATTTTAGCTCCCTCCAGAAGATGTGATTCTTCTACCAAAGCAATCGCTTTCTTACCGAATCGCATAAAACTGAAACAGCTCATCCTGGTGATGTGCTGTTTCAATAATGTATAGCCACTTACCTTATATATACCTTGAAGGCCATATCTCGGCAGGATCGCGATCTAAAGCATCAGCAATAAGTTGTTGGCCTTTAGGCCAACGACGTTGCAGGGTGTTGGCAAGGGTTGATGATGCTAACCCGGCCTTCCTTGAAACGGCTGCTAACGATGTTCCCCGTTTTTTCAGCTCGGCTATAATGTCTGCTGGGTGCCAGTCCTGATTTTTCATCTTATTCCTCCACGTTACGGATAACTTTGATATGAAAAGATAAATCGTTACATAGTAGACTATAAGTCACATATAATAACATAACTTACAGTAAAAAGTGACTCATAGTCCGTGGTCTGATAAGTAACATAATTCGATACTTATTAGATGAAAAAGCCAAATTCTATAAAATCCCTTTTTGGACAAAGAGTTAGGCATCTTAGACAATCGTCTGGGATGTCTCAGGAAGTTTTTGCCGATAAATGTGGAATTGACCGTACATATATCAGTGGAATTGAGCGAGGGATCAGAAATCCGACGCTTGAAATCATTAATATTATTGCAAGTGGTTTACAGATCGAGCTGACGGATCTGTTTGATTTCAGTACAGAATCAAAAAATTAAAACTCATTACCTTTCAGCAATTTTTTATTCTCCTTTTTGAGTGAACATTTCGCACCGCTACCTCTGTTCCCAAATTTTCTGTAGCAATATCATGATGGAAATGAATTTTAATCGTGATTGCAAATTAGGGATTGGATGATTTTAGAAATATAGACAGGTCATTCAATTAATTGGTTATTAATATTAGGGAAAAGTAAAAATTACCCTTTTGATATTATATTCTCCGAAGGTATCTGATTTATTTCACACACAGCTAATGGCGGGGATTACGGAAATATTCCATGATTATTTAATGGGGTTTAAGTTTGCTACTCTGTGTGTTCCGGCGATCTCAAATGTGGCAATTCAACCACATGGTTTTATTGATATTTTTGAGAAATTGGTACAACAGTTGACTCAACTTGTGGGTTGACAATTGAGTATTCAATTTATCTACCGTCACGAACCCATGCTTTTCATTGGGTCTGGTGCAAAAATGGTGTGATCCAAACTTATGCTTTCTTTGCTAGCTCGTTGTTCCAGTTATGAAATAATTCTCTGAGGGTAAAAAGATGATCAATATTATAAAGCGTGCTTCTATACCAATAATTAATTCGGTATTTAAAGATGGTGTGGAGCATATGATTGGGGCGGTACAGCCATTGGCTCAGCATCCTCAATATCAGGATTTTGTAAAAAATCAGCAACCATTGAGTATCAGTTTCGCAGAGCTAGCTCCGGGTGAGGTGCATAACCCGCACCAGCACAATGTTGCCAGCATGGTGATCATCACTTCAGGTAAAGCAACACTTATTGGCGACACGACCGCTTTAGTCGAAAAAGGGGATGTAATATGTATTCCAGCAGGTAACAAGCATGGGTTTCGCTGTGATAGAGGGGAAAAGCTGGATGCATTATCGATTCAATATGACGCTGATGGACTCTTTAGTGAAAAGCACGCTAATATTAATTTTTCTGCATCAGAAACACCGCAGCAGGCATTATTAAACTTTAATGAGCAGTGCAGTATAAAAGCGGAACAGACACTATTTTTCCAGATGTTCAAGGATGGTCGGATGAAGGAAGAGAGTAATTTGAATATATTTAAGAGTCAGTTACGGCAATGGTCGGAAATTTTCCAATATATTATGTATGCGCGCCAGTCCATGGTTGTTGATGGTCGATACCATCCTTTATTTCTGGGACATTTTAAGGATGAATTAGGTCACGATGAATTATTACCGCCTAAATGGGGTTGGGATGCACAAATTGATTCCTATGGTAATTGGTTCGTATTGAAAATGTTTCAGCTAGATAACTTAGAGAAGTTGATTATTGTCCATTTGGTTTTGGAAAAATGCGCGGATATGTTCCACTTGTTAGCCAGCTCACAGATTAGTGAGCCAGGAGAATATATAGCAGCACATTCCACTTTAGACCACGGTCATTCAGCATTAGGCAGTGAGCTTTATCAACATATTTCTCATGAGGAGAGTTTGGCGCTACAGCAGCTTTGTGCTCAAGCGTGGGAAATTATGATCTTGTTGTTAGAGCGAATAGCGGTGTTAACTCTTAATGAGATCGAGCAAATGGGTTAGCCATGATTGGCAGGAACTAAAAGAAAAAAATTTACCTAAAACGTATCTCTCTTATAAACAAAGTAAAAACCATACCAGATAGCAGATTTGAATTGTTTATTGGTATTAAGGATTGAACTGAAGAGTTAAAGAAAACATAAAATAGGATGTAAGTTTAAATTGGTAGAATTTGTAATAACTCTTAGAGGGAGAATGAATTTCTCCCTCTGAATGATGCTGTTAGATATTGATGATTTGCTGTGTACCATTCCGTTCAATTTTTATTGTCAGTTTACCCGCTGGGGTTTCTGACAGCTGATTACGAACGTAAGTTATATCTTTAGGAAGGATTTTCTGACTATTAACTTCTAACACAATATCACCATTTTTCAAGCCAAATTTCTCAATATCTTTTGGTTCGTTATAAAAGACTTCTATTTTATTATTAAAATAGCGAACCATAATAGTTCGAAATAGTTTATTATCATAACGAGTAAAATTTTTAGCGTTAAAACAGAGCAACATTTTATTTGGAATAAACAAATAGTTGTCAAAACGTGAGAAGAAATTCAGTCCAAGGCTATATAGATCCTGTTTATTTTCACTGACTCGCAGACGACCCACCGGCAGTTGTTGTAAATAAAAACCATCAATCAGGTATTCTTTACTACTATCAATCCCGCTGGCGGATGCATATTTGACGTTAATTCCTTCAGAAATCTTATCTTTATACTCTTTTTTCAGATATTCAATAAATTCCTGAGAAGCATAGCTATGACTGGCTCCGGTATCTATATTAAAAGTGACATTGGAAACCTGGATTGCAGGAGATCTATTGTAACTGTCACTGTAAGGTTCACATTGTTGATAGTTTAGTATTGAAGGTGCATGTCGCCATACTGTCAGAGTATGATTCAGGTTATTGATCTCCCAGCTTAACTGACGGAAAGTGTCGATTCCAAGGATGCCATCTATCTTTTGACCAATGGATTGACTGAAGAGATTCATATCAAGACCAATCCAGGGATCGGAGTCAGGCACGGTATAATTACCGATAGTAATAGCCAGGGGTTGCCATAATGTTAAGTCAGCTTTGTGTAATGTTCCGCTGGTAGTCGTCACTCCATCGGACAACATACGATGGAATGTAACCGGTATTTTTGACTCTGGCGTGATTTGTGTCAGCGTTTTGGCCAGCTTATTATCAATGACAGTGTAACTGGCACCAGTATCCAACCAGAATTGATATTTTTTCCCGGAGATAGTGACAGGAACAATGAGTGCTGTAGGTTGATGGATATTCAGTTTGGTAGAAAGTACCGGCTTGTTTTCTTCGGTCATAAGGGTTTTTTCCATGTGACTACAACCTGCTATCAGTGTCAGCAGACTTGCTGAGATAAATGCCCGGCAAGTTATTTTTCCCTGTTTTTTCATAAGATTAGATTCCTTTTTTGTCGTGTGGATACCCAATACATGATGCACTCGAAATAAATAGCGTAGCGGTACCACGCGGAATAGAATGTGTCACCAGTACAGGTTAGTTGTATTTAGAGTACTATTATCCACGTTTGAATAAAACCAAAGATAAACAATCACACAATTGTATTGATTGACATGAAATTTTGTCAGTCATGTTTAGCCATGACAACAGTACTGTGGATTTACGCTGCGATGATGGCGCAAATGACTGCTATCGATAAAATTGAACGATAGAAATAATTAATAGTTATATTGGTTTGATAATTAATTGAAATATATGTAGCATTAAAAGATCAATTGATCAGATAAATCTGGTTATATAGTGTGGATTAAAGATACCGATTTGAAATAAAAGCCACGATAAATTATTACTATTTTAGTAACAGGCGTAATGTGATGTTAATAAATCGTTATTTGATTTTTATATGTGGAAATTATTTTCCTGGTAAATATCAGGATGATTTTAATATAAGAAAATAACACCTTTGTGTTAAAGGAATATATTGATTTTATGTCTATATCACTAAAACTCAGCATTATCGTATCTGTCTATAATGGAGAACGATTCTTACCACAGTTTTTTGCCAATTTATCACGACAAAAGCTGACTGATTTTGAATTAGTTTTAGTTGATGATGGTTCTACGGATAATAGTAACCAGATTCTGATGAAATATGCTGAGAAATTTCCAGAAACAGAAATTATCACACAGAATAATCAAGGAGTTTCTATCGCCCGTAACACCGGTTTAGCGAGAGCAAGGGGGGATTATGTCGCTTTCCCTGATATTGATGATGTCATTTATCCGGGCATGTATAACCGACTGTTAGAGATTGCTAAAAATAATGATCTGGATATTGCCACTTGCAATGGTCATTATATTTATGAGGACGGTCGACCAGCCCGAAAAATTTTTCCTTCTGATCGTCTGTCTTCTACTGCGGTGCTGAGTGGGCCTGAATGGTTGCAACAAGCGCTGAATTCACGCAAATTCCTACATGTCACTTGGTTGAATGTTTATAAACGGGCTTTTCTGACAAAACATCATTATCAGTTTGAACCGGGGTTGCATCATCAGGATATTCCGTGGACGACAGAACTTCTGTTGACAGCAAACCGTGTGCAATATATTGATGAATCCTTTTATGACTATCTGATTCATTCCTCCTCGGTATCTCATACTCCCGCCGATGATCGTATTAAGGTAAGAACCGCACACCACTATATGAAAATCCTGGAAATGCTGAATAATATTAATCAGCGTTATCCACAGCAAGTCAAACGGGTGCCGGCGTGTCATTGGCAGATAGCGAAAGAAGGACTGGGAATTTTGCATACAATTAATGAAATAGAATCTTCTGCTATCAAGCAGCAAATTGTTTATGAATTGTTTGAGCGCGGTATTTGGTCAATGATTTGGAAAAATGCCCGTGGATTTAGATTACGTTGGCGCTTGGCTCGCCGATATCCGCGGCTTAGGGCAGCACTGAAAGCCGTTTAATATTAAAAGTAACGGCTTTTTAATTAGGGGACTGACTTGCGATAATTTTCCACTTTAATTACAGGTATCACGGATGTTTTTCAACGCATCTATAACCAGTTGCCAGAATCTCTGGTGGTTGAGTTTTACCGCAACTTGAGTGTGACAATCTTCTGGTGGTGGATAACGGAAATCCGCAACTGTCATACCGACGGTTAAAGTACCGTTCAATTCAATATTGATTGGCACTTTCTGCGTTGTCATTACTGTGGGGTCAATCACATAGGCGACAGCACAAGGATCATGTACTGGCGGATAGTTGAAATTGCGTTTTTTCCGATAGTTTTCGCCATAGGCATCCAGCATTTCCATAACAAACCGAGAGATTTTGCTATTGATACGTGAAATTGCTTCTGTAACTTCTGGTGTAGCCTGCGCTTGATGTGTCAGATCCAGCCCAACCATGGTGAGCGGCCATTTCTCATTGAAAACAATGTGCGCTGCTTCTGGATCAATTTTGATATTGAATTCTGCAACCGCACTTCGGTTACCGGTGTGATATCCACCTCCCATTAAGACGACTTCTTTTACTCGTTCAACGATCTGCGGTGCTTTGCGGACAGCGAGGGCAATATTGGTCAGACCGCCGGTAGGAACCAGTGTCACTGTTTTGGGAGGATGGGACATGATGGTATCAATGATCAGATCTGTCGCATGGCGAGGATCAAGAGTCCGGGAATGTTTCGGGAGTTTTGGACCATCCAGACCGGAGTCACCGTGAATATCCGGTGCAGTTTGAATGTCACGTACTAATGGGCGATGACAGCCTGCGGCAACGGGAACACCAGTGATACCAGCAATGTGGGCTATCGCCAGTGCATTACGCGAGACTTTATCCAGTGTCTGATTACCGACAACCGTTGTGATTGCTAATAGTTCAATATCAGGATTGCCATGCGCCAGTAAAATAGCAATGGCGTCGTCATGTCCCGGATCGCAATCAAGAATAATCTTTTTAGTGGTCATTTTCGCTCCTTGCAGAGAAAACCATACGAAAAATCAGCATAATTCAGTTAAAACATCTATTCCGTGATGAAATCTTAAATTTGGGTTAGCGCTCCCATAAATGTTTAATAAAATGTCTGATAATTGTGATTTTATTAACATATAAACAACAATTGAGTTGTACATCCAACTTGAGTGTGATTCTTATAACTTTGCTATGGAATAGGCGGGCAGTATCTGCTTCGGATTTATTGTTGATCTCTTAATAATTGCGAGGGCTGGAATGGATATTCATGTGGATAGATTATCGGCAGTGATTGAATCAGTGGCGAGCTGTGAATTTTATCCTAATTTACTTACCTGGTTGAAACAGTTTATTGCCTTTGATAACGCCATTATCTATGCCTTCGAGCAGGGTGTCCCTCCGCGTTGTTTGACTAAAGCTGAGAAGAAAAACAGCGATGTGGTGAACCAGCTTTATCAACAGGGAGCTTATCTGCAAGATCCTTTCTATCAAGCCTTGACAAATGGCGCCGAAACGGAGCTGTTTACCCTGCGAGAACTCGCATCAGTAGGATTCTATCATACTGATTACTATCTTAATTTTTATAGCAAGACTGGCTGGCAGGATGAAGCAGGCGTTTTGCTGAAGCTCTCTCCTCAAAGACAGCTCGGTCTATTTTTTGGTAATGAAAATCGGCTGCTTTTAATACAAAAACAGCATAAGAAAAGCTTGCGAATGGCGTTGGAAATTATCCGCAGTGTGGCGCGATTACATAATGAAATGATGCTGCAATCTCCTGCGGCTGAAATGGTTTGTCTGGATACTCAGATTCGTTATGCCTTGACGCCGAGAGAGAGTGAGATTGTGGAATTGATATTGCAAGGTAAAGGTTCTCCGCAGATTGCTGAGAAACTTTTTATCAGTACGGGGACTGTGAAAAATCATCGGAAAAATATTTATCAAAAACTGCAAATTAGATCACAAGCAGAGCTTTTTAACCTGTTCATGACACCGACCACCCGTTATTTTGCCTGAGTCACAAATGTTAATACTGTGTTGCGAATGTCCCTAAAGGGACATGGTGATATGGCTGTACGCTACAGATAATCCGGTGATTATGTCAGATGCTAATTGGAGTATCGTATGAACAATGCTGTTGATTCATTAACTTATTACGCTGCGACTAAGAAATATGATCTTCGTTTTCCGACATTAAGAGAAGATCTGGATGTAGATGTCGTCATTATCGGTGGTGGGTTTTCTGGTATTAATACTGCGCTGGAGCTGGCAGAAAAAGGTATCACTAATATTGCGATCCTGGAAGGTCGTTATCTTGGCTATGGAAGTACAGGTCGTAATGGTGGTCAGGTTATGGCGGGTATCGGTCACGATCTGGAAGTAATCAAGCGTCATATTGGTGAGAAAGGGTTGGAAACGATCTTCCAGATCAGCAACCTGGGTGCAGGAATCATTCGTGATCGTATTGCTAAATATAATATTGATGCTGATCTATGCCGTGGTTACAGCTATCTTGGCATGAATAATAGGCAGGAAAAGACGTTACGTAGCTGGCTGAAAGATTTTAAGGCAGTTTCTCCTGATGAAGATATTGAGCTTTACACCGGCTCTGATGTGAAAAAGGTGATCGGTTCTGATGTTTATACTTGTGCACTGAAACATATGGGAGCCGGGCATGTTCACTCTCTGAACCTGTTACTAGGTGAGGCAAAAGCTGCGACAGATTTTGGCGTAAAAATCTTTGAGAATAGCCAGGTAATGGATATTGAATATGGTTCCAGAGTAACGGTTCGTACCGCGATGGGATCTGTTCGGGCTGGTAAAATGCTGTGGGCTTGTAACGCCTTTTTGAATAGTGGCCTTGAGCCGTATATTTATAAAAAGGTGGTTAACACTTATGCCTTCCAGTTAATGACAGAAAAATTGCCGGATGATTTGGTTGAAAGAATCAGTCCGATTCGCGGTGCATACAGTGATATTCGTCCGGTGATTGATTACTTCCGTGTGACGAAGGAAAACCGTCTCTTGTTCGGTAGTGCAACTCCTTTCATTGAACATATTCCATCTGATTTGAAAGCCTGGAACCGCCATTTAATGCTGAAAGTTTTCCCTTATCTGCAAGATGTAAAGGTTGAACTGGCATGGGGAGGGCCGTTGTGTTGCAGCGCAAACTTGTTCCCACAAATTGGTTCTCTGCCTCAGCACAATAATGTGTTCTATGTTCAGGGGTATTCCGGTTTTGGGGTAACGCCAAGCCATATCGTTTGTAAGGTACTGGCTGAAGGGATGGCCGAAGGATCAGAGCGTTATGATCTGATGAGTTCAATTCCTCATGTGAATATTTTCGGCAAAGATAAGTTGCGGCATTTGATGGTGTCTGCCGGCAAGATTTGGCATCAAACGTCAGGATACTGGAAAGGTCGTCGTTAACTTATTGATATTAATATTATTCATTGAACAATTGATAAACTATTTTATTTGAAACGAGAACATCATGATTAAATCACTTTTACTGAATAAACCCCTGCCTGAACTGTTGAACATTGGTAGCGTAAGCAATTTGGGTTCTACTGTGCTGGAAGGCGATCCACAGGCAAGTGTTGCGATGGTATTTGGCGAACCGACGGATAACCTGACTTGCGGAGTTTTCGCCTGTACTCGTGGCAAGTTCAGTATGGTGTATCCGTTTGATGAGCATGCAACTGTTTCGGAAGGTTCGGTGAAACTGACTGATGTGAAGAGTGGTGAAACTGTCGAATATCATCCGGGGGATTCTTGGTTCGCTGCGAAGGGAACTGAAGTGATGTGGGAAGTGACCTCCGACCGTTTTGTGAAGCATTATCTGTCTTGCATTAAAGGTTAAAAAGCATCCGTCTGACCAGAGGTAAATGATGAGTGATATCACCCTGTTACAACAAGTTACGACCTTTCTGCAACGCAATCATGGCCATTATATTAATGGCCAGTTAGTACGTGGTCGGGAGAATCAAACGTTTTCTGTGGTGAACCCCGCGATTGATGAAGTCGTTGCAACCGTTAATCAAGGCGGTGAAGCAGAAGTGAATGCCGCTATGCAAGCGGCACATACTGCCTTTCATGGTGTATGGACGCAGACTTCACCTATGGAGCGCGGTCATTGCCTGAATCGTCTGGCTGATCTGTTACTGGCACATCGGGAAGAATTGGCGCAATTGGAAAGCCTCTGTTCCGGTAAAACGATTCAATTGTCCCGTATGCTGGAAATTGATTCCTCTGCTCAATTCCTGCGTTATTTTGCCGGATGGTCAAGTAAGATCAGTGGTGAAACCCTGAATGTTTCTTTGCCTTCTTTTAAGGGGGAGCAATACACGGGGTTTACCCGGCGTGAGCCAGTTGGTGTTGTGGTGGGTATTATTCCGTGGAATTTCTCTATCATGGTTGCCATCTGGAAAATGGCGGCAGCACTGACTTGCGGCTGTACCATTGTGCTGAAACCCAGCGAATACACCCCACTAACGATGCTCAGAGTGGCTGAATTAGCCAAAGAAGCGGGCATTCCTGATGGTGTCATTAATGTGGTTAATGGTTCAGGCTCGGTGCTTGGTCCTGCACTGATAGGCCATCCATTATGTGCCAAAGTGACGTTCACCGGATCTGTGCCAACAGGCATTGCAGTTGGTAAGTCAGCGATGGAACAGGGGTTAACTCGTACCACGCTGGAATTGGGAGGTAAGAACGGTGCGGCGTTTTTGGCGGATATGTCTGTTGAAAAGATAGTCGATGGGGTTCTGGAAGCTGGTTATCTTAATCAGGGGCAGATTTGTGCTGCGGCTGAGCGTTTTTACATTCCTGCCTGTCATATGGATGAAGTGTTGAAATTGTTGTCTGAAAGACTTGCAGCAATGAAAATGGGTTCCCCGCTGGATGAATCAACAGAAATGGGGCCTTTGGCTAATAAAGAGCACTATAACAAGATCTTATCCCTATTTGAGCAAGCTCGTCAGGAAGGTAATGAGATTGTGTATGGGGGGCATGCTTTGGCTGGAGCGGGTTTCTTTGTGGCGCCAACGGTTATTCGTGCTAACAGCGCTGAAGATTCATTGATGAAGGAAGAGACATTTGGCCCGGTAGGAACTTTCCTCAGTTATAACGAGGAGGAAGAATTGATTGGATTGATGAACAGCACCCCATTTGGTTTAGCGGCGAGTTTGTGGACCAATGATCTGAGCAAAGCGATGCGTATGATCCCGCGTATCGAAGCGGGGATGGTTTGGGTCAATATGCATACTTTCCTTGATCCCGCATTACCATTCGGCGGCATGAAATCGTCAGGTATTGGCCGTGAATTCGGTAGCGCCTTTATTGAGCACTATACTGAATTGAAATCAGTAATGGTTCGCTATTGATTTTGTGTCTGAATTAAAGGATGACCCCTGAGCGGTAAAAGGGGTACTCCTGATTTCTAATTAATCCTTGTTTATTGCTTTTGATATGTCTCTTTTTCCCTACATTTACTAAGATTCAACCTTTGTGATTAATAACGTAACGAGTGCTACGACCGCCAGCTTCTGTATTTTCCAAACTCTGAACTGCTCAATGTGACGGCTGCACGTTTTATCGAATGGCGCAAAACCACAGGCTTGTCGCCTGTTGCTACCAGTCAAACCTACGGTATTGCTCCGCATGATCCGGCAACGACAAAGGCAGAAGATTTCCGCTTTGACATTTGCGGAACAGTAGAAGCACCAATTCAAGAGGATAATTTATTCGGGGTGAGGAACGGCACTATACCAGGTGGGCGCTGTGCTGTTGTGCGTCATCATGGTTCACATGATTCTTTGCTGGAGAGTGCGCGATATTTGTATCGTGACTGGCTACCCGCCAGTGGGGAAGAGCTGCGCGATTTTCCACTATACTTTCACTACCTTAACTTTGTGCATGAAGTCGCTGTACATGAATTGCTGACAGATATTTATTTACCACTTAAATAGTCACTTTATGACTGTAAGCTGCTTCAACGATGTTCAAAACCATTTTTACTGGTGGATAATATGTATCGAATCATGAAAACTGCTGGGGATGTCCCTTAAGAGGGGCCATTATCAAAATTAAGTTAACCTGAGTTTCTCTTAACAAGAGAGTTAAGCGGGATTGATTGCCAGACATTCCAACCTAAAAATGAGTCTGAATCTTGTGTACCTCTAAACTGGCCACTTTTAAACGATGAGATGTTCTATGATTTCTTATTTTGTTCAATGTTATAAATATTAGATAAAATACAGAGTTAATCTTATCTGGTGAATAATACAAGATCTATAAACCGGAGAAGACGAATGTACTTAATTCAGATTTTTGCTATTTAATTTAATTAAAAGGGATTTTCAGCGAAATTGTCGCTTATTCCGTGATTTTCATCACATTTTATTAGATTAATGGGGTATGAATTTGTCTGACAATCAAGACAGCGCAGACTTTTTGTTATATCTTTTTGCCTGAATATTAAATGGATAGCATGACTGATTGTGTATCTTTATTGATAACTATGAAGATGCCCCCTTAAATATATTCAACTTTAGTTATTAATTCAGTATTGCTGTTAATTCTACCTGATTGATATGACTGAATGATTGAATAAAATAAGACAAAAAGACATATATGGATAATCACCCACGTTGTCGGTTCACTGAAGGCAGCATTATGTTGCCGGCAGGCTATCAGGAACAGACCGTAAACATCATCACCGCACCGGATGCTCCCGCACTTAACATCTCGCGCGATTCGTTGACCGAAGGCGAAGATCTCGCCAGTTACCTCACCCGTCAGAAAGGTCTGCTGAAAAAGGGTCTGCGTGACTGGCAATTACTGGCAGAACAACCCGCGACTCTGGGTGATAACCTGTTACAAGGTATAGCATTGTTCTCCCGTTATCGTCCCCAAAAAGGGCAGCAAGTCTATCAATATCAGGCGGTATTTCTGTTGGATGAGAAAAAAGCGCTGATTTTCACGTTATCATCCCGGCAGTCATTTACCGATGTTCAGCGGCAGTGGCTGGATGACTGCCTGAAAAGTTTCCAGTTCTAGGGAGGGGACACGATGCCAGAAGCGGCGCGGGTAGGGGACACCATCGGGCATTCCAGTGCCATGGCGGGCTTGATTGCAGGTACCGTCATCGGCTCATTAATTTCAGCTGCTGGGGGAATTTTATCCGGCGCCCTCTTTATCGCGGGATTGGCCGCCTCCTGTATCGGGGTGGGCGTTCTGCTGATAGGGGCTGCAATTGCGGTGGGCATGGCAGCGGACTATGTCGGCGGCATGGCGCGAGATGCCTGTGTGTCCAAAGGGGCCTCGTCGCGAAGTCCCTGCGGGGAAATCAAGGAGGGTTCCCCCAATGTCGCTATCAACAACAAACCCGCAGCTATAGCGACACGCAGTCCGGTGGAATGCAGCAAAGAGAACGGCATTCGCCAGATGGCGGAGGGTTCTGATTCCGTTTTCATCAATGGCTATCCTGCGGTGCGGGTCGGAGACAAAACGGTCTGTGATGCGGCAGTCATGACCGGTTCATCTAATGTCTTCATCGGCGGAGGAACGGAGCAGACGGCCCAAATTGTGCCGGAAATCCCCCCATGGGCGTACACCGTTTCCGATTTAACGATGCTAGCGGCAGGGTTCGCCAGTTTCGGTGGGGCAGCAGCCAAAGGCCCCGGGGCGTTACAAAAGCTGTTCGACAAGATGCCGGGGGCGGCTAAAATCCGCCAAATCGCCTGTCGGCTCGGGGTGCTGGCTGTCGCTGTGCCTGTCGTGGGGATCCTCATGAACCCCGTGGAAGTCATTGCCGGTCAGAAGTTCCTGAACGATGAGGACGAGCTGGATTTTGTGCTGGAGAGCGAACTACCGCTTTATTGGCAACGCAGTTACCTGAGCAGTTATCGCTATGACAGCGTACTTGGACCGGGCTGGAACCTATTCTGGGAAAGCTGCCTCACGCGCGTGGAAGACGGCTTACTCTGGCGTTCCCCGTCGGGGGATATCGTGCCATTTCCTGACGTGCCGGCAGGACACCGCTGTTTTTGCCCGGATGCTCAAAGTCACCTGATACACACACCGGAAGACACTTGGGAAATCCGTGATGCCGGCGAACAGATTTACCATTATGTGGAGTTCGATTCTGACGGCATTAGCCGCCTGAGCCACATTCGCGATAATGTGGGTAACGAGCAGAGCTTCCATTACAACGAGCAGCGTCAGATGGTCAACATCACGGGCAGCGGCGGGCTTAACCTGCACTGCGATTACGTGATAAGGGAAAATGATAACCAAACGGTTTCCCGTCTCATCGCCGTCTGGCGCGAACTCCATGATGGTCAGCGTATCCCGCTTTGCCGCTACCACTATAATGACCAGGCGCAATTGACCGGGGTCAGCCATCGTAATGACCCTCTCCAGCGCCAGTTCGGCTGGACTGAACACGGTCTGATGGCATGGCATCAGGATGCGCGGGGGTTACGCTGTAATTACCAGTGGGAGCAGGATGAAGATGGCTTGTGGCGCGTCACTGCCCAACAAACCAGCGAGGGGGCTGGTTTTCAGCTGGCATACGATGACGAGAACCTCACCCGTACGGCCCACTGGCATGACGGTACCCGCACGGTGTGGCGCCTCAACGACGCACACCACCTCATCTACTGCCTCGACCGCACGGGCACCGAACATCATATCCTGTGGGATGAATTTGGCCTGCCGAATGGTTACAAGGATGCAGACGGCAACACCCGTCTGAGTGAATGGGACCCGCATGGTCGCCAGCTGAGTTTCACTGATGCTAACGGCAACCAGACCCGCTGGCAGTACGAGAATGATACCGACCGGCTCACCTTTATCTTCTGGCCGGATGGCACAGAAACGGCACTGACTTATGATAACCTCGGGCGGCTGATTAGCGAAACTTCGCCACTGAAACAGACCACACATTACCACTATATGCATCGTCACACTCTGCGACCTGACCGGCGCATCGACGCTAAAGGGGGCGAGAGCCAGTTTTTGTGGAATGAACAGGGACAGCTTATCCGCCATGCGGATTGTTCTGGTCAGTCCACGATATGGAGTTATGATCGGGAGAATCGGCTGGAAAAAGTCACCAATGCCCTGATGGAAAGTACCCGTTATCACTATGGTGATAATGGTCAACTGATTCAGATCACCTATCCGGATGACTCCACCGAACAGATGACGTGGGACCCGGCAGGCCAGCTTATCAGTCACCAGCGCAATCAAAACCCGCCCCGTCATTGGGCATATAACGCGCTGGGTCAGGTCGTTTGTACCACTGACCGGCTACAACGGCAGGTGCATTATCACTATAGTCCCGAGGGCCATCTGATCCGGCTCGACAACGCCAACGAGGGCCGTTACCTGCTGAACCGTGATGCGGAAGGCCGATTAATCGAAGAAATCCGCCCCGACGACACCTTAATCCAGTACGAATACAACGTAGCGGGCTTGCTGAGCCTTGAACGGCGCATGGGTGACAGAGTATTCAAGTACCCGGAGCATCGGGTACACCAGCATTATGATGCGGCGGGTCATCTTATTCAGCGGGAAACTCACACGGACACTTATCAGTACCAGTGGGACAAGATGGGCAGACTGCTGGAAGCCCGGCGCGAACCTAATGATAACGGTAAACAACTGGGGATAGAGCCCAACACGGTGCGTTTTGATTATGACGCACTGGGGCGGGTCACTCGGGAGCAGAACGGCGACGACAGCCTCCAGTTTGACTATGATGAACTGGATAACCTGACCACCCTCACATTGCCACATGGTGGCACCTTAAGCTGGCTTTACTACGGCTCGGGTCACCTGAGTGCCATCCGGCATGAACAGACACTTATCACTGAATTCGAGCGTGACCGTCTGCATCGTGAAACGCGCCGCACACAGGGCAAGCTGTTCCAACTTCGTGATTATGATCCACTAGGACGCTGTACCCACCAGTATAGCCTGCCGTTGAAACGGACCAATACAGAGCCCCAGCCCTATCTTAGCGAAGGAAAGCCGTGGCGGGCGTGGCTCTACAACCCACAAGACGAATTGCAGGTGATGGAAGATCATTACCGAGGCATGATCGAATATCTCTATGATTCTGAAAGTCGCCTGAAAAAAGTGACGCATTGGGGCAGCGCTTATGATGATATGTTGTGGTATGACCGAGCGGATAACCTGCTGGAGCAACCCCAGTCGATACTGAAACGTGAGGCTGAAGAACAGAAGCTGGGCAAAACGATGGAGCCGCAAGGCGACCGCCTGAGCCACTGGCGCGAATGGCGCTATGAACATGACCCGCATGGCAACGTTATCAGCCGGGCGCGTGAGATGCGCGAAACACAGCATTATCGTTATGATGGTGATAACCGCCTGACGGTGGCAGTTATCGGCAACACAACAGCACGTTATCACTATGATGCTCTGGGGCGGCGTATTCGCAAAGTGGTTAAAATCGGGATTGATGGACTGGCGCGTTATGAACAAACCGATTTTGTCTGGCACGGGCTGCGGCTGTTGCAAGAGCGGGATGCGAAAAGTGGCGAAATCCAGACCTACTGCTACGAATCCCATGACAGCTACACCCCGCTGGCCAGCATTGTCACGAAAGGCGCCACACACAATTACTTCTGGTATCACACGGACATCAACGGCGCGCCACTGGAAGTAACGGATGAGGAGGGTAAAATTGCGTGGGCGGAAAAATACAATACTTTCGGTGAACTAGGTGGCATCCCGTTGGATTACTTCACCGACCCGGCCCGGTCATCATGGAGTTCGCGTTTCAGGCAAAACCTGCGTTATGCGGGACAATATTTTGACAAAGAGACGGGGCTGCATTTTAATACGTATCGGTATTATGCGCCGGAGATTGGCCGGTTTATTACGCCTGATCCGATAGGGCTGAATGGGGGTCTGAACCTGTATACCTATGCCCCTAATCCGATGAGTTGGATCGATCCTCTCGGACTATACAAAGGGGAAGGTCAGCGGGGTTTAGGGAAGTATCATGTTTTCCATTATCATACTTTGAAACCATCTGAATATGAGCTATCTGATGGCCAACACTTCAAACGAGGTAATCAATCTGTATACGAAAGAATGCAGAGTGACCCCGCATTCAAACGTGAAATGCAGACCAAGTACCCAAGTGTAGAAAAGCATGTTCAGCCTAGCAAACGTGGGAATTTTAAACCTACAGCACCGAAGGGCATGACTTGGCATCATGAAAATGAATCAGGCAAGTTGAGTTTAGTTGATTACAATGACCATAAGTCTTATCACAAAATCTATCATCCCGATGGCTCAGGTGGTCGTAAAAAGTGGGGAGGTGGTAATGGCTGTCGTTAAAAAGGAAAAGGTTAATGCAAACAGTTAAAGGCTTTGATGGATTGTTATCCATTTATAGAGAACTTGATGAAGCATGGTGCTTTTTTGTTGATGTTGGCTTTATAAATGAAAGTAATGATATTGATAAAGCTACCTATTATCTACCAGAGACAGAAGATGAACTGGAAGACATGGATGAACTGGAAGATAAGTATAAAAGCTGGCTGGAATATCAAACATTCAGAGCTATTATTGATAACAAGCTAGAACATCACCCCAATGCAACCCGTGATGAACTGTTAGAAGCTGTGGTTTATTACCTCGAAGAAGATGACTTCTTAGATTAAATCGGAGGCCGGAAGATCTTCGTGATCTTCCGGCTTTGTTTTTTTAAGAGCCGCTCAATCCCTGCCCTTAGCCGCTTTTGTAATCGCCAAGCAGTTCCCGCATCCGCAGCTTAATCTCACTGAGCTGGGCCTGTTGCCGCTGGTACTGCTGATTCTGTTGTTGCATGGCTTCACTGTCAGGGATCAGCACCAGACAGCCGTCCATAATCTTGACGGTCAGGGTGCAACCTTTATCGAACCCGGCGGCCTTAAGCCATTGACCTTTCAGGTGTATCGCAGGCGGTGCTTTAGCCTTGTCGTTTTGCGGCACGTATCCCACGGTATAAAAACGCTCTGTTTTTGTTGCTTTATTTACGGCACGGTTTTGCCTAGAATGCGCCTTAGCCATAGTAACTACCTCTTTTAGTTGCTTGTGGTGAGCGGCGTTGTTGTGTTGCTGCACTTCAACGCCGCACTAAAAAATCACTTTAGACTTAGTTATTCTTCTCCTGATCAACAGGGCGTATTGCCGACTCAACCCGGTGCTTAACAATCACCGCATCAATCAGTTTAATCACTGTCTCCTGTTCTTCCGGCTGGCATTGGGCCAGTGCTTTAAATCGCTCCATTAATCGCGTGTTGCTAATCGGTATCTGTTCGTTAGGCGAGCCAAGCAATAAGTAATCAATAGTTGTCGTGAACAACTCAGCCAGTTGGATCAACTTATCAGCCGGAGGGATGTGCATCCCGGACTCATACTTGTTGTACTGCGAAAGTTGCAAGCCAATCAGGGCAGCAACTTCCTTCTGTGTTCGTCGCTGTTGGTTACGTAACTCTTTGAGTCGTTTACCGAATGCCCGGCGCTGTTCTTCGGTCTGCATAATCTCATCTATCACATCAGCCATAAAATGCTCCAAGTATAAGGTGAGTTCCAAAAACGACTTGCTTTACTATCGTAATACGAATATATAATATATCGCATATCGAAGCAAAATAAATCTTGACATATTTTTGGGGGATCTCTGTTATGGCCCGCATTCCCGAAGCCGAATTACAGCACCTGAAAGCCGCCGTTTCCTTAGTCGCCGTGGTGGAGCAACAGGGGCGAAAGCTGGTTAAACGCGGCAAAGATTACGTGCTGCTGTGCCCGTTCCATCAGGAGAAAACCCCGTCAATGGTTATCTCACCGGCAAAAAATCTCTATCACTGTTTTGGCTGTGATGCCGGCGGCTCTGTGCTCGACTGGGTGATGAAAACCGAGGGCTTAAGTCTGCGCCGGGCGGTGGAACGGTTACGCGGGGAACTCGGGGATAACCCGTCGGTGGTGCCATTGGTGCAACCGGATGAACCGGCCATGCTGACCGAAGACGAAGCCGGTCGGCAGGCGTTGCTGCATCGGGTAACCGAGTTCTACCATCATACGCTGTTGAATGCTCCCGAAGCCCTGGCTTATCTGGAAAAACGCCGGCTCAACCACCCGGAATTAGTCGCCCGGTTTAAACTCGGTTTTGCCAACCGTACGTTAGCCTATCGCCTGCCCATCAAGGCGGTGCAAGCCGGCGCACAAATCCGTGCCCGTCTTCGGGCCGTGGGGCTAATGCGTGACAGCGGACACGAGCACTTTACCGGTTCGCTGGTGATACCAGTTATCGACCCGAACGGTCAGATCCGCGAAATCTACGGGCGCAAAATCACCGACCGCTTACGCAGCGGAACACCGCTGCATCTGTATCTGCCCGGCGCACACGGCGGGATATGGAATGAGCCGGCGCTGATCAGTGCCGGGGCGGTCATCCTCTGCGAATCCTTGATCGATGCCCTGTCGTTCTGGGTGGCCGGTCACCGCCATGTCACCGCCGCCTATGGCGTGAACGGCTTCACCGATGAGATGCGGCAGGCATTCCGGCGGCATGGCGTTAAGCAGGTCTTGATCGCCTACGACAATGATCCGGCCGGCAATGAAGCGGCGGTAAAACTGGCTGCCGAACTGACTGCCACCGGTATCACCGTGTTCCGGGTGGTGTTCCCCGAGGGCATGGATGCCAACGGCTATCTGTGTCAGGTCGCCGAGCCGGAACGGGCCTTCGGCCTGTTACTTGACGGGGCGGTGCCGATGCAGGCGCCCGATACAGCTACAGCCACTGAGTCGGTGGTAGAACCGACCTCTCTGCCGGCCTTAACCGCGGCACTGCCAGCTATGCCCGGTGTGGTGTGGGGAAAAGACGCCCACGGCGCCGTACAGGTTACTCTGGGCACATTGCGCTGGCAGGTCCGCGGGTTGGCTCAGGTGAAACCAGGTTCGGCAGTGATGAAAGTCAATGTGCAGGTTATCGATACCGACAGCGGCGTGATGTTCGCCGACAGCGTGGACATGATGAGCGCCCGCAGCCGGAACGGGTATGCGCGGCTGGCCGCCACCGAACTGGGGCTGGCCGAAGGGGACTTACGGCGTTCACTGGGGCAGCTGTTACTGGTCCTGGAACAGTGTCAACAGGCCGGGGCCGGTGAACAAACCGAAACCCCGCCAGTTCCCGAACTGAGCGAGGACCAGCGGGCCGCAGCGTTAGCCCTGTTGCAGGACCCGCACCTGAGCGAGCGCATCACCGCCGATTTAGCCGCTTGTGGCGTGGTGGGCGAATCCACTAACCTGCTGGCCGGTTACTTAGCCGCCGTCAGTCGCAAGCTAGAGCGTCCGCTGGCGGTGCTGATACAGAGCAGTTCGGCAGCAGGTAAAAGCAGCTTAATGGAGGCCGTCCTCAATCTGATACCGGAAGAAGAACGGCTGCAATACAGCGCCATGACCGGTCAGAGTCTGTTCTATCTGGGGGAAACCAATCTCCAGCATAAAATCTTAGCTATTGCCGAAGAAGAAGGGGTACGGCAGGCCGCCTACGCGCTCAAGCTGTTGCAAAGCGACGGCGAACTGACCATTGCCAGCACCGGCAAAGATGACGCCAGCGGGAATCTGGTCACCAAACAGTACACGGTGAAAGGGCCGGTGATGCTGATGCTCACCACCACCGCAATAGATGTCGATGAAGAGCTGTTAAACCGCTGTCTGGTGCTGACCGTGAACGAATCGCGGGAACAGACCGAAGCTATCCACGCCTTGCAGCGCCATAAGCAAACCCTCGAAGGCTTACTGGCGGAGAATGAAAAGGCGTATATCACCGAGCTGCATCAGAACGCCCAGCGGCTGTTACGCCCGCTGAATGTGGTTAACCCTTATGCCTCACAAC